>CADBTC010000089.1 GCA_902797445.1 uncultured Eubacteriales bacterium | reverse complement strand
CGAAGCCATCGGCAAGTTCCTGAAGTTCTTCTATGATCCCGCCAACTATGTGGGCTGGGTTTCCATGGAAACCTTCCTGCCCGCTGTGGACTCCGCTGTGGGCGCCCTGGTGGAAGCGGATCCCACCTTCGAAGCCTGGCTGAACGTGCTGGGCAACGCTCGGTTCTATCCCGCCTCCAAGTCTGAGTGGGCGGATGTCCGCAACGGCGTCGTCGTGGATGTGGAACAGCGCGCGCTGACCGGTGAGGAAGTCCGGCCGCTGCTGGATGCGCTGCAGACCAAGATCGTGGGCAAATAAGGATTGATTCACGGGGATCCGGCGGTTCCGCGTCCGGATCCCTTCTTTCTGCCGCACGGATCGGGGAAACCGCGTGCGGCATTCTTGTTTTATTAAAGGGGGTCAGGCATTGAACCAGATTCTTGTACGCCACAAGTGGGAACCCTATCTCTGGCTGCTGCCCAGCCTTATTCTGATGGGCGTGTTTGTGGTCTATCCCATTGGGATCGTGTTCAAGCTGTCCTTCAGCGAGATTTCCCGTTCCGGCATGGTCGGAGGCTTTAACGGAATCAGCAATTATGTGACGGCTGTCTCCGCGCCGGAATTCGGCAGCGTGATGCTGAACACCCTGTACTGGGTGGTTTCGGTGGTGGGGATTTCCACGCTGCTGGGCTTCGTCGTCGCGCTGGTCCTAAACGGCGAATTCCGGGGGCGGAAAATCGCCCGGTCCATCGTGGTGTTTCCCTGGGCGGCTACGCTGGTGGTTCAGGCCTCCGTATGGAAATATATCATCAATATTGAGTACGGGGCGCTGAACAATACGCTGCTGAACCTGGGCATCCTCCCTCAGGCCGTCAACTGGCGGCCGAGCTATGTCGTGGACTTCATATGGGAATGCGGCATCGGTATTTTTGTAACCATTCCCTTTGTGACCTTCTGCGTGCTGGCGGGGCTGCAGTCCATTGACACCAGCTATTACGAGGCGGCCACGGTGGACGGCGCCGGCTTCTGGAAGAAGCTGCGGCATCTGACCCTGCCGCTGGTCCGGCCCTCCCTGACGGTCAGCACGGTGCTGAACATTATCTATGTTTTCAACTCCTTCCCGATCATTTATACCATCACCCGCGGCGCGCCGGCGCATAAAACGGACACGCTGATCACGTATCTGTACATGCTGGCGTTTTCGGAACAGCGGAAAGGCCCGGCCACGGCCCTGTCGGTGGTCGGCTTCGTCATCCTCTGCGTATGCGCGGGGGTCTATATGATCGTGACGATGCGGAAGGAGGATAACGAATGACGGCGCGGAAGAGCAACCTGTTCCGTCTGGCAGGCGTGCTCCTGCTGGCCGCAGTCTCCGTCCTGATTCTGTCCCTTCCCATCTACACCTTTGACGCAAATGTGTATACCAAACGCAGCGGCAATACCTTCGTGGGGGATGAGCGCTATCAGGCGGCCCGGCAGGAGGTGGACGCGCAGGCGGCGGACTATGCTGCCCGCGGGATTCCCACGAGCGTGACGGAGGAGGTCATCGAGCGGGTCAACTCCAAAGGGGAGACCACCTCGCTGATCATTTTCCGGGTCAATCGGGCGGTTGACTGCAATGGATGGGATTTTATCCGGACGGGCTTTCCCTCCGGAAAGATGCTGATCGTCCTGCTGGCGGCGGAGGGGCTGGCCGTGCTGCTGGCCTGCGGCTGCGGCCTGGCGGACAGCGGACGGAAATCGGGCCGGGCCTGGCGCCGGGGGCTCCGTCTGGCGGGGGCGTGGCTGACGCTGGCCTGCGCGCTTGTGACGGTTCTGTTTGTGCTGTATACCAACGTGGTGATCAACCGGCAGATCGGCCTGTTCGCGGCGGGGGTGCAGGAGAGCCCGGGCGAGGCGGTTCTTGCGTCGGCGGATGCCCTCATTTATCAGGGCGCCGGGGGAGACGAGACGGCGGCGCTGCTGAAGAGCACGGTCTCCCATTGCGACCTGACCTGGTGGCTGCAGATTCCCGTATTGCTGGGCATGACCGCCCTGCTGACCGGTCTGGCCGGATGCGATGTGGGGAAGGTTTTCCGGCGGGGCTGTCTGTACGGCTTCGTGATCGTCATGTGCGTCGTGATTCTGTATCCGTTTGTCATCATGTTTACCAGCGCCTTCCGGACGGACGCGGACGCGAATGACGTCAATTATCTGCATCTGTTCCCGGTGGACTGGAGATGGGAAAACTTTAGCCACATTCTGGACCGGGGGGTGCTGCGCTACCTCGTCAACTCCCTGATCCTGTCCGTGGGCTCCACGATGCTGGCGCTGCTCTGCGGCATTCCGGCGGCCTACGCGCTGGCCCGGATGCGGTTCCGCGGCCGGAAGGCTTTCCTGGGCTTCGTGATTATGAGCCAGATGTTCTCTCCGGTGGTGCTGCTGGTGGGCATCTCCCGGCTGCTGATGGACCTGAGGATGAATGATACCATTCCCGGCCTGATTTTTATCAATGCCGCCTTCAACCAGGCCTTTGCCATCTGGCTGCTGAGGGGAACCTTCGTATCCATTTCCCCGGAGATGGAGCAGGCCGCGTGCATCGACGGGTGCAATTCCGTGACGGCCCTGATCCGGGTGCTGCTGCCGATGGCGGCGCCGGGCATCGTGACCACCCTGATTTTCGTTTTCATCAACGCGTGGAATGAATATACGATCTCCACCGTTGTGATTCATACGGATGTGAATTTCCCTATCACGGTGGGCCTGACGCAGTTTGCCGCCTTCTCCATGATCCAGTGGAACTATCTGTTCGCGGCGTCTCTGCTGGCGACGGTGCCGGTCATTATCCTGTTCATGCTGATTGAAAAGCATCTGGTTTCCGGCCTGACATCGGGCGGCGTCAAGGGATAAAAAAATAAGGGAGGATTTCACCATGAAACACGCCAATCCACTGCTTCGGGACGGGGACAGCACCCAGCGCTTTATCACCATGGGGGAGATTATGCTGCGGCTGACCCCTCCCAATTACGATAAGATCCGCGTGGCCAACAGCTTTGAGGTCAGCTACGGGGGATCCGAAGCCAACATCGCCCTGGCGCTGGCGAACCTGGGGGTGGAT
>CADBTC010000088.1 GCA_902797445.1 uncultured Eubacteriales bacterium | reverse complement strand
GCGCGGCGCTTTCCGGACGTCTTTTTCCGGTTGTTTTCCGTCATTGTATTTCCCCTCCCCATCCGTTATCCTCGTTTTAGCCCATTATAAAGGAAAAAAGCGGTCAAATCAATCTCGATGCACCGGGAAGATGCTGCCTTCCCCGGGATTCCGTTTTTTCGACGCCCTGCACCCATCCAGCCCTTGACAAATCCCTGCCTTTCCTGCCATAATAGCGGAGACAAAAGGAGCGGTTCCATTTTCTTCCGCCTCGGTCCCGCCGGGGTACCCGCTGGATCGGCAGGAAGAAGGTCCGCGTTCATCCTTCCGCCCCTGATAGAAAAAAATCGGCCTTCATGGCCGATTTTCATCGTTTCAGGGACATTTTAGGATGCTAAAGAAATAAAGGAGTAAATCACCCATGCGCATTCTCCCCGAAGGTTCCCGAAAAAGAGAAATCCTGCTGGCCTATGCCCAGATCCTTCTGGGCTGTCTCATCGCCGCCGCCGCCTACCCCGCCTTTCTGATTCCCAACAGCATCGCCCCCGGCGGGCTCACCGGCGTGACCACCATCCTGAACCATCTTTTCGGGCTCCCCGTGGGAACCACTTCCCTGGTGATCAACATTCCCCTCTTCCTCATGGGGTACCGCACCATGGGCAAAATCTTCGCCTTCCGCAGTCTCCTCGCGACGCTGCTCTTTTCCCTGCTGATTGACCTGATTCCCCTGCCGGTGGTCAGCACGGATCCCCTGCTGGGGACCCTTTTCGGCGGTGTGGTGCTGGGCCTGGGACTGGGCCTGATTCTCCGGGGCGGCGCCACCACCGGCGGTACGGACATGGTGGCCCGCATGGTGCATCGCCGTTTCCCCTTTATCACCGTGGGCGTCTTCCTTTTTGCCCTTGACTTCCTGGTGGTGCTGGCCGCGGGGCTCCTGATCGGCGGCTCCGAGGCGCTTTATGCCATGATCAATATTTACGTCACTGCCCGGGTCATCGACGCGGTCATGGTGGGCTTCACCGGCAACAAAGCCTGCTTCGTCATGACCGGCGCATGGGAAAAGGTGGCCGAACGAATCATGAATGAGGTGGGGCGGGGCGCCACATACCTTTCCGCCAAGGGCGCCTATTCCGGCGCGGAGCACCCCCTGGTGCTCTGCGTCGCCTCCCGGCAGGAGATTCCCGCCCTCAAGCAGATCGTCCAGGAGGAGGATGAGCATGCCTTTATGTTCATCACAGAGGCCCACGAAGCCCTGGGAGAGGGCTTTTCCCGGCTGGATGCGGAAAACTGAGCCGGCCTGCGTTTACCTTTCCGTAAACGCTTCCCGCCGCAGCCGCTCCATCGCCTCTTCCGCCCGCGCCCGGGGCAGCGCCAGATTCATCCGGATGGTATTCGGCCAGCAGAATGCTTCCCCATCCTGCCAGATGACGCCGGCCTCCACGCCCCGCTTCTGGAGCGCCCGGATACTGACGCCATGCTTTTCGCACCATTCCCCGCAGTCCAGGAAGAGCATATAGGTTCCCTGGGGGCGCATCACCTTCACGCCCGGGAAATGATCCCGTATAAAATCGCAGACATACGACGCGTTCCCGGCCAGCACGCCCAGCAGCTCATCCAGCCAGGGTCCGCCCCTGGTATAAGCCCCGATCAGCGCGGCCATCGAAAGCACGTTCTGGCTGTTGTAATGGGTCGCCTGCCCTTCCCGGTTAAGCCGGTCCCGCAGCAGCGGATTGTATACCACGTGGTATGAGCCGATCATTCCCGCCAGCGAAAAGGTTTTGCTGGGGGCATAAAAAGCGATCGTGCGCTGCTTCGCGTCCCCGGACACGCTCTGGGTGGGAATATGGGTATATCCGGGCAGGATCAGATCGGACCAGATTTCATCCGAAATCACCATGCAGTCGTTTCTGGCATATACCGCCATCGCCTGCTCTATTTCTTCCCTTTCCCATACGCGCCCGGTGGGGTTATGGGGGGAGCAGAAGATGGCCAGATGGATTTTTTCCGCCTTCAGCTTTCTGTCCATATCCTCATAGTCCATCCGCCAGATGCCGTCCCGGTCCCGTTTCAGCGGGCTGTGGACGGCTTTTCTGCCCGTGTCTTCCAGCACATGGGTAAACCCCACATACGTGGGCGAATGCAGCAGAATCCGGTCTCCCGGCGTCGTCAGCATCCGGATGGCAGAGCTGACTCCGCCCAGCACGCCGTTTTCATAGCCGATCGCCTCCGGGGTCAGGTCCGTCACGCCCTTGCGTATCCTGTGCCAGTCCATGATAGCCCGGTAGTAGGTGTCCGATTCGGAAAAATAGCCGAAATTGGGAAAAGCCAGCCGTTCCCGGACCGCATCCAGAATGCACGGCGCCGTAGGAAAGCTCATATCCGCGACCCACATGGGAATGGGATCGACCCCCTCCCGGCACGTGACGCCTTCGAAGGGAATCCGTTCCGCAGCCACCAGATCATGGCCCTGCCGTTTCATGACCGTCGTAAAATCGTACTGCATTTTTTTGCTCCTTGCTGATCGTTTTTTTGGGGGGAAATACCGAAAAGCCGGCCGCGCGGGCGCGCCTCCGCTGCGCAGGGCATGCGGTCCGTCTCCGGCGTTTCTCAGGCTTTTCGCCTTGCAAACAGCCACTTCCGGGAAATCCACAGCCCGGCCTTTACGTACCAGGGCCGAAGCGTCCTGTCCGCTTTTTTCAGCTCCGCGATGATCGGAATGTGCTGGGGACAATGGCTTTCACACCGCCCGCACCCGACGCACTGGGACGGGAAGGGCGGATCCTTTTTCAGGGATACCGTCTGGAAATATTCCTGCAGCCCCGCCCAGCGGTTTTCCGTCGCCATCCGGTTATATGCACGGAAAGCGCCCGGGATATCCACCCCTTTCGGGCAGGGCATGCAGTATCCGCATCCGGTGCAGGGCACCCGCAGCCGGCTGTTGATTTCCGCCCGGATCTTCCCGATCAGGTTCCTTTCGCCATCGCTCAGGCAGCCCGGCAGCGCTTCCGATGCCACCCGGATGTTTTCCTCCAGCATGGGAAGACTGTTCATCCCGGAAAGCACGCAGGTGACGCCGGGCTGATCCCACAGCCAGCGGAAAGCCAGTTCCGCGGCGCTCCGCCCCTGTCCCTCCGTTTCGATCATCTTCCGGGCTGTTTCCGGCAGCAGGGACACCAGCTTGCCTCCCCTCAGCGGCTCCATGATCACCACGGGAATCCCCCGGGCCTGTGCCGCCTCCAGGCCCTTCCGCCCCGCCTGGCTGACTTCATCCAGGTAATTGTACTGAATCTGACAGAAATCCCAGTCATATGCATCCAGAATTTTCAGAAACATGGCCGTATTGCCGTGGAAGGAAAAGCCGATATGGCGGATGGCGCCGCTCTTCTTTTTCTCCGCGATCCAGTCCTCCACGCCCATCTCCCGCAGCTTCTCCCAGGCTTCCACATCCGTCAGCATATGCATCAGGTAATTGTCAATGTAATCCGTCCGGAGTCTTCGGCACTGCTCCTGAAAGGTCTTTTCGATCCCCGCGGCGGAATGGATCAGATACCCGGGAAGCTTCGTGGCCACATACACCTTTTCCCGCAGACTGTTCTTCGCCAGAACCGTGCCCAGCGCTTCCTCGCTTCCCGGATAAATATACGCGGTATCGAAATAGTTTATGCCCTTTTCCACGGCCCGGAGGATCTCCCGCTCCGTCTCCGCCATGTCGATGCTCCCGCCGCTGCGCGCGAAGCGCATGCAGCCAAAGCCCAGCGCCGACCACCGGTCCTCCCCCGGCCCTTTTCTGTACTGCATCAAACGGTCTCCTTCCCGCTCAATCTGTCGTTTTGTCCGGTCTCAAAATCCCGGAGGCGGATATACCGTCTCCCGCTCACATCTGGTGCACGTTGATATGCGGATAGGTCATTTCCACCTTGTTCTCCGCAAACGTCGTGTACAGCAGCTCCGTCAGTCTGTTTTTTACATCCAGAAAATGAGCCGGCGTTGTCCATACCCGGATTTCGTAGTTAATGGCTGAATCGCCGTAGCTGTCCAGAAAGATCAGGGGGGCCGGCTCTTCCAGAATCCATTCCGTTCGCGAAGCAGCCTCTCCGATGGCTTTCCGGACCTGATCCGGGCTATTGTTATAGGATGCGGAGACCTTCACGTCCACCCTCCGCTTTCCGGCCTGCGTCATGTTGATCACCCGGCCGCCGGAGATGCTGCTGTTTGGGATATAGACCACCTTCCCGTCAAAGGTCTCCACCACGGTGTGCATCATCCGGATTTCCCGGACACTTCCCGCGATCCCATCGTGCTCAACCGCGTCCCCCACGTCAAAGGGATGGCTTCCCAGCACGATCAGCCCGCTGGCCAGATTGCCCAGTATGCCCTGGAGGGCCAGGGAAATTGCCAGGCCTGCCAGGCTCAGCAGCGCGATAAAGGACGTGGCCGGAATGCCGATCGCGCTGAGTGCCGCCAGAACCACCACCAGATCCAGCACGACGCGCAGCAGGGTCAGCAGAATCGAATGCACCGCCGCCGGCACATTGGTTTTCTTCAGGAGCCGCCGTAAATAGCGCAGGAACAGCTTCACCCCGGCCAGCCCGATCAGCAGAATCGCAACCGCCTTCAGCCCTGTCTGCCATTCCACGGATTTCAGAATCTCCGTATAGCTCTGGATCGTTTCCTCATTCGGGACGGATGTCAATGCTTCCATCTCATTTCCTCCCCTTTCCCGTTTGCCTGCACAAGCATACCATATCCGGCCTGCAGCGGCAACTAAAAATATAGTTGACGGAATGCGCGCGGCACACTATAATGCCTTCGATTTCGTTTCCCCCGGGACTGAAAGGATGCCAGCATGAGGAAGCTTTTCGCGCGGTCCGGCCGTTCCTCCCTTTCCCTGCTTTACGACGAAGCGCGCCTCCCCGCCGCCATCCGGCGCAGCCTGAATCTGATTCTGCTGGGGAATATCTTCGGCAATCTCCACGGCATTATCTGCGGCGGAGGAACCACGGCCATGATCGGCCTGGCCAACGAGCTGCAGGCCGGGGATCTGGCCTTCGGCCTGCTGACCGGCATTCCGCAGGCCGCCGCCCTGCTGCAGATTCCCTTTTCCATCCTGGTGAACCGAACCCATCAGCGAAAAAAATACATGCTGACCCTTGGCATGTTCAGCCGGGCGCTCTGGCTGCTTTTCGGGCTGATTCCCCTGATCGTGCCGGCGTCACCCGCGGGACTGCGGCTGTTGACGCTGATCTTCCTGCTGGGAATCAGCTCCTGCTGCGGCGCGGTGATCAACGTCTGCTGGCTTCCCTGGCTTTCCGATCTGGCGCCGATGCAGATCCGCGGCCGCTGGTTTTCCTTCCGGGACATGGTGATCGCCGGGGTCAACCTGGGCTTCGGCCTGATCGTGGCCTGGCTGCTGGATACGCTGCCCGTGGAAACGCGGTATATCATCATTTTCATGCTCGGCGGCACGGTCGGCATGCTGGATATGGCCTGCTTCGGCTTCGCCAGGGAGCAGTACAGCGACCGGCCGCAGCGCACGCGGATCCTCCCCATGCTGAAAACGATCTTCCGTAACCGGCCCTTCGTCCGCCTGGTCGTCATGTGGACCGCCTGGTGCTTCTCTTCCAATCTGTGCGCCCCCTATCTCAGCCGGTATTCCGTCAATGACATGGGGCTCACCTTTATGCAGATGATGGTCTTCGGCACCGCCGCCTCCTCCATCGCCGCCATTCTGGTTATGCAGTACTGGGGCCGGGCACTGAACCGCTACGGCTGCCGCAGCGTCATGCTGGTGGCCGCCTTCTCCGCGGGCGTCATGGACGCGTTCTACCTTTTCTCCTCTCCCGGCAGCGTCTGGCCCGTTTTCCTTCGTAACTTTTTCGGCGCCATGTGCTGGAGCGGAAGCAACCTGGCTGCCAACAGCATGCAGCTCTCCGCCACCCCCGATGAGGGCCGTCCCTCCTATATCGCCGTCTTCGCCTGCATCACCTCCCTGGTCGGCGTCGCGCTGGGCACCACGTGTGGTGGCGCCCTGCTGGAAGCCTGGGAAAACGCCGGCTGGTTCACCTCCGGCGGCCTGGACCGGATGAAAGCGCTGGTGCTGCTCTCCGTAACGCTCCGGG
>CADBTC010000087.1 GCA_902797445.1 uncultured Eubacteriales bacterium | reverse complement strand
GGATCGGCCGATCCATCCGCCGATGAACATGGGCAGGAAGGCGGTGAACATGATGCCGATGGAGCCGAAATTCAGCGCCATCTGCTGACTGCCGGTATTGGCCAGACCGATAAAGCCTACCATGCCCATCAGCGCGCCGCTGACAGCATAGCAGCCCAGCGTGTTTCCGATTTCACGGATGCCTGTTTCCACGGCGATCTTCTGGCCGCTGGCCAGCGCCCGATAATTGGCCCCGAACCGGGTATAATCAAAGAGCAGTACAATCAGCGCCAGAGCGGCTGCCGTCACCAGAATATAGTTGCCGATCTGAGAGAATCCGATAATATCTGTACGGGTGACCAGGGATATGCCCTTGCCGCCGGTGAAGGCGAAGGCGCAGCCCTCATAAAACAGGGCCATGCCCAGCGAAACGATGATGGGGGGGATGCGGGTGAGGACATAGACGCCCCCGTGGATGAGCCCCAGGAGGGCAGCCACGCACACGGCCGCGGCCAGCGTGAGCCAGGGGCCTATATTCCATTGCTGGCTCAGCGTGCCCGCAATGGTGGCGGACAGCATGGATACCGCCCCCAGGGAAAAGTCAAAGCGGCCCGAATCCAGATTGATGGAGAGGGCGAAGGTGGTCAGCGTTACATTGGCCACTGCCCGGAAAAAGAGCTTCCAGCTGTCCGCGTTGACGAACAAACGTATGCCTTTGGCCAGGGAGATGATTTCCAGCACTGCCAGCACGGCGCAGGGGATCAGCAGACTGAGCAGCAGCTTTTTGATCAGGGAGGGCTTCTTCATCGGGGTCACTCCTTACAGAATGGTCTGCCGGGGGCGGAGCGCTGATGTCCGCCCCGGCAGGAAGACGCATTACTTTTTCAGCGCCACGATTTCATCGAAGGAATACTGGGCCACGAAGGCGGCAAAGTCGTCATAGCTGACGCCTGCCGGAGCATATGCGTCCAGAACAGCCTTGCTGTAGGCGGGATCCTCCTCGGAGGAGTCCACCGCGTAATACTGGGCGAACTGCTCCGCGTTGGTGGCGACCCAGTAGCCCTGATCCAGAGCCAGGGCATAGCCGTCCGCAGTCCGGATGGGCTGGCCGTTTACGGCGTTCAGGGTTGCGACGAAGATGGGGCCGATGGAGGTGGCGAACTTGCCCGCCACGTAATCAATGATGCCGCTGTTCATCGCTTCGCCCATGGCGGAGGTGAAGCTGTCCACGGTGGCCAGTTTTACATTGGAGCCAGCCACGAAGCTGCCCAGCACGTCCACGCCGCTGCCCACGGTGAGGATGGCCTGGATGCCTTCGGTGCCGGCCATCTGGGCCAGCTTCCCGAACCAGGCGTCATCGAAGTCGTAGCCGCCCACATAGGCCGCCAGCTCCAGGCTGCCGATCTTGCCTGTTTCGATGCTGCCGGAACCGTAGATCATGCCGATGACGGCGCCGGGATCGGTGGCCCCCTGATAGGAGGCGCCTTCGCCGCCCTTATCGATCATGGCACAGAGCATTCCCGCCGCGCGGTAGATGTGCATATCGGTGCGATAGGGTACGGCGCCGCCGAAGATGCCGAATTTGGTCATTCCCTGGTCGATGTAGTAGGCAGCCATGTCATAGCCCACCTGGAATTCGGTGTTCAGGCTGGGGCCGATGGCGCCGACATAGTATTCGTAATCCTTGAATTCCTCATACTCCTCGTCCGTCAGGGTGCCGGTAGCCACCGCATAGTAGATGCCCGCGGCTTCGCACTGCTCGATCTGGGCGGGGCGGTCCACGCTGGAGAAGGAAATGATGGCCTTGCAGTTGTTGACGATGAAGTTATCAATGGCGTTCTTTTCGCCGTCGGCGGTATTCAGCTCTTCGGAGTAGATGAACTCCACGTCATAGGCGCCGGCGATATACTTTTCATAGTACGCGCGGAAGGCCAGGGCTTCCGCGCCGGTGGCATCGGCGACCAGCACGCCGATCTTGACGGAGCCGGCAGCCATCGCGGGGAGGCAGCCCAGCACCAGCATCAGGCAAAGAGCCAGGCTCAGGATACGCTTCAGGTTTTTCATGTTTGTTTCTCCTTTTTCTGAATGATTTATCATAACGCTTGCCGCGTTATTACCGGGTGAGAAGCTTGCCGCGCTGGGTGCCCAGCGCAATGAACACCACCAGCAGGAAAATGGCTGCCTTAATCATCTGGCCATATCCGCTTCCCAGATTCAGCATGGACATGATCTGGGTCATAAAGCCCATGGAAAACGCGCCGACCACAGCGGACAGGATGCGGCTCCGGGGACCGCCGGATACCGGCATGCCTCCGAATACGATGGCAATGATCACATCCATGCCGATGGAGGAGGCGGTATCCTTGGTGAGCGTCGGGGCGTAGATAATGGTCAGGAAGGCGCCCAGGCCGATGCCCACGGCGGAAATCAGGGAAGCGATGATGCCCAGCTTCTTTTCGTTGATGCCGCTGAGCCGGGCGCAAATCGGATTGCCCCCGATAAACCTGGCTTCGCGTCCGGTGGGCAGCAGGGTGAATACAAACCAGCACAGGGCGATATAGGTTACCAGAATGAATACCTTGAAGGGAATGTTATCCAGCGGGCGCACGTCCCGGGCCTTGACCTTGACGGTGTCGCCCGCGCCGTTCCAGCCGATCAGGATCAGCATGAAAGCGCTGAGCACGCTCATCATGGCGACGGTGGTTACGAAGATGGGCAGGTTGAATATGGAGGCCAGGGAGGAATTGATGAAGCCCAGCACCACCGCTACGCCCACGCACACCAGGAACATGACGAGGAGGCTGCCCGTCGCGTTATAGGCCATGGCGCCCAGCAGCGCGCTGACGCCTGTCGCCGCGCCCAGGCTGATATCAAAGCTGCCCAGGGTGTAGATGAACACCGCGCCGGTGGCCACCAGGGCCACGACCACGCTCTGATTGATGATGGCCTTGAGCCCGTAGGCCACGTTGGCCTCCCGGACCGCACCTACGATGTAATAGGCAGCGATCAGCACCAGCAGCCCCAGAATGGAGGCAAATGCCGGGATTCGCTCTTTCCACGTTTGCTTTCCCATAATGCCGCCTCCTTAGATCATGCAGCGGATGATATCCGCTTCGTTCATCTGTCCCCGAAGGAATTCCTTCTGTACCGCGCCGTCCTTCATTACCAGCAGCCGGTCGCACATGCCGATCAGCTCCGCCATCTCTTCCGAAATGATCAAAATGGCCTTCCCTTCGTTCTTCATCCGGGTGATCAGCTGGTACATGCTCTGTTTGACGCCGATGTCGACGCCGCGGGTAGGGCAGTCCAGAATCAGGATCCGGCTTCCGGCTCCCAGCCACTTGCCGAAAACCACCTTCTGCTTGTTGCCGCCGCTCATGGCACTGACGGGCTGCTCCATGTGACGGCACTTGATGCTCAGCGCATCCACCTGCTTCTGGACGTAGGCTGTCTCCCGCTTTTTCAGGATCAGCCCCTTCTTTTGAATATGCTTCAGGCCGGCGATGGCGATGTTATCCCGGATGGAGGCCTGCTGGCACAGGGATTCGGTGTCCCGTTCCTTGGAAACGTAGCCAACGCCGAGCTTCGTGGCCTGCCTGGGATCGGAGTAGGCTTTTCCGTCCGCTTCCACGCTCCCGCCGGTCAGCTGCGCGCTGCCGAAGAGCGCCTTGCCCAGGGTATGCATGCCGCACTCGCTCAGGCCGCCGACGCCCAGGATCTCCCCGGCCCGGACTTCCAGAGAAATGTCCTTCAGGCCGCTTCCTGTCAGATGCTCGGCTTTCAGCAGTGCTTTCTCCTGCCAGCTGGGCGAGGTGTCCGCCCGGTAATAATCGCCCTGCATCTCCCGGCCGATCATGCTGGTTTTGATGGCGTCATCGTCATAGGTTTCCCGGGTGAAGTGGGTGATAATCCGGCCGTCCCGCAGCACGGTCAGCGTATC
>CADBTC010000086.1 GCA_902797445.1 uncultured Eubacteriales bacterium | reverse complement strand
TGATCGGCCTGGAGACAAAGATAGCCCTGGATAAATACGGCATCAAGCCCGATATGATCATCGGCTGTGCCGGCGGCGGCAGCAACCTCGGCGGCCTGATCGCCCCGTTCATGGGTGAAAAGCTGCGCGGCGAGGCGGATTACCGGATTATCGCCGTAGAGCCGGCTTCCTGTCCGAGCTTCACCCGCGGCAAATTCGCTTATGACTTCTGCGATACCGGCATGATCTGCCCGCTGGCGAAGATGTATACCCTGGGTTCGGACTTCATTCCCGCCCCGAACCACGCGGGCGGCCTGCGGTATCACGGCATGAGCCCCATCCTGTCCCAGCTGTATGACGATCAGATGATGGAGGCGGTCTCCGTTCCGCAGACCCGGGTCTTCGAAGCGGCGGAGCTCTTTGCCCGCACCGAAGGCATCCTGCCCGCCCCGGAAAGCAGCCACGCCATCCGGGTGGCCATCGACGAGGCCATGAAGTGCAAAGAAACCGGCGAGGAAAAGAGCATCCTCTTCGGCCTCACCGGCACCGGCTACTTCGACCTGGTCGCCTACGAAAAGTTCCACAACGGCACCATGGACGATTATGTGCCCACCGATGCGGAGCTGGCCTCCTACCGGGCGCGGCTGCCTCAGGTCTGACGAACCTGTATCAGAAAATCTCCTTAAAACGTTCCCCGCCCGGAGGCTTCCTCCGGGCGGCCGAACTCGCGGAGCCAGGCATTGCACCTGGCTCCGATTTTTTCCTTTATCAGATGGCATTGTCGCTGCGATTCGCGCAATGTTTTATATCTCAACCACCATTCCATCGTATGCTACTTCCATTCCACAGTTCCCCGCCATCACGGTGTAGAGGTCATGCGGAGGACACCAGTGCGGCGACATATGGGTCAGCAGGAAGCGGCTGCCTTCCTTCAGGCAGCCGGATTCCATTAAAGTATGCCTGAACAAGGCATTCTTTTTCAGGGACATATGTCCGCCTTCGGTTGTCCTGATTCCCATGGTTCCTTCCATGATAATCAGATCATAGCGATGTGCCAGGAGCGTCTCCATCATATCCGTGTCAAATCCGCCGGTATCCAGCCCGTACAGCATGGTTTTTCCACCATGCTGCAGGATATAGCTATGGGCAAATCCAGCTTCATGATGCTGATTGCGTATCGGTGTGACCTGATATTCCCCGGCTGAAAAGGATTCGTTTTCCCTGATCAGATGAAAACGAATCCGCAGCTTTTCCGCTTCCGCCAGCATGGGATGCAGAATCTGTTCCGTATAGGTGTTTCCATAGATTTGCAGCTCTGGCAGCGGGGTAAAACGCGGTCCGCCGAAGGTGATCTGCTCTTCATAAGCCAGATGCAGACTGGCCTCATCCGTCTCCCGCCAGTGAAGATGCCGGGGATACAGATGATCCGGATGCGGATGTGTCACCAGCAGCGTGGTCACCTGCGTCAGATCCACACCAAAGCGTGCCGCATTGTGAAAGCACATAGGGCCCATATCCAGCATAAGCCGATCGTCCACCACTGCGCAGCTGTTCGCCCGGATGTTTTTTCCGCCTTCTTTTCGGGCGTAGGCGCAATGGGGACAGCAGCACCACAGCCCTGGATAGCTTTCACCGGCGCCTGTTCCCAGAAAAGTAATCTTCATTTTTTCCCTTCTTTCTGCTGGAGATAGTTTCTCGGACTCATTCCGTATATGCGGGCAAATGCTTTGCTGAAGCTTTCCGCACTTTGATATCCAAGGCTGTCCGCAATCTCATTGACCCGCCAGTTTTCCTGCAGTCTGGCACAGGCCCAGGCCATCTGTTCCCTGGTTACGATCTGAGAGAAAGATTCTCCGGTCTGCTGCTTAAACTGCCGGCTGAAGTAGCTGTAGTTTACATGCAGTTCCTCGCAGACCGCTTCCATGGTGATCTGGCTGCCAAGATGTTTGCGAATATAGTCAGCTGCATAGGCAGCAATGCTGCCAGGCTTATGGCCTGCTGGTTTTTCACAGCTTGCTGCATCGCCGGAGCCCTCTGGATTTTCCTGACCGGACTCCGCTGGGGTCCCGCTCTTTTCCGAACGGATCAGCTCTTCCGTCACTCTGGATACCGCGTCACGCAGCTCGGACAGCGTATAGGGCTTTACCAGAAAGTCAGATACACCGAGCCGGATTGCCTGCTGCGCGTATGGAAACTGATCATACGCCGTGATAATGATGGCCGCGAAGTCGCTGCGCAGTGTCCGCATCTTCTCCAGCATGCTGAGCCCATCGGTCTCTTCCATTCGGATATCTGTAAGCACCAGATCGGGATCGAATGAACGGAAAATGGTTTCAGCTTCCCGGGGAGTGTACGCCTGCCGGATTTCTGTATCCCTATTCACAATCTGCCGCAATCTCCGTTCTGTTCCCTGGCAGATGGAAGGTTCATCATCGACGATCAGAATCTTCATGGGATAGCCTCCTCTTTCTGTGCTTTCCCAGGCGTCATGCCTGCACGCATCGGAATCCGGAGACTGAATACGGTTTTCGGTATAGCATCTGCCATGCTGGACTCTGCGCTCATCCGGAACCGGTCTCCATAGTTCAGCTTCAACCGCTGTATCAAATTCGTCAGTCCGTATCCTCTGCTATTTTTCAGCTGCGGATCCGCGATAAGCGCCTGAATTCGGATCAGCTGCTCTTCCGGAATGAGGCTGCCGTCATTGGCTGTCAGCAACAGCAGAGATGGGCTTTCTCCTGTTTTATCGGAACGGATTCGTACCCATATATGCAGGGCTTTACCCGGGATCAGCCCATGCTGAAGCGCATTCTCCACCAACGGCTGCAGGATAAAACGGGGCACAGTTTCCTCGGACAGTTCCGTTGGACAGTCTGTTTCCAGCAGGATGCTTTCCTGTTTCATTTCTGCCATGAAGGCAGCATAGGTTCGGACATGTTCCAACTCTTCCCAAAGCTTGGCCGTCAGCGATTCTGTCAGGTTATATCTGAGCACTTTCGCCAGGAGAGCGATACTGTCCGTTTGCTGCTCCGGAATTCCCTGCCGTTCCATTTCCATCTGTACCCACTGCAGGGAGTTGAACAGAAAATGAGGATTAAGTTGATACTGCAATGCCAACGCCTGATTTCGCTGCTTATCCTTCTCCTGGCGTACCTGTTCCTGATTCTGCTGTTCGATTCTTTCCAGCAGCCGGTTGATAGCCCGACCAACCCGCCCCACTTCATCATCGCCATCCACAGGAAGCCGCTCTGTTTGATCTCCCCGGATTTCATCGGCCGATGCCGCCAGAAATTCCATCCGGGTCAGCAGTTTCCGCAATGCCCGACGGGAAATCAGTGTCAGCAGCAGCCCCGCCAGAAGCAGAAAAGGAATCTGGGTTCTGCGGCTGCTCAGATATCCGACAGCCAGCGTTTGAAACGGAATATATGCCCGCAGCTCCAGCTTCAGATCCGCAATCCGGATCGTTTCCTCCATCCCATTCGTGGGGATCTCTCCCTGTGTATAAAGGATCTGACCGTTTGAGTACAGGGAACAGGGCACCGCCTGCAGTCGCTGACGGATACTTGCGATGAAGGAATCCATGCTGAGGGCGCACTCCATCACAATATCCGTCTGGCTGGTTCCAGGTCCCGGTTTGCACAGATAGATCAATCTGTTTCCAATATTCCGGTAGTCAAAGGAGGCCGCCACTTCCGCGGGCAATGCCGCTGTCACACCGCACCAGGCAGATAACGCGCTTTGCTGGAAAAAGCGAGTGTAAATGTCCATTTGACTGTATCGGCTGCTCCGAAGCAGGGTAGCCCAGCGTTCCGGACGATTGAAGGATTCGCTGCCTTCCCGGGGGTGAAAGATCAGAACCACTGCCGCATTCAACCCGGTCAGATAAGCTTCCGTTCTGGTTGTGTCTTCATACGCTCCGCTGTTGTACGCGGCAATCCATTCCGCGGTAGTTCGGGCATGCGTCAGTTTCAGTATACTTTCCGAGGACGACAGCACTTTCATGGCGCTTTCGGCCTGATTCCGCAGCAGCTGCATATCTGAATCACAGCACATCAGACTGGTCTGCAGATCCCGACGGCATTCCTGTTCATAATTCCGGCAGTCTGCTGCCAGCACAAAAGCCATCAGCACACAAAGGGGCAGGATTGCGAACAATGTCAGGTGCCAGTAAATTTTCCGTTTAAATGAAGGCTTCTGCTTCACTCTCCCGCCTCCCGGTCTTTCTTTTTCTATTCTGGTATCATATCATAACTGAATTTCCATCCGGATTCAATCCCCCGGATGGGAAAAGGGCAGGAGTCATAAGGCTCCTGCCCACCATTTTTCAGGATGGATTATTCTGCAAAAGTGTAGCTGGTTCCGTGCTCGGCGTTATACTTTTCAAGCAGGGAGGTCCGCACTTTTTCTCCACCCATGCTCAGGAAGGTAGACACATAGTTGTCCCAGTCCTTGTCCAGGTCGAGATCGCTCATGATAAATTTCACGGTCTGATTAGCGTAAAAGGTTTTCAGCTCACTGTTGAGCGCGTTGTATTCATCGGTATACATGCCCATAAACAGATTCTGATATACCGGAGCAGTCATGCAGGTGCCGATCCCAGCGGTCCGCTTCGCGCCATAGTCTGAATTGTCCAGGACATACAGCTTCTGCTGCAGGCCCAGGTTTTCAATGAATTTGTAAATTTCCATATCCGCGATGTCGTCGCCGCGCTTGCTCTTTCCAGTCAGGCCCCAGTACCAGCTCACGTTGCCGTCCGCGTCCTTCTCCCAGTAGTCGCCTTCCACGCCGCACTGCACTGTGTACCAGCCGTAGGGTGTAATCTCCCAGTTGATCAGTTCCAGGACCTTTTCGACATTTTCACACTTATAGGAGATGGCAACGGTTCTCCAGATCGGATCCGTAGCCGGCAGGCCCGCTTTTCCATCCGGACCCGCAATCGGATACATCATGGTGATTTCCCCGTCCGGATTGTTGTCCTTGAAGCCATACTTCAGATAGACGGATCCGCCATGGCTCCACCAGCAAGGCCAGTACCCCATCTTCCCGGTCGCGAATTTTTCATAGGTCTGGGAATTGGCCTGGGTAAAGGTTTCGGGATCCAGATATCCTTTATCATAGATGTCCTTCAGATACCGCAGGGCACTCCTGTAGTTCTCAGAGATGACATTGGTGGTGATTGTTCCATCGTCATTAAGCAGATAGTCCATCATCGATGTAGCGCCGAAGGCTCCAAAGAACACGCTTGCGTAATCAAGCCCGGTGCAGCTGGCTCCGTAGGTATTTTTGATGCCGTCACCGTCCGGATCGTCTTCGGTGAAAGCCCGGAGCACTTCCGTCAGTTCGTCCAGCGTTTCCGGCACCTTCAGGCCCAGCTTATCCAGCCAGTCCTGCCGGATGGCCGCAGTGTACATGGTCTTGTTGACGCTCCGGGTCGGCACGCCATAGACCGCACCGTCGATCGTCATCCGATCCCAGCAGTAGTCACCGGAACCGTTTGTGTTCACGTATTCCATCAGGTCAGGATAGTTTTTCACCAGGTCTCCGATGTCATAGAAAAGACCTTCCTTGGCATAAGATACATACGTGTCGTAGTCCATCCAGATCAGATCCGGAACGTCTCCGCTGGATACAGCCAGTGCCAGCGCCTGTTCGAAATTTTCAGATACCTGGGTCAGCTCAATGTTGACGCCCAGGGTATCTTCAATGTACTTCCGGGTCTCTTCCGTAAACTCATTCTGCGGTCTCGCCGCATTCCACATAGCCGTCACAGTGACCGGGTCATCTGCCGCTGCCAATCCCGGAATCAGGGATAACAGCATCATCAGGGTTAGAAGCATTGCCAGCGCTTTTTTCATGTTGGTGACCTCCTTTTCTATTTCTCAGCGCCTGTCCGGCGCAAATGAGACGAATTTATCCCTTCAGTGATCCCACCATCACTCCCTTTACAAAAAACCGCTGAATGAAGGGATACAAGCAAATGATAGGCAGTGCGGTAACCACAATCATGGCGTCCTTCAGCATTTCGGACGGCAGGGTCTGTACTGCCGCGTCATACATCAGGGTCTCGATCTCCGTGGTCATCAGCACCTGGCGAAGAATGGCCTGCATGGGCAGCATCTGCCGTTTTGTGATGTATATCAGGCTGTAAAAGTACGCGTTCCAGTAATCCACGGCGTAGAACAGCGTAATGGTCGCCAGGGAAGCTCCTGACAACGGCAGAAGAATGCGAAGAAGGTATTGAAACTGGCTCGCCCCGTCGATGGTTGCGGCTTCTTCCAGCTCTGCAGGGATGGAGCTGAAGAAGTTGCGCATGATGATCATATTATAGGTATTGATTGCCGTTGGAATGATAACAGACCAGAGCGTGTTAAGCATTTTCAGCTGTCTGACCAGCAGATAGGTTGGGATCAGTCCGCCGTTGAACAGCATTGTGAAAACAACGAAGGCCGTCATAGCGGTATGCCCCGGCAGTTTCCTGCGGGAGAG
This sequence comes from uncultured Eubacteriales bacterium, assembly GCA_902797445.1. Taxonomy (GTDB): domain Bacteria; phylum Bacillota; class Clostridia; order Christensenellales; family Aristaeellaceae; genus Aristaeella. The sequence continues at coordinate 2,319 of CADBTC010000086.1, read as the reverse complement.
GCAAAACGAGCCTAGAATGGTCAGCAGCATGCTGATGGCGGTTCCAACCAGCGTGATGAAGATGGTATTCTTGTAGGCGGTAGGCACCATATCATTCCGGAAAACCTGCCGATAGGATTCCAGATGGATTCCATCCGGCCACAGGATAAAGGTGGAATTCTGAATATGTGACAAAGAGGAAAACGAGCAGACCACAACATACCAGAAGGGATACAGCATGGCGACGGTGACAAGGGAGAGGAGACAGGTATTGATGATCCGGAATGCCTTTTCACCCCGGGTCAGCTGATGCCATTTCACCAGATCCCCCCCTCTCCGTCCGTCAGTTTTCGGGCCGCGGCGTTGGTTCCGAGGATCATAAACAGACCGACAATGGATTTTATCAGGCTCACAGCGGTAGCTACTGAAAAGTTATTGGCAGAACTCAATCCCATTCGATACACGAAGTAGTCCAGCGTCTCGCCGGTATCCAGTACGGCATCGTTAATCAGGATATAAATCTGATTGAAACTGATGGACAGAATGTTGCCGCTTTCCAGGATCAGCATCACGGCGATGGTGTTGCGTATGCCGGGAAGTGTTACGTGCCAGATCCGCCGGAATCGCCCGGCGCCGTCGATATAAGCCGCGTCATACAACTGCTCATCCACCCCGGTAATGGCAGCCAGGAATACAATGGAGGACCATCCCAGCTGTTTCCAGATATGGCTGAGCAGCACGATCCGCTGAAAATATCCGCTGATTCCGATGTAGTTCTTTGCCTCACCGCCCAGCACGACAATCAGTTTATTAATCGTGCCCGTGTTGGGGGACAGCAGCATATAGACCAGCCCGCCCGCCACGGACCAGCTGATGAAATGCGGCAGATAACTGGTTGTCTGTACAAGCTTTTTAAATGAAAGCCGCTGAACCTCGTTGAGCAGAATGGCGAACACCACCGGCAGCGGAAAAGCGAACAGCAGTCGCTGCAGACCCATGGCCACCGTATTAATGACAGCCCGCCGGAATGATGGCAAAGACAGCAGGTATTCATAATTCGCAAGACCGACCCATTTGCTGCCCTGGATACCGCGCAGAATCTTGAAATCTTTAAAGGCAATCACAATGCCGCCCATGGGGACATAGCAAAAGATGATATACCAAAGCATGACCGGAAGAAACAGCAGATAGATTTCCACATGTTTCGACTGGATCCGCAACCGGCCTGATCTCACGGCTGCTCGCGAACCTGTTTCCCGCTTCCGCATCGAAATACCTCACAATTCAGTCGCCTTACTCATCCTGAGCGCTTCATCCTCCGAACGATTTTGCTGCTTTTATTCCTTTTCCCCGTCCCGTTCATCTTATCCGGAACGAAACTGGGGCCTGGTTTGGCGTCTCCGTATCGTTTCCTGTTTCAATCCTATTATATTGCATCTTCGTTTTCGTGTGCACCTGTTTCATTTTACTAAATCCGGTTAATTTTTTACCATTTTCCACCAAGCAAGAGGAATATAGCAAACTTCAGATGTCGTTGGTCCTGTTTCTGTCGCCTGTCCGCTCTCCTGCGCAGTTTTTTCAGTAGCCTATCGAGTTCTGCCGTGTTATACTATCACCAGTCGGGAGATGCATAAACAGGACTTTCACAATACAGTACAGGAAAGGAGACCTTATAAAGATGGCAAATTTCCAGATTCAATACTACTCCAACGCGCTTGCGCGGAAAACGACGTTCATTGGCAGCATTCCGAACGACTTTACGGCCGTTTCACCAAACGTCCACCAGCGACGCCCGATGAAGACCCTGTTCATCCTTCACGGATATACCGGCTCAGCGGAAAACTGGGTTCCCGAAGAGCTGATGCAGCATTATAATGTGGCCGTTTTCAGCGCCGTCGCAGAAAATTCCTTTTACCTGGACGCAGAGGCAACAGGGCATAAGTATGAGACCATGCTGGCCATTGAATTGGTGGACTACATCAGAAAAACCTTCGGCCTGGCCATGAAGCCGGAGGATACCTATATCGCCGGCATCTCCATGGGTGGGTTCGGCGCAATTCATACCGGTCTGGCGCATCCGGATCGATTCAGCAAAATTGCCGGTCTGTCTTCCGCACTGATTGTGCATCAGATTGCCGGGATGACCCGGGCGGATGACGGCAGAGCAGATGTGCTGGGGAACTACGCGTATTATCATGGCTGCTTTGGCGATCTAAGCACGGTGGAAACCCGTGAGACGAATCCGGAGGTGCTGGTCCGAAAGCTGAAAACTGCAGGAATCCAAATCCCCAAGCTTTACCTGTGCTGCGGCTCGGAGGATTTCCTGATTGAGCCAAACCG
>CADBTC010000085.1 GCA_902797445.1 uncultured Eubacteriales bacterium | reverse complement strand
CATTTCGATTTCGACACCAGCAGGAAGATCGAGCTTCATCATGGCGTCCACCGTTTTGGGATTCGGGTTCACGATGTCGATCAGGCGCTTGTGGGTCCGGCGTTCAAACTGTTCACGGCTGTCCTTGTACTTGTGCACAGCGCGCAGGATCGTCACGACCTCGCGCTCAGTGGGCAGCGGGATGCGGCCGGAGACACGGGCGCCGGTGCGCTTGGCGGTTTCCACGATGCGCTCCGCGCTCTGATCGATCAGTTTGTGCTCGTAGCTCTTCAGCTTGATACGAATTTTCTGGCTGGCCATACCTGTTAACCTCCTTGATTTCGTTCTCGTGTTTCGCCCTGCTCCGGCGTCGCTCGCAGGTGCTCGGCCGGCTTCGGCGTTTCGAGTCCGTCGCCCGATTGGCGGGCTGGTCCGGGATAATTACCCGCCTGGCCTGGCGGCAACTTACCCCTTCATCCCTACACAGACAACATTAGCGATTATACATGAGTTAAGGGCGGAAATCAATAGGCTGCCAGCGGTTTTTTCGAAAAAAAAGAAAAATTTTTTGATGTTGATGACGCTGTATGCTTTTTAAAATCAGCAGTCCTGCTCCGTTGGTATTTACACCTTTTCGGGAGTGTCTATATTTCAGCGTCATTTTCTTTTTTTTGCCCAGATCAAGCGTTACGGATCCTTCTTTTCGTCCATAATCCCTTCCTTTACATGGGTTTCCGTTCCGAATATTGAACACTCTGTCGGGAGTGCCTATTCTTCTTTCAGATTGACGCGCTGTTTGGAGGCAGTACCGGTGGAGGCCACCCTGATGATGAAGCTGCAGGGATACAGACTCCAAAGACAGGATGGAATCCGCCCGATCACGCTGCTGGAAAAACACGGGCCGGGGAAAATCCCCGGCCCGCTTTTTGCTCTTGCTTCTGTTCCGAAATCTGTTCATCCCCGTTGGTATGTTTGGATCGACCCGCAGCCGCATGAAATCGCATGCCGCGGATTTGCACCGCCTTATTCCGCCATCTCCGCCCACATTTCATACAGGCGGTCGATTTCTGCTTTGGTATCGTTATATGCTTTCGTCAGCCGGGCCGCCTCTTCCGGATTCTGCCAGATCTCCGGAGCGGCGAGCCTCTCTTCCATCCCGGCGGCATGCTGCTCCATCTCGGCGATCTGCTTTTCCAGCGCCTTCAGCCGCTCCTTTTCCGCTTTGATCCGCTTCTCCTCTTCCCGGCTTCTCCGCTTCTCCTTCTCCGCAGCCGTCCGCGTCATCTGCGGCTGATCCGCGTCCGGAGCCTGTCCCCGGCTGACGGCGTTAAAATAGTCGTCATAATTGCCCAGGTAAGCCTTCAGGCTGCTGTCCTCCAGGGCCCAGATCCGATCTGCGAACCGATTCATGAAATACCGGTCGTGACTGATGGCGATGATGGTTCCCTCGAAGCCTTCCAGGGCTTCCTCCAGAACCTCCCGGCTGTCCATGTCCAGGTGGTTGGTGGGCTCGTCCAGCAGCAGCACGTTATCCTTGCGCAGCATCAGCTCCGTCAGGGCCACCCGGCCCTTCTCTCCCCCGCTGAGGGTGGAAATCTGGCTGAACACATCGTCCCCGGTAAACAGAAACTGCCCCAGCGCACCGCGGATCTCGTACTGCTCCATGCGCGGAAAATGATCCCATACTTCGTCCAGGATGGTCTTGCTTTCGCTGAGTCCGGCCTGGTGCTGGTCATAATACCCGATATCCACGCCGGCGCCCCAACGGATCCGCCCGCTGTCCGGCTTTTCCTGTCCGATCAGACATTTAAACAGCGTGGATTTTCCTGTCCCGTTATCTCCGATCAGGGCGATCCGGTCTCCCGCCCGGACGTGCAGATCCAGACCGTCAAACAGGATGCGGTCCCCGTATCCTTTGCGCAGGCCTTCTGTAATCAGCACGTCATCCCCGGTTCTGCGCCGGGTACCGAAGCGGAAGTGAATCTCCCCCTCCTCCTGGGGACGCTCCAGCCGTTCCATCTTCTCCAGCCGTTTCTCCCGGCTTTCCGCTGCCCGGATGCTCTTTTCCCGGTTGAACCGCCGATAGGTGGCAATGATGGCCTCCTGCCTCGCGATCTCCTTCTGCTGCATCTCCCAGGCCTTCATCCTGGCTTCGTACACAGCTGTCCGCTTTTCCAGATATTCCGTATAATTGCCGTCGTAGCTTTCCGCGGTTCCCATGATGAGCTCCGCCATCCGCCCGCAGACGTGATCCATAAAAGCCCGGTCGTGGCTGATTACCAGCACCGCGCCGCGCCAGCTCTGCAGATAACCCTCGAGCCAGGCGATGCTCTTCAGATCCAGATGATTGGTGGGCTCGTCCAGCAGCAGCAGATCCGGATTGGTCAGCAGCATCCGTCCCAGGGCCAGCCGGGTCCGTTCACCGCCGGACAGAATGGAAACCGGTTCTTCCTGATGATTCCGCAGATCCAGACCGGCCAGCACCCCCGCCACCTGGGACCGCCATCCGTATCCGTTGCCCTCCTCAAAAGCCCGGGTCAGCGCGTCATATCTGCCTCCCAGCCGGCGAAGCATCTCCGGATCCCCCGCCGCGTCCGCCATCTGCGCTTCCGTCTCCCGCATGTCGGCTTCGATGGCGACCACGGGATCAAATACGCTTTCCAGCGTCCGGCGCACCGTTTCCTGACTGTCCAGGGCGCCCTGCTGGGCCAGGTACCCGATCCGCATCCCCTTTTGCAGGGAAACCGTGCCCGCGTCGGCGCTTTCCTCTCCGGCGATAATCTTCATCAGGGTGCTTTTACCGCTGCCGTTGACGCCAACCAGACCCATGCGTTCCCCATCCTGCAGGGTCAGATTCACTTCCTTCAGCACTTCATGGGTACCGAAGCTTTTTTTTACTCCCTGGAGGGAAAGAATGATCATGCCCTTTCCTTCTCTCTGATGGTATAAACCGAGCCCCGTGTATCCCGACTGGCCACATTCAGGCTCACGTCCCGTCCGGGGAGGATGTCCTCCTGGGCCAGGTATTCGCTGCTGACCCGCATGGCCAGCTCCGGTGTATTGTTCTCGCCGCTTAAATGCCCCAGCAGCACCGTGCCCGTCCCCGCGTTCACCAGTGCCCGAAGCGCCTTTGCACAGCTCTCGTTGCTTAGATGTCCCCGCTCCCCGAGGATCCTTGCCTTCAGGGCTGAACTGTAATGGGGGTTCCTCCGGAGCATATCCGGATCGTGATTGCTCTCCAGCAAAACCAGGCTGCTCCCGGCAATCCGGTCAAAGACCTCCCGGGTAAAATGCCCCAGATCCGTGGCGATGGATACGCTCAGGCTTCCGCCGCAGAGCCGGAACCCGACCGGTTCCGCCGCGTCGTGGGGAATCGGAAAAGAGACCACGCCGATGTCCCCCAGATAGAAATCCCGGCCCGAATAAAACTCCCGGTGCAGATCCGGCGGAATCTTTCCGATCTTGCCTTCCATCCCCGCCCATGTGCCTTGCGTCGCATAGATAGGCAGCCCGTAGCGCCGGGCCAGCACCCCGACTCCCTGAATGTGGTCGCTGTGCTCATGGGTCACCAGGATGCCGCTGAGCGTCCCGGGATCCGCCCCAATGCTCTCCAGCGCATCCACGATGGCCCGGCCGGGCTTCCCCGCGTCGATCAGCAGACGGGTGCGGCCGTACTGGCAGAACAGTGCGTTCCCGCTGGATCCGGAAAACAGCGGGCAAAAATACATTTCCATTCGGCGCCCTTCTCCCTGCCTTCAGATATCCAGATGCTTCGCTACCCTTTCCGCGGGAGGAGGAGGCGTCATGTAGTCAGGGCCGAACAGCACCGTCAGCACCTCGTCATACTTTTTCGGAATCATCGCCTGCACATCCTCGAAGGGGACCCTGATCTTTTCCTGAAACTGCTCCGGATGCCATACATGGGTCATCAGCTCGAAGGCTCCGTTGCTCATGTGCAGGTCGTTCCCCTCCCGGATTCGGGTGGATACCTTTTCGTACCGTCTGGCCTTCCAGGCATAGGAAAAGGGCAGGCCCAGCAGATGGGTCCCCCGCAGAAGAATCCGGTTCTTCAGTCCGAATCGGCTGTAATCCACATTCTTTTTCATCATCCCCTGCAGCAGATGCAGATGCAGCAGATGTATTTTCCGCCGGATGCCCTCCGGAGGCAGGGGATCCAGAATAAACAGGTCGGTAAATGCTGCCGCTTTTTCCGGGTCCCGGTTCATGACCCGGGGCGTCCAGGTGTCCAGATAGGTCAGCTCAAACCGGGGATCGCATTCCTTCGGATACACCTCCCGGAGTTTCGTAAATTCCGAGCGGGTCAGCAGCAGATCCACGTCGTCGTCCCACGGGATGAACCCCTTGTGGCGCACCGCGCCCAGCAGGGTCCCGCACATCAGGTTATACTCGATTCCGTGCCGCTCGCACACGGACGTGATGTCCCGCAGCTGCTCCAGCAGCTCCTCATGAATCTCTTCCAGCGTCAGCTCTTTTTTCATACACAATTGCCTCTGTCTTCTTTGCGATGGCGTCTGCGTCAATGCCGTACATATGCCGCAGATAGGCCTGATTGCCCACGACGGTGGTAAAGGTATCCTCCAGTCCAAGCCGATGAACCCGGCAGGCAATGCCCGCGCCGGCCACCGTCTCGCACACCGCGCTGCCAAATCCCCCAATCACGGTATGCTCCTCCACAGTGATCAGATTCCCGTACCGCCGGGCCAGCTCCAGGATCCGGACCGTGTCAATGGGCTTCAGGCAGGGAAAGCTCCACACCTCCGCTTCGATCCCCCGGTCTTTCAACATTTCGGCGGCTTTTCCAACCTCCGCCAGAATGCCGCCGGCCGAGAGAATGGCCGCGTCCTTCCCTTCCCTCAGGCGTACAGCCTCCGGGAAGCGCCACGCCGGAATTTCCCCATCGTGCGCCCGGGGTTCATTCCCCCGTCCCAGACGCAGATAGCAGGTTCCCTCCGTCGCGAACATTGCCGGCACCACCGTCTCCGTCTCCGCCGGGTCCCCTGGCGTAAAGCAGGTCACCCCGGGGATGGCCCGCAGAACCGCCATATCCTCCGTAGCATGATGGCTCATGCCCAGGCTGCCGTAAACGAATCCGCCGCCGACGCAGACGATTTTCACGTCCCGCCCGTGATAAGCACAGTCATTCCGGATCTGCTCCAGCGGACGCAGCGTGGGAAAATTCCCGATAGAATAGACGACCACCTTCCGCCCGGTGGCAGCCAGGCCTGCGGCCAGGCCCACCATGCCCTGCTCCGCGATCCCCGCGTTGATGATCCGGTCCGGCCAGGCGGCCTTCACCGGCCGCAACACGCCGAAGCCCAGATCGCCCGTCACCAGCACAATCCGCGCATCCTGCTCCATTTCCCGCATCAGGGCCCTTACAAACGCGTCTCTCATGGCCTCTGTGCCTCCAGTTCCTTCAGCGCCGCCTCGTATTCCTCCCCCTGAGGCGTCCGGTAATGCCACAGGATCTGATTTTCCATAAAGGAGACGCCCTTGCCCTTGACAGTATGCGCCAGAATCACGGAGGGTTTACCGCTCCCGGCGTTGCCCCAGGCCCAGTCAAAAGCCTCCCGCAGGGCTTCCGTATCATGCCCGTCACAGCTCCTGACATGCCATCCAAAGGCCCGCCACTTGTCTTCGAAGGGTTCCAGCGCCAGGGTATTCTGCACAAAATCCAGGCTCTGCATGTGATTATAGTCGATCACCGCGGTCAGCCTGTCCAGCTGAAACTGGGCCGCGTGCAAAGCGCTCTCCCATACGGCCCCCTCGTCGCATTCCCCGTCTCCCAGCACCACCACGGTCCGCCAGGCGGCGCCGTCCATTTTCGCGCCCAGGGCCATCCCGGCCCCCACGGCCAGCCCGTGGCCCAGGCTGCCGGTGGAAACCTCCACCCCCGGCACGCCTTTATGGCTCACGTGTCCGCTGAGCCGGGAGCCGTTTCCGTAATGAGTGCTCAGCTCCTCCACAGGAAAAAAGCCTGTTTCCGCCAGCGCTGCGTATACCGCGCTGCCGGCATGCCCCTTGCTGAGGATCAGCCGGTCCCGGTCCGGCTTCCGGGGATCCCTGGGATCCACGTTCAGCACCCCGCTGTACAGCGTGGCGATGATCTCCGCCACGCTGAATACGCTGCCGATGTGACTGCCCCGGCTGATGCGCGCCATTTCCAGCCCGTTTCGCCGGATCAGCCAGGCCAGGGTTTTTGCGTCCCGGACCGGGATGGGGTTTCCTTCAAACGCGCTGTGCACCAAAGCTTCATAGCTGCCCATGCCGTCCTCCGATCCGTCCTTCCTTCGCCCTTTTTCGGTCTGTGCGGTATCCTTTCCGGAAACATTTGCGCTCCAGGTGCGCTGTCCGTGCGTCTTCTCCCTTACCGCCTTATCCGTTTTTCTTTTCCTTCGCGGCCTTTTCCGCTTTCCTGAAAACGCCTCCGATCGTCTCCCAGAAGAGGCGCCAATCCAGCGAAAAACACTGTGTTCTCGCATATTCGACCCGCATCCGGTTCTTCTGAGGCAGCACCAGCCGTTCAAAATTACCTACCGGATCCTCTTCACCGACGATTTCATCCTGGGCTATGAAGGTGATGCTGCTCCGGTCCGTCACGCCCGGCCGCACCCACAGGATGCACTGCTCCTCCTCCGTATACCTGTTCGTATACAAAAGCAGCTCCGGACGGGGGCCCACGAAACTCATATCCCCCTTCAGAATGTTCAGCAGCTGGGGGATCTCATCCAGTTTGAAGCGGCGCATGATCCGCCCTGCCCGGGTAACCCGGCTGTCATTCTTTGCCGTAGTCCCCCCGGTCTGGTCAGCCCCCACCACCATGCTCCGGAATTTGAAGATATAAAATGGCTGGTTATGATACCCTCCCCGGATTGCCCGATAAAGCACGGGACCGGGAGAATCCAGCTTCACCCACAGCGCCAGGGGCAGCATGACCACCGCCCCGGGGATCAGCAGGATCAGTGCCAGGATCAGATCCAGTGCCCGCTTGACCACCTTGCTGTAAAACGGATGGGACAGGGGCCCGTCCCAGTAGGGCATCTCCGGTAACGCTTTTCTGCTCATCCTTCCATCTGCTCCAGCAGGTCATGCAGCCGGTTCAGTTCCTCCAGGCTGCTGTACTGCAATACGATCTTTCCCTTTTTCAGCGTCCCGCTGAGAACCGCCCGCATCCCGGTGCGCTCCAGCAGCCGCTCCTGCAGCTCCCGCAGTTCCGGCGCCAGGGCTTTCGCTTCCTTTTTTTTGCTGCTTCCCGTTCCGCCCTTCATTTTCGCGGCCAGGGCTTCCATCTGTCTGACATTCAAGCCCTCTTCCGCCGCCTTCCTGGCCAGGGCAGTCTGGATCTCCGGATCGGTAAACCCGGCCAGCACCCTTGCGTGCCCGGCGGTCAGCATCCCGTCCCGGACCATTTCTGTCACTTCCTCCGGCAGGCTCAGCAGTCGGATCAGATTTGCCACCGCCGGCCGGCTTTTTCCCAGCCGCTGGGCCACCTTCTCCTGGGTGTATCCGCATTGCTGCATCAGCGCCCGGATCCCCCGGGCCGCTTCCACCGGGTTCAGGTCTTCCCGCTGCAGATTTTCGATCAGCGAGATTTCCATTTGCCGAACGATGTCCAGATCCCGTACCATGCAGGGCACCGTCTCCAGCCCCGCCATCCGGCAGGCCCGATACCGCCGCTCTCCGGCGATAATCCTGTACCGGCCGTTGCTGGCCGCCACGACGATCAGCGGCTGCAGCACCCCCTGATCCCGGATGCTCTCCGAAAGCTGGGAAATGCTTTCCTCGTCAAAGTGCTTCCGGGGCTGGTCCGGGCTGGGATCCAGCTCCCCGATGGGAATCTCCTGGATGCTGCCGCTGCCGCCGGCGCCCCAGTCCTCCTGATCTCCGAAGAGGGAGTCCAGCCCGCGCCCCAGGCCATGTGCCTTTCTTGCCATGCAATGCCGTCCTCCTTATCCCTTCCTGTTCCGTGCCAGTATCTCCTTTGCCAGCGCCTGATAGGCCTGGGCTCCGGAGCTCTTCGGATCGTAGATGTGAATGGGTTCCCCGTGGCTGGGAGCCTCTCCCAGACGCACGTTGCGGGGAATCGTGGTCGCAAATACGTCTTTCTTAAAATGCTTCTTGACCTGCTCCACGACCTGGAGACCCAGATTTGTGCGCCCGTCCAGCATGGTCAGCAGCACCCCTTCCAACTCCAGCCGGGGATTCATATTCTTCCTGACCCGGTTCACGGTGTTCATGAGGCTGGTGACCCCCTCCAGCGCGTAGTATTCACACTGGATGGGAATCAGAATGGAGTCGGCCGCCGCCAGGGCATTGAGCGTCAGCAGACTCAGGCTGGGGGGACAGTCGATGAAGATAAAGGAATAATCCTCTCGAATGGCACCAAGAATGGTTTTTATATAGTATTCCCGCCGTTCTTCTCCCACCAGCTCCACTTCCGCGCCGGCTAAACGGATATCCGATCCCACCAGGCGAAGTTTTTTGACATTTGTTTTCTGAATGCAGTCCTGAATCTTGGCCCGGCCCATCATGGCGTCGTAGATACTGTTTCCATCCTTGACCCTGCATCCCAGGCCGCTGGTGGTGTTCCCCTGGGGATCCAGGTCCACCATCAGCACCTTTTTCCCCATCTCCGCCAGCCAGGCCGACAAATTCACGGCGGTCGTCGTTTTTCCGACGCCGCCCTTCTGATTCGCGATGGCAATGATCTTTCCCATGGTTAACCCTTTCCGATGATTTACACAAAAATCAACATCTGGTATAATACAACATTATTGCTGGTTTTTCAAGGAGGAACCAAGGATGCGACCTTCCCGCTGTGACTTGTGCCATATCGACCTGGATCGGGTTTCCGTCCGCCGGGGCGGACAGGTCCTGCTGCAGGATGTTTCCATGCATATACACTGCGGCCAGCTGACCGTGCTCATCGGCCAGAACGGCGCCGGCAAAACCACCCTGATCCGGGCCCTTCTGGGGGAAATCCCCCACGGCGGCTCCATCCGGCACCTGGACAGCGCCGGGCGGGATCTGGCCCATCTGACAACCGGGTATGTCCCCCAGCATCTGTCCTTTGACCCGGAAATGCCGCTGACCGTTATGGACTTTCTGGCCTCCTCCATGACGCGCCGTCCGGTCTGGACCGGAGTCGGTTCCAGGGTTCGGAGCCAGGTGCTGCAGAATCTGAAGGATGTCAGCGCCGGGGACCTGGCGGACCGGCCCCTGGGGCGGTGCTCCGGAGGCGAGCTGCAGCGGGTGCTCCTGGCGCTGGCGCTTCATCCCGCTCCGGATCTGCTGGTGCTGGATGAGCCCGTCAGCGGCGTGGACCGCAACGGTCTGAAGCTCTTCCTGGATACGGTGACACGCCTGAAGGAGCGCAAGCATATTGCCATTCTGCTGGTCAGCCATGACCTGCGCCTGGTTCGGGAATACGCGGATCATGTCATCCTGCTGGATAAAAACGTCCTGGCCCAGGGGCCGGCGGAAGACGTCTTTTCCTCCGCGGCCTTCGATACCGTCTTCGGCGCCGGAGCCCGGGAAGATGCCGACGTATCCGCCCTGCCTGGGGAACCTTCTTCCTTTTCCGCTTTCTTCTCCGGCCGCGGCAACGCTGACGGAAACCGTATTCCCGGGCACGATGTTCATGCAGCTGCCGGGCTTGCAGCGGAAAAGCAGACCGATGTCTCTTCTTCCGTACCGGACGCCCCCTCGAACACGGAGGGTTCGCCCACGGGACCGGCAAAGGTACAGAAGCCTGAACCCGCGCCTTCTGTTCCGGCCGAAGAAAAGCCGGTTTCCGCCAGCCGGATCGTACGCCTTACCTCCCGCCGCGGAGCGCCGAAGGACACAGGTTTTACGGAAAGCAGCCTGTCCGGAAAGGAGGAGCAGGACTGATGGAAGCGATTTATGGATTGATCGATGCGGTGCTGCCCCTGGAGGCGTTTCGGTTTTCCTTTATGAAAAACGCCTTCCTTGCGGTGCTTTTGCTGACCCCCCTGCTGGGCCTGCTGGGCACCATGGCCGTCAATCACCAGATGGCTTTCTTTTCTGACGCCCTTGGCCATTCAGCCATTACCGGCATCGGGCTGGGCATGCTGCTGGGCCTGCGCAATGATCTGGCAGCCCTTCTGATCTTCGGAGCCGTCTGGGCAATCCTGATCTGCATTATCAAGCAGAGCGGGTCCGCCTCCACGGATACGATCATCTCCGTCTTCTCCTCCACCTCCATCGCTGCGGGGCTGCTGATTCTGGCCAGGGGCGGCAAATTTGCCAAATACTCCTCCCTGCTCATCGGGGATATCCTGGCCGTAACCCCGGCGGATCTGACCGCGCTGGCTGTGGCCCTCCCCCTTGGCGTTCTCCTCTGGGCCGTGATGTACAACCAGCTGCTGCTGACCTCCGTTTCTCCTTCGCTGGCCCGCTCCCGGGGCATCCATATCCGGGTGGTGGAATGTGCCTTCGTCGTACTGGTGGCTTTCGCCGTCATGCTGGCCATCCGGTGGGTGGGCGTGCTGCTGATCAATGCGCTGCTGATCCTGCCGGCCGCCGCCGGGCGCAACCTCGCCTCCAACAGCCGGCAGCACGCGGTCTTCACGGTGCTCATTGCCCTCTTCAGCGGCGTGCTGGGGCTGATTGCCGCCTATTACGGGGATACCAGCGCTGGCGCCGCCATCGTCCTCATCGCGGCCCTCTTCTATGCGCTGTCCCTGCTGGCCAGGAGGTTCCGGAAGTAATAAGCGGAGCCCGCAAAGAAAAAACCCGTCCCATTTCAGGACAGGTTTTTTGTTTTTTCCAGTGGATTCCGCCGCGCCGTGTTTTCATCCCGTATGCTTTCCGCATCCGGCGCGTCAGTGCAAGACTCCCCTCCTCCCGGCCTCGCAGACAGACGGATCTGCGCCGCAGAGGAGCCGATCCCGGAAAAGGCGCCGGATCAGCTTCTGAGCAGGAACTCCCGGGCAGCCACCGCATTCTCCGGTTTGGTATTTTCCAGCGTCATGGACAGGTCCCGCTCCCGGGCGAAGCGCATCAGCACAGAGTAGTCCATTTCCCCGGTACCGCAGGCCGTCGCCGGCATGCTCCCGTCCGCTTCCAGCCGATAGTCCTTCATGTGCATCAGGGCAATCCGGTCCCCCAGCCGGCGGAGCCCCTCCGCGATGACCTGATCCCGTTGATCTACGTTTTCCGGTCCCAGCAGGTTCACCGCGTCGAAAATGATCCGCAGGTGATCGCTGTCGATGGCGTCCAGCACCCGCTCCGCCCGCTCCGGAGTGGAAACCACATGCTTGAAAACCGGCTCGATGGCCAGGATCACATCTTCTTCCTCCGCCTTGCGCACCACAGGACGCAGCTGATCAATGAAGTACTGCAGCGCCTCTTCGCTTTTCGGCGCGTCGTTCACAAAGGCACTCCCCGGCCCCGCAGGGGTCTCGGTTCCGACCATCCACGCGCCGACCTGCTTTGAAAACACGATATGCGCCTCATAAATCTTCCGGATCCGAGCCACTTCCTCCGGATCCCTGTCCATCAGGCTCATGTAGCACCCCAGCAGCGCCAGATCCAGCCCGGTCTTTTCAAATGGCCGGCGAATCGACTCGGCAAACTCCGGCCGGCTCAGTTTCTCCGGCGCATCCGCCATCCGAAAGTCCGGCAGCACCTTGCTCATGGCCAGATGTGCACAGGTATATCCCTGCTCCCCGACAAAGCTCAGCCGCTCTTCCAGTGTCCCTTTGATAGAATCGTGCAGTCTCAGCCCCATCTTCATCTGTATATCGCTCCTTTCGCCCTGTGAATTCCCTTTTCTCTCGTCTTTGCTCCTGGCCCAAACGGCTCCAGGCTGGTCCATGCCTCAGTCAGGCGGTCCTGCCGTGTATCCCGTAAAAAAAGCTCCTTCGCCCGTCGGGAGGCAAAGGAGCCTGCTTTTGTTTTACACCAGGCGGATGCCTGCTTCCTGCTGTTCCCGCGCGTACCGCTTCAGCAGCCCGTGGAGCCGGTCATAGGGATTCAGCAGCCGGCTCAGGCTCCGGTCATGGTTCAGCGTGGCAATAATGTACGAAATGTACTTGCTCATATCCGCTTCCAGGAACCATTCCCGCTCCGCCACTTCTTCCCGCCGATAGGTCAGGTTCGTTGAGATCACCCGGTCAATAATTCCTTCCCGGTAGGCCTGGTCGTAAGCTTCCAGACCGTTGGTAAACAGGGCAAAGGTCGCCGCGGCAAAAATCCGGTTCGCTTTGCGCTTTTTCAGCTCCCGGGCCAGCTCTATAATGCTGTCCCCGCTGGAGATAATGTCGTCCGCTACGAAAATGTCCTTCCCTTCCACCCGGTTGCCCATGTATTCATGAGCCACGATGGGATTCCGGCCGTTGATGATCTGCGTATAATCCCGCCGCTTGTAGAACATGCCCATATCCAGCCCCAGCACGGAGGCATAGAAAATATTCCGGTCGATGGCTCCCTCGTCCGGGGAGACGATCATCATATGATCCTTGTCGATCTGCAGGGTCTTGTCATTTTTCAGAAGGGCCTTGAAAATCTGATAGCTGGGCATGATGCTGTCAAAGCCGCCTGTGGGAATCGCGTTCTGCACCCGGGGATCATGCGCGTCGAAGGTAATGATGTTGCTGACACCCATCCGCTCCAGATCCTGCAGCATCATCGCACAGTCCAGACTCTCCCTCGAGGCACGCCGGTGCTGCCGGCCCTCATACAGCATGGGCATAATCACCGTGATCCGCTTGGCCTTGCCGTTGGTAGCCGCGATGATCCGGCGCAGGTTGGCAAAATGTTCGTCCGGCCCCAGCGGGACGTCCATCCCATAGAGGTTATAGGTCACATTGTAAGCCCCCGGGTCGCACAGGATATACAGATCCATGCCCCGGATGCTCTCCCTGATCATGCCTTTGCCTTCGCCATTGCCAAAACGCGGGCAGATCACCTTTACCAGGAAATCCTCCCGCTCCACGCCAGGAGTCGTCCGGATGTCATCCCCGGCAAAGGAATCCTCCGTATGATCCCGCCATTTTTTCAGCCAGCTGTTTACTTTTTCGCCCATTTTCTCGGTGCCGGGCATGGCAATCAGCCCCAGAGGGCCAACCGGGTAGGTCAGAAAGGATTCGTTATTCCAGGTGCTTACAAAATCCGTCATGGTATCCTCCCATTCGGTCCGGCGCTCCGGATTCACGCCCGTATTATAACCGAAAACAGGATCCTTGAGAACCCCCTATTTATGAAGATTTATGGAATCTTTTTTGCCCTTGCGGGGTAAAACGGTCTCTATTTGCATCTTTTTTTGCAGGCGTGAGAAAAAAAGGAAAATTTCTGAAAATCGTTAACACTGCGTTCACACTCCGGCCAAATTTCGGTCCTATACTGACCTCGAAATCCGGAAAGGAGGATTTTGAAAGATGCTTAAGAAGATGCAGAATAAGAAAAAGGTTATGGGATATATTGCGCTGGCGCTGGTCTGTCTGATGGCCGGCAGCCTGATGGGGACGGTATCGCAGCCCGCCGTCGCGGCGGATTCCGTGATGACGGCCGCCACTTCTTCCCCTTTTACCACGCCGATCGCCATGGTGAAGGACAGCGTCGTGGGTGTGAACAACTATCAGCTGGTCAGCAATCACTACGGAAACGGATACGGCAACAACTACGGTTTCCCCTGGAGTGATTTCTTCGGCTTCGGTTCCCCCTATGGATACGGATACGGTAACGGCGGCCAGGATTCGGACAGGGAAGTCAAATACGGCAGCGGCTCCGGCGTCGTGGTAGCGAAGGAATATGTCATGACCAACTATCACGTGGTCGAAGGCGCCAGCAGCCTGGAAGTGGCCGTGGACCGGGAAGGCCAGAGCGATCCTGACCTGTTCTCCGCCACCGTGGCGGCCTCGGATGAGGATCTGGACGTGGCGGTGCTTTATGTGCCCGGCCTGGATCTGGAGCCCGTCGCCCTGGGCGATTCCGATGCCCTGCAGGTGGGCGACCTGGTCTTCAACATCGGGAACCCCATCGGCTTCAACAAGACCGTGACCGCCGGGATCATTTCCGCGCTGAACCGGGAAATCTCTACGGATACCCATACCGACCGTTACGGCCGGACCACGGAGGTCATCAATACCATGATTCAGACCGATGCGGCCATTAACAGCGGCAACAGCGGCGGCGGCATGTTCGACCTGAACGGACAGCTGATCGGCATCCCCACCCTGAAGTATACCGGCAGCCGGTATTCTTCCACCGCCACCGTTGAATCCATCGGCATGTGCATCCCGGTGAACGCTGCCAAGGCAGTGATTGAAAAAGCGTTGGCTGCGGACGTTTCCGCCCAGACTCCCGATGCCAGCAGCAGCTCCGGAACCCGCAGCGGCTCCGAAACCCGCAATGATCTGCAGGGCCGCCCCCGCATGGGCGTGACCGTGACCACCCTCAGCGGCGCCGCCGTTCAAAACGGCATCCTGCCCCGCGGCGTCTACGTGATGGAGGTGGAAAGTGGCAGCCCCGCGGAACTGGCAGGGGTTCAGCCCTATGATATCATTGTCGAGGCCAACGGAACGGTTCTGACCACCGCCTCCGATCTGACTTCCATCATCGGCAGCCTGAAGGAAGGCGACGAAGTGGCGCTGAAGGTCTACCGGACCGGCGTGGACCTGTATAACGCTGCCGAAGCGCCCACCGACGGCGAATACGTGGATCTGAAACTGACCCTGGCCATTGTGGACGCCATCGCTCAGTAAGTCCCTAAACCCTCCTCAAGAGGAAAACCCCCGGAGCCTTGCATTGGCTCCGGGGGTTTTATTGGTTCGCGGGCGCTGAGACGTCCGGACCGAACGGCTCAGGAGTGCGCATCTCTTTTGCCGTCTTCCGATCTTTCGTTTACAGGAGCTTTTCCATCACGGTCTTGCGGGCGGTAAAACCGCTGCTCCGATAAAAGTTCAGCGCCGCGTCATTCCCTTCCCATACGTTCAGGGTAATGTCATAGCATCCGATTTCCCGAGCAAACGCCGTCACGAAGTCCGTCAGCTGCCTTCCGATGTGCTGCCCACGGAATTTCTCGTCCACGCACAGGTCATCGATAAAAAGGGTTTTGTTCTCCCGTTTGTTGTTTCCCTGCGTGGTGTGCTCCAGGATGCAGAAGCAGTATCCGACCACCTCCCCGTTTTCTTCCGCCACGAACAGGGGACGGTCCCGATCTGCCAGGATCTCCTTCAGCTCCGGCTCCGTATATTTCGTGGTGCCGGAAATAAACAGATCCGGCCGGATCACCGCATGCACTTCCAATATCTGGCGCAGCAAATCCAGAACAGCCGGAATGTCCTTTTCCTTCGCCTGTCTGATGTTCAGCATTGCTGTTACTCTCTCACTTTCTTTTTCTGTGTGTCCCTTACGTTTCCTTTGGCTCCGCTGCGCCTTTATAAGCGCTGCCGGACGCTGTCCGCCGGTTCCGGTCCTTCCCCGCGCCGTCCCGGCAATAAAAAACCGTCCCCTGTACAGGGGCACGGTTGCCGGATGGCTCAGACGGATGCAGCGTTCCGAATCCGGGCGTTAATGGCTTCCACCACGGGGGCCGCTTCAAATCCATGGACAGCGCAGGCATCTTCCAGGCTCTCCATCTGGGAGGCCGGGCAGCCCAGGCAGTGCATGCCGATGGACATCAGCACGTCGATGGCTTCCGGATGATCCCGCACGATTTCACCGATCAGAGTCTTCTCATTTACTTCCATAATGGTATTTCTCCTCCATTAGGTTCGTTAGGATTGAGTTACGTGGTGCATTGTAGCACAAGATTTCCCGCTTTGCAACCGTTCGGCCTATTCTCTTTCGCTTTATCCGCTGCGTTCCGGAATGGCAGCACCAGATTGACGCAGGAAGATGCCGCTATACCCGTCCTCCCGCCGCCTGCTCCGGCGGTTCAGCGTCTTCTTTCCGTCTTCCGAATCTCCACCGGTCCAGTAGAAACAGCACCGTGCCCCACCGGATCATCCCGCTCCAGAACCGGATCTCGGCCATTTCGGGTGTCCGCCACTGCATGGGCTTTGCGGAAGCGGACGTCAGGCTCCAGAACGTTTCCTGGATCGCGTCCGGATCCACCAGCACCCGGGGAACCCATTCCGGAAAGTCCAGCATGGCGAAGCCCATCATGCCCACCAGCAGCGCGCCAAACCCGATGCCGGCCGCAAACAGCAGAATCATCGCAGCAAACCGTCCCGCCGCAAAGAAGAGCATCTGCTTCGCATAGACGGTCGAGTGCTTTTTCCGGATTTGCCCCAGCCAGCCGACGCTCTTCTGTTTGGCAAATCGGAGCCAGACCGCCGTCAGCCGCAGTCCGATGATCAGAATCATCACCCGCAGCAAAATGGTCCCCCGGCTTCTCTCCTTTCCCAAATGGAAAGCCTGCCCCTCCCCGAACAGGTCCCGTGCCGTCTTTTCGAAGGTCGTATGCATGGCGTTCAGCCCGCCGCCCCCGGCGGAAAAGACCATCACATCACAGCCCGGCGCGCCGTCCGCGCCCAGGGGAATCCACGCCGCAAAGGCGTCCTCCTCGCCGATTCGCCGTCCGTGCCTGACCACGCCTACGGTCTCAAAGACCTTTCCGCCGATCCGAACCTGCTGCCCGACAGCGTCTTCTTCTCCAAAGAGTGAAAAGGCGGTTTGCTCATCCAGGAGGATGACCTGCTTTTTTCCTTCCACGTCGCCCTTTGTCAGGAGCCGCCCGCTAACCGCTTCACGGGCGTATACGGAGTGCCAGTCCCCGGAAACCTGATACAGCGTCACACCGCTCTGGCTCTTCTTCTGTGTCTCCACCGCGATGCCCGCGGTGCTCCCGTGCAGCGCGATGGATCCGTCCGCGCCCGCCTGCTCCGTCTCCGCCTGCAGGAGTGCCTCGCCCACCCGGATGTCCCGGGGCGCAAACACATACTGGCTGATATCCGGTCCGCTGTAAAGCCCCATCAGCCCCGCAAGGATCAGGACCGCCCCCAGGATACCCGGTATGGATGGCCTGTTTTTTTTCTTCATGCTGTGCAAGCGTCTCCTTATTCGTACGTCATGACGGTGGCGCCTTCGCTGATGGCCCGGTCCTCCATATAGATGACCTGCTCATGGCTCAGATCCTCCGACAGGGAAACGGTGGTGCCGGATTCTCCCAGTACGGTAACGCTCATCTTTTTACATTTCAGCCGGTTTCCGCCAAAGGTGGAGCTTTCCCGCTCCGTGACGTAGACATACCGGTCATTTCCGCTTCCCCGGACCGCACTGGCCGGGACGAGGCAGGTGGATTCCCTGGCCTTCGTGGACAGAATCAGCTTGATTTCATTCATCTTCATCATTTCTGCCACGCTGCCCAGAGCGTACCGGACGTCCTTGTTAATATCGCAGTCCACATAGGGGTGCCCTTCGTTGGTCATTCCGGTGCCCACGACCTTTGTTTCCGTCCGGCCCCAGGTATCGGAATCCACTTCCAGCACGGCGCCCTTTTCCACAGATTGTTTCAGCGTCCCCAGTTCTGCCCGGATCACCGGATCCGAGCCTTCCGGCGTCATCTTAAAAAGCACTGTCTCCCCATCCAGGGTGCCGCCTTTTTCGATCTTGACCTCACTGATGTATCCCGCATGCGGCGCTGTCAGGTTTTCCGCCTGTTTTTTCAGAATTTCCAGCGCGGTAATCCGGCTTTCGGCATCTGCCATGTTCTGCCGGTATTCCTCCATCTTCCGCATATCGGCCCACAGGTCTTCGGGAATGGCGTAGCGGTCCACCTCTTTCAGCTCCGCCTGCTTCTTTTTCCAGGTCTTTTCCGATTCTTTCCAGGCTGCATAGGCCTGCTGAATGTCCTCCCCCGCCTGCTCCGGCAGCTTCTGGTCAGCCGTCATCTCCAGCCCCGCCTGATTCAGCAGCACCTGCAGGCTGACTCTTGCGTCCCTCTCCCCTTTCATGGCGGCCTGCTCCGCTTCCCACGCTGCCTGCCACCTGCGCTCGCTGCTGCTCAGCCGGATATCGCCCCGTTTCTTTTCCAGGCTCCGCAGATTCATCTGGGCGGTTTCATATTCCTTCTCCAGGCTGGCCAGGGTTTTGTCCGCATCCGTGACCTTGGCCGCGGCCAGGGTCTCCCCCGCCTTCACCTTGTCCCCCACCGCCGCCCGTACCCGGGTCACAGTCAGACTCATGCCTTCCGGGATCGGAATCACGACTTCCTCCTCTTCCGGAAAAACCACTTTCCCCGTCAGGTTTGTGCTCTGCTCAAACTTGCCGTTTTTTGCCTGCGCAAAGCGCACCTTGGGGGTGGTCAGCGTTCGAATCGTCCCCGAAAAAAAGAGGCACAGCGCAACCACGGCCGCCAGGATCATCATCCCCCGCAGGGCAAATTTTTTCATCGTCTTTCAACTCCATCCGTGTTTCTTCGGCTGCATCCCCGTCCGTTTCGTCGCCATTTTGACGGGAATCTGCTCCGTATCCTTGTGTTTCTTCCGCGTGCCGATCCTGTCTTATTTCAGTTCCGTCAGCGCAATGCCGCTGAGAATGTCCTCCTGAAAGAACAGGTAGATAAACAGAGCCGGCAGGATGTACAGCGTCGCCCCCGCAAATTCAAACCCCGTATTTTCCGCAGCCAGCTGATTGAACATGGTGGACAGGGGCTGCAGATCAGTCCGTGTCGTCAGGTAGGTCAGCGGCTGCTCCACCAGATTCCAGCTCTCGGCAAAGGACAGGGCTGCCGCGGCGCCAAGGATGGGCCGGCTGACCGGCAGAATGATCCGCAGAT
Organism: uncultured Eubacteriales bacterium; assembly: GCA_902797445.1. Lineage (GTDB taxonomy): Bacteria > Bacillota > Clostridia > Christensenellales > Aristaeellaceae > Aristaeella. The sequence goes on along the minus strand of CADBTC010000085.1, from coordinate 18,731 downwards.
ATACGCTGAGAGTCCCCGCTCCGTCCATCTCCGCCGCCTCGGTCAGTTCGGCCGGCAGCCCCACCATGAACTGCCGGATCAGAAAAATATAAAAGGGCGCAAACCACATGGGGATGATAATCGCCCAGACCGAATCCAGCAGACCCATGGACCGGAGCGTCAGCACATTCGGCACCATGGTCACCTGGAAGGGCAGCAGCATCAGCAGGATAATCACAAAGAACAGGGCGTTCCGCCCGGGAAATCTGAATTTCGCCAGTCCGAAGGACATGGCCGGAATCACGACCGCCTGCCCCAGCAGGATGGTCAGCGCATAGAATACGGAATTCAGAAACAGCCGCAGCACCGTATTGTCCGCGATCAGAATCTGGTGGTACTGCAGCAGGGACACCCGGTTCGGAATCAGGTGCGCCTCCATCCATCGGGTTTCGTCATAGCTGCCCCGGGTCTTCATAAACGCCTGCATCTCCGTCATGCTGGAAAAGGAATACAGGAAGGTCTGAACCATGGGAAAAAGCAGAATAACCGCCAGCAGTCCCAGCAGGATCTGAATCATCCGCAGACGGATCCCTTTCATTTGCCTCATTTGCTCCGCCTCCTCAGTTCAGCCCCCGCTGGGCCCGGTTCTGCAGGAAGAACAGCAGCCCGAACAGGGCAAAGACCATCCCCGCAAAGATATACGCCGCCGTCGTCACATTCTGATAATTCAGCTTGCCATACATATTGTTCATGTAATTCTGCAGCGTATACAGCGGCTCCTCCGGATAGGCGCCGCCGATGAAATAGACCTCCTTGAAAATCCGGAAGGCGTTGACAAAGCTCAGAATGAATACCAGAAACGCGGTGGGCACGATCATGGGCAGGGTAATGGAAAAGGCCTGCCGGATAAATCCGGCGCCTTCAAGCGCCGCGTATTCATACAGGGAGACCGGAATCGCCTGCAGCGCCGCCAGATAGATGATGACACAAAACCCCAGGTTTTTCCACAGAAAGAGCAGCACCACCGGCATCCGCAGTTCCGCGCCCTGCAGCCACAGCACCCGGTTTCCGCCCAGCAGGGTGATCAGGTGATTCACCGGCCCGCCGTAATCGAACCACAGCAGCCAGATAATCAGCACCGCGCTGGATGGCATCAGGTAGGGCAGCAGCACACTGGAACGGAAGAACCCTCCCGCCGGACGGATGCGGTTGAGCAGCAGGCTCAGCAGAAAAGACAGCAGAAACAGGCTTGGCGCACAGATGAGACTCAGTTCCATCGTGTTTTTCAGTCCCAGCTGAAACATGGGGTTCTGCCATACCTTGCTGTAGTTTTCCAGTCCCACGAAGGCATTTTCAAAGCTGCCGTCCGTCAGGCTGTACCACACCCCGCCGAAGAACGGAGCCACGTAGAATACGATGATCCCGATCAGTCCCGGCAGCAGGAATGGCAGGACCAGCCGTTTTTTTCTGTACAAGTTCTCAATTCCCTTCCATCCGCATCATCCGGACCTTTTGATCCACATAGCTGAGCAGTTCCTGGGCGCTCTTCTGTCCTTCCAGGTACCCATTCCACAGGGTGCTGAAGGTTTCTCCGTTTTCCCCGCCGTACAGCATTGACCAGAAGTCATACCCCGCAGGCTGCATGTAAGGCGCCCGGTCCCGGTAATGGGCAATGCACGTCGGGGAGAGCAGCCAATACGTTTCGTCGAACTCAGCCAGCTCTTTTTCCAGGGCCTCCAGGGTTTTTTCCAGGTTCTCCCTGGTGTCTTCATCCTCTGTTTCTTCCAGCCGCGCTTTTGTATCGTCGATCCATCTGGCCATGTTCCGCTTCTGCTCTTCATGGTCGGGATAGCGGACCGGATCATTCCGATCCGGATAGAAGCTGTAAGCCGTAACCGTATCCAGTTTTTCGGCCGTTGTCTCCAGGTAGGCAATGGCTTCCTCCGGATGCTGGCTGAAGGGGTTCAGGAAGGCCAGTCCCAGGGTGACGGGCAGCACCGGCTCCTCTCCCTCCTCATAGGTCAGGAGCAGCGTCTGATATTCCTGCCGGTAGGATTCCAGCGACGCATCCATTCCCGGGATCAGCAGCGCGGATTTGTCTCCGCCCAGCTCCGTATACCGTTCATAAATCTCTTCCGACTCGTCCTCTTCAATCAGGCCCAGCGCATCCAGGTCCAGCGTTTCCGCCCGGCCCAGCAGTCTCTGCAGCACCGGCGTGTTAAACGGATCATCCGGCCGGAGCTGTGCGTAATTCTGCAGGATCCTGCCCAGCAGCTCGCTGCGGAAGTTTTGTTTGGTCACCCACAGCTCAAAAATCCGGTATTCCGTCCCCTCCGTTTTCTGCGGAAGGCTCTCCAGAAGATCCAGGAACTGGTCCCACGTCCTGGGCAGGTCCGTTTCTGTAAAGCCCAGCTTTTCCCAGGCTTCCGTGTTGTATCCGAAGGCATCCCCGGTCATACTGATGGGGACCGCCACCAGCGTCCCATCCTTTTTACAGGCTTCCTGCACAAAGGGATACATCGTGCCGATCAGCGACTTCAGCTTTTCGCTGCTTTCCAGGCTCCCCATGAATCCGCGGTTGTAGAGGGCGCTGTATACGCTGGAAGCGCCGCTGATCGTATAGATATCCACGCGGTCATCCTGATTCATCATGGATTGGAGCAGCGTGCTTTCGTCGCCGCTGTCCTCCCGGATGACGCCGATATCTCCCCGCAGCTCAGAAAAAGCATAGTAAGCGGCGTTCGCCCCGTTGGACCATGCGTAGGGGTGAATCCGGATGGTGACAGTCCCCCGCTGACTGGGATCGACATTGCGCAGCAGGGCTCCGTCATACCTGTATACCGCCAGGAATCCGTCGGCCGTAATCTGGCTGAACAGATTATAAGGGGTCAGGCCGCATTCATTTACGCTCTCCGCGCTTTCCATGGTGCCATCCGCGGTCGCATAGACCTCCCCGTTGTATATATAATACAGGGTGTTGTTCTCTTCCCGCCAGGCGATCCCACGGACCCTGTCGGCTTCCTCCGGCGGGAATGCAGCCAGCACCTGGGATTCCTCTTCTTCCGGATCATAGAGCTCGACGGACAGGTGAGAATCCCCCCTCCGGTCGATCCGGCCAATCAGCAGCTTTCCCTCCGGCCCCTGGGTCATGTCCTGCAGGTCATCGATCTCCGCGGTCTCCGCCCGTCCCGTTTCCAGATCGAACAAATGCAGCTCCATGTCCCCGCTGTCTCCATACACCAGCGCCGCAAAACGGTTCCCCACGCAGGCGGAGCTGTTGATCCAGCGGTTATAACGGCTGGCGCCGTTGCGTTCGGTCATGTCCCCCCATTCCAGCTGGGGAACGTCCGTCTCTTCCAGACTGGCCTTTCCCTCTGCCAGGATCAGTTTCCGCACGAATCCGCCATCGATATCATTTACGTCCTCCTGGCTGATGCTCCGGTAAAGGACGGCATAGATCTCCCCTTTCCAGGAGAACCACGCTGCCACCTGCTCCGTATACCGATCGCCGTCCTCCGTCCGCAGAGAGTCCCCATCCCTGCCGGTGAGTCCTTCATTCAGCTCCTTCAAGTCGTATACTTCGGTCTCGCCGGTCTGGGTATCGTACACATGAAACGCCGCATCGCTTCCCGAAAGGTACAGATACACCTTCGTCCCGATGACGATGACCTGTTCCAGATATTCCGTGAAACTGTCGCTGTCCGTCTGCATCAGTATCCTGTCCCCGGTAGAAGCCATGGCCAGGGGGGCTCCCAGCATCATCAGCACTGCCAGCATTCCGCTGATCAGCGCTTTCCACTTTCTGTATCCCCGCATAGGAATCATCCTTCTTTCTTTCCTTTTTCCTGTCGCGTTCCCTGTCATTACACGTCGTCTTCCGCAGCATGCTCCGCATCCGCCCCATCGCCGGTCTGGGGAACGGAAATCATGACCGTCATTCCGGCCCGCAGCTGCTCATCCGCTGTGATGGAGGCATACGCCTTATAGGTCTGCCGGTCGCTGGAAGTGCCCTCCTTAACAGCTTCCTGGATATGCGAGATTCGGGTGATCTCCCCGTCGTAGGTCCGCCCCGGCTCCGTATCCCAGTACAGCTCCATCCGGACCTTCTGTCCCTCTTTCAGCAGGAACAGATCTGCCTCCTGCACGAGGAATTCCACCTGAAGGGAATCCGTGGGAATCAGTTTAAGCAGAATCTCATTCTTGGCGACCGTCTCGCCCCGGCCCTTGCTGACGCTGCTGACGATTCCGTTCACGGGGCTGATGATCTTTCCGGAAGGAGCATACAGGCCATCCAGCACGCCTTCCACCGTTTCAAACAGGTTCTCGCCCCGCTCCACAAAATCCCCGTTCTGCACATGGATTTTCAGTACGCTGCCGGCGCCCTTGACGGCGACAGGATTCGCCCGGTTCACCGTGCCCCGCCCGATCGCGCTTTCCTTGCTGTAATTGCTGGTGCGGTAAATCTCCACCTTTTCCTGCATGGAGAATTCTCCGCCGGTCACCTCAACATTGTAGCCCTTTTCCGTCAGCGCAGATACCATGCCTGTCCCTTTATGGGTGCCGTCCACCACGCACTTCAGATAGACCCGCTCTCCCAGATGGATGTAGTGGTTCTCGCTGCTGTTATAGGCTTTCTCCGTAGTCGCTGTGATGGTGTAGCGGTTGGTAGGCTCGATATAGAGGCTGGCCCCGTACCGTTCTGTGATGTCCTCTGTTTTATCCCCCTCGGCGATATACAGGCCTGTAACCGTCCCTTCCACCGGAGCATAGTTCCGCGTGGTCCCGATTTCACCGATGACCTCGCCTTCCGTGACCAGGTCTCCAGCCGTCACGCTCATATCCGCCAGCTGGCCGCCGTATGCCGCCAGCACCGGCAGGGTCTGTCCGGCGACAACCGTCCCGTCAAAGGTCATTTCCGCTGACGCGGCGCCGGTAAGGAGCACTGCAGCCAATCCCAGGCATGCAAGCATTTTCCGCATGTTTCGTTTCCTCCTTTTGATGATCGCGCTTAAATGATGTCCGTCGGTTCTACGCCGTCATTCTCCCCGGCTGTGTTTCCGCTTCCCGGATGCGCTCCTGCTCAGTTTATCCCCGGCACCCAAAACTCATTCCTTCGATCCGTTTCCGCCGTCCGCCCGGGCACTGTTTCCGTTTCCCGGGTTTTTCGAAACGACCGTGACGCCCGTCAGATAGATCGGCGCCGCGGGATTCTCGTCCAGTCCGTATACTTCTCCTTCCACTGTGACCGCCCATTTGAGCGCGTCCCCGGTTTCCAGGGTATAATCAAATTTCCGGCCGCCCACGCCCCGGCTTTTGATTTCATCATACACGCGCCCTGCCAGGAAGCCTTCCGTCGGAACGATAATATCCGCGCGTGCATCCCGGAACACCAGATAATCGATCCCGGTCTTGTACAGCTGCCGAAGAACGTTGCCGTTCATCGTCCATAGGTTGCCCGCATTCGATGTCGCCTTCAGCACCAGGGTGTCCACTCTCTCCGCAGCTTCCGCCGATCCGTCCCAGAGCTCCTCCCCGGCAGCGAATGCTGCCGTGAAAGTGGTCGGTTCGCCCGTATTCCCTTTCAGGGACAGTTCGAAGGTCTCCCCTCCCAGCGTCAGCTCCTGCATGGGCTCCGTCTCCCCAGCCCCAACCATCACCTGATCGTAATCATGTGTAAACTTCGTCCTGTTTCTGGTATGCCTCGGTTTGGGCTTTCCGCCCGTTGTGGTGCGAGTGGATGAGGCGGGAATCTCCCATTCGATGTCATCGTAAAAATCGTCTTCTCCGTCGCCTTCCTCGTCCGGTGTCAGCGTTGGTTCCGGCATCAGAGTAGGGTTGGGGGTCGGTGTTGCATCCTGCGCGGGTTCAGGGGTCGGCGTCGTATCCGGCACGCCCTCGAACGCATTTTCCGCCTGATCGTCAATCCCCGCCGCAAAAGTCTTGTCCAGCTTTGTGCAATAGGCGAAGGCGTGCTCTCCCAATACGCTCAGTCTGCTGTTTTCAGACCGAGTGACCTTCTTCAGGTTTGAACAGTCCGCAAAAGCCCCTTCCCCGATTTCTTCAACACTGTCCGGCAAAACAGCTTCCTCAATCGTTTTGTTCCGGTCAAATGCCCCGGGGCCAATCACGCGAACGCCGTCCGGAATCTCGACCTTTGTCTTCTTTCCGGTATATCTGATCAGCACATCCCCTTCTATCACAAAAACGCTCGGATCTTCCGTTTCCTCCGGTTCCGGTGAAGGTGTTGGCGTCGGAGGGACAGTCGTGGTTTCCGTCGGATCGGCGGAAGGACCCGGACCGTCCTGGCCCTCGCCGGACCCGGAACCTTCTCCGGTACCGCCCTGGTCCTCGCCGGACCCGGAACCTTCTCCGGTACCGTCCTGGCCTTCACCCGATCCGGAGCTCTCTCCTGTGCCGCTCTGGCCTTCACCCGATCCAGAGCTCTCTCCGGTACCGCCCTGGCCCTCGCCGGACCCGGAACCTTCTCCGGTACCGTCCTGGCCCTCGCCGGACCCGGAACCCTCTCCCGTGCCGCTCTGGCCTTCACCCGATCCGGAGCCCTCTCCGGTACCGCCCTGGCCTTCACCCGATCCGGAGCCCTCTCCGGTACCGCCCTGGCCTTCACCCGATCCGGATTCTTCTCCGGTACCGCCCTGGTCCTCGCCGGACCCGGAACCCTCTCCGGTACCGCTCTGGCCGTCACCCGATCCGGATTCTTCTCCGGTACCGCCCTGGCCGTCACCCGATCCGGAACCCTCTCCGGTACCGCCCTGGTCCTCGCCGGACCCGGAGGCCTCTGCCTCAGGCATGCCTTCTGCCGCTCCGTCCTCATTCGCGGCAGCCGTCCATTCCGCCGCCTCCGGCGCTTCCGTATCCCCGGCTTCCACGGCAATTGCATATCCCGCCCGCTTCGTCGAAGCCGGATTTTCATTTTCTGTCGGGAACCCCGTCATTCCCATGCATAACGTCATCATCAGGCATACGACGATTCTTACGCAGGCTCCGTTCCTTAGGGTTTTCCCCGTTTTCTTCCCGTTTCCGTTCTTTTCCATGCTTCTCATGCCTCCCCATTTCTTCTTTCCCGGGCTGCATTGCTGCTCAACGCACGTGGAGCGAATGAGGAGAATCCGCTCCATTTATATATACGAATGAAAAAGGCCTTTTGTTCCCTCTCAGACCTGTTTTGGATGTTTTGGGGCTCTTTCTTTCCCCTTACATCCGCCCGCTCCGGAGGGCTCCTTTGTTCTCTGTTCCTTTCGTCCCTCTGGCCGTTCACTCCATCGTCCCGAAGCAGATCAGGCTTCCCTGGGAACGCAATCCCGTATCACCGGTCTCGATGATTTTTCCATTAAAAAACATGGTTGCTGTCTGTCCGCCGTCCAGATTCAGCGCTTCCACGCAGCCCCTGTCCAGCAGCTGCTGCGCCAGCCAGTCCAGATGCACGCCCGCGTACTGGCTCTTCGGCCTTCCGCGGACGACGATCCCCACATAGTGCCAGGGTTCCACCATGCCAATGGCCACCCGAGGTTCGTTGTAGGGATAATACTTTGGATTCAGAACCTGCGCGGTGATTTCTCCATCCTTGATCAGGATCGGCCCAAAGGCGAAAACCTGTTTCGCCCCCATTTCCAGATATTCATCTGCCGTATAGGCGTCGCAAACGTACGTCTCCATGCGTCCGTCCTCGAAAACCGCCAGGGTATCCAGGTTCGGCCAGGGCCGGTTCTTTTTGCTGTTGCGGGTCTGGTCGGAGATCATTTCTCCATCCCGGATGATAATCCCCTTATACTTGTATTTCTGCAGGCGGATCCCGTACATGTCGTCGCTCATCGCAAAAATCGGCTTGTACTTATCCGTCAGCAGGTCCGGGCTCACCAGCTTATATCCCGCCGGTCGTTTGGTCGTAGGCTCCGTCATAATCGGATAGAGCGGGGACTCGGGCGACGCCTGAATGTCGGCGATGCAGTATTCCCGGGTCTTGGTCTTCTTGTCTGACTTTACCTTCTCCGAAAACCGCTCAATGGTAATACGCAGCGTTTCAGACCGATACTCCCATCGCCCGTTTTCCGGATCTTCCATCAGGTACGGCTCTTCCGCCGCTTCCTGCTCCGCGGCGCCGTCTCCGCTTTCTTCTGTCCGGGCTTCCTCCTCCCAGGTTTCTTCGAGGAAATCCTCTTCAGCCGCCGCTTTCTGCCCGAGCCCCATTCCGACCGCCAGCATCCATCCAGCCAGCAAACCGGCGCCGAACCGCTTTCTGCCCCTGCCCGTCATCCGTTTTTCTCCTCTTTCCCGTCTTTCTTTCCGTCCTTCTCCGCCGTCTCCTGCCGGATCAGCGCCATCTTTTCCGCTCTGGTCATCCGCTTTACGTGCCATTCCCGGCTCATGGCATCATGCTTTGTCCCATAGGATTCCCAGTACACCAGCTTCACCGGCCGCCGGCTCCGGGTATATTTCGCTCCCTGCCCGGCGTTGTGGGCCCTGACCCGGTCCTCCAGGCTGTTCGTCCATCCGCAGTACAGGCTTCCGTCCGCGCATTCCAGCAGGTACGTAAAGTACCCGCGCTCGCGGACAGGCGCTTCCCCCATGGTAATCAGAATCGCTCCCTGATCCGTCCTCCGCAGGACGGACGCCGCCGAGCGTTCCGTCCGGTAGTTCGTCCGCTGCGCCTCCAGGATATAAATGCCCGGCTTCTCCATCGGGCATTTCCTTTTCCCCTGGCCGTGCACATGTTCCGCCGGTATATCCTGCCGGCATGCTCCGGCTGTCCTTTGAGTCAGATCGCTGTTTTCGTCCCGGGCCCGGATCGATTCGGCTGTCAAAACGCGGACAGCATCTGCGTCCAACCCCAGTTTTCTGAAGTCCGCTTCCGCCTCTCTGGATTCCTCCGCATCCTCCAGAACCCATCCGATTTCACGTTCTGGCAGCCGGTCCCTCAGCAGGGAAATCAAAGCCGCTCCCTGCAGGGTTCGTCCGGTTTTTCCCGGGCAGGCAATCCTCCAGTTACGGAAGCCGCGCCGAGTCTTCCCTTCCGCCCTTCGCAGCGCTTCCAGCTGTTCCCAGCTCAGGAGGCGTTTCCGCCATGCGGATTTCCCGTCCTCCGCCTGCATCCGCTCGTACAGGATTCCGTACCGAATCAGAAAGAGGAAGCGCCCGGGTGCCGCGAGTCCTGTCAGCAGTCGATGGGTCGGCGTCTCGGGGTTCGTCCGTCCCGGGCGGACCGCCCCCATTCCGTTATCCTCGAGGATCGCCCGTTCCGTTTCCCGATCCGGCTGTCTCAGCTCCTTCGGACGCTTCGCCGACTTATCCGGTCCGGGATAGACCGGGAAATCCGCCGGCGCGCCCGCTGTATAATACGCGCCGTCCTTTGGCGGGACGTGCAGCCCGCTTTCTTCCCGATCATTGGAAAACAGCCAGATCTGGGTCGCCTGCAGATAAGGCAGGAAGCATTTCTGGCAGAACCGCCGGCACATCCTGTCGTATTCGCCCTTCAGACCGCCCGGCTGATCCGGAGCCTTCAGTTCCATCATGCCCAGCGGCAGTCCGTTAATAAACAGGGTGATATCCGGCCGGAAGCGCTGTTTCCCGGTTCCGCAGGCAATCTCCGTCCCCGCGATGAAATCATTTTTTTCCGGATGATCAAAATCCAGAATTTTCAGCCCGTTCCATCCTTCCCGAAGGACCCGGTAAAAGCCCTGCCCCGAATCAGCTTCCCGGAGCAGGGAGCGAAAATCCGCCATCATCCGCTCAAAGGTTTCTTCTGCCAGCGAAACCTCATTCACCCGCTCTACTGCGCCGCGCAGCCGCTCCGTCAGTATGTTCGTTTCCCGGTCGCGGCGGATCTCCCGTCCCGACAAATAACCGTATCCCAGCTTTGCAAGGTGCAGCAGAGCCGGGATCTTGACAAGCACATCTTCCCGCTTCATCCGCCGCACTCCTTTCCCCGGGCTTACTGCCGATGCCATCATATCACACTTCGCCCGTTTTCGCGAGTGCAAAGGACGCCGGAACATTCGCTCCGGCGTCCGTGTTTTTCGATTTTCACCCGGCCGCATACAGCCCGGCGCTTGCATCCCCATACGCCGAAAGGCGCCTGGGATCAAATGTGCTGCCCTGATTACTCCACTTCCGTAAAAGCGCTCTTGTCCAGCCCGCAGATGGGGCATACCCAATCATCCGGGATGTCTTCGAAAGCCGTGCCGGGGGCGATGCCGCTGTCGGGATCGCCGACTTCAGGATCATACACATATCCGCAGGGGCATTCATACTTCTTCATGATTTTTTCCTCCTTTATAATCAGCGGGGCTCAGCCGGCCCCTCTTCGTCTGTCATTCTACCGGTTCCGCTCTCTTCTGTCAAGCGCAGCCCGGCATCCTGGCCGACCTCGTTTTTACACAGCTTCCGGCAGCAGGCGAATGTCCGAAATCCCGCGCGTTCCCTCCGGTACCGTCCCGAACCCGTAAGCCGCGTGCAGAAAAGGCACGCCCGCCTCCTTTGCGGCATCATAGTCCCCCTGGGTATCCCCCAGGTAAACCGCCTCGTCCAGATGATTCCGCTCCACTACCAGTCGGATATTTGCGCCTTTGCTCCGGCCCGTCCGGCCAAAGTTTTCCGTATCGTCAAAATACTGTCCCAGCTGATGGTACTCCAGAAACGCTTCGATATATCCTTCCTGACAGTTGCTGACGATGGCCAGAAAGAATCCCTTTTCCTTCAGCGCCTTCAGTGTTTCCTCCAGCCCATCCATCAGAATGCCGCCATGGGTCCGGACATATTCGTTTTCCTCCTGCATGCATTCCGCCAGCATCGCCTTCGCCGCTTCCAGCGTCTCCGTAGGAAACAGTGCCATGGCAAAATCGTCCATGGTTTTCCCCATCTGAGACCCGATCCACTCCGCCGTGCAGCGTTCCTCCCGACCCATCCGCTCCAGCGCGATATTCCAGGAGATCGCCACCGCCTCCCGGGAATCCCACAGCGTACCGTCCAGGTCAAACAGAATGCCTTTTTTCATCTTCTTCTCCTCATCCCGCATTCCGATGCTTTGTTGTACGTTTTATATGTATGCAAAAGCCGGGGATGGGTAAATCCCGTCTCCGGCTTTTGTCTCCGTTTGCGATTACTGATGATTCTTCAGCCACTCATCGGCCTTGGCGGAGGACATTCTCTTGATGTCTTCCTTCTTGTAGGGAGACTCTTCGCCGCCGTTGGTGTACAGGAAGAATTTTCCGTCCGGGGTCTTGAAGAGGCACTCTTCATATCCGGCGGGATCGCCGATGGATCCGGCGGTCACCTTGCCCAGCAGTTCAGCGGACTCGGTATCGTAATCCACCTTCGCAATCGTCTTTTTCATTCCCTTTCACTCCTTTTCCTTTTTCCGTTTTCTCTTCTCTTTTTTACGGCTTGAAGGGCTCAACCCCTTTTCCATCAAGCCTTTCAAGCTAAGCCGTATCATATCACAAATCGGAATATAATGCAACTGATCCTGTATCGGTCTTTATTTGGCCAAATTAAACATAAAGCCTGATAAAATGTTGATCTGGCGGCAGAATGGAATTCATCTCTCCTGCACTCCCTGCGTCATGATTCCTTCTGGATGATCTCCGCCCCATACCGGGCGGCGGCTCTGGCCGCGTCCTCCTTGGCCATGACCAGGGTGATCTCCGTACCTGTATCGGTGTGACGCTCCGCCGTGACCCGTCCCAGAGGCCGGATCTGAGCCAGCAGGCCGTACTTCGAGAAGGGAATCATAAAGGTAACCGGGGCATAAGAGGTCTGAATCGCTTCCGCAATCCGGCGCTTCAGCTCCGCCAGACCTTCCCCGGTCTTCGCGGAGATCATCACCGCCCCCGGAAAGGTTGGCCAGGGGTCTGCGATATCACATTTGTTAACCGCTTCGATCCTGGTCTGCTCTGTGGCGCCGAGTTCCTGCAGCACTCCCTCCACCGTATCATGCTGCGCCGCCATCTCGCTGCTGGACCCATCGTTTACGATGATCAGCACATCCGCCAGCGCCGCTTCCTCCAGCGTGGATTTGAAGGCGTCAACCAGGGTGTGTGGCAGCTTTCGGATAAATCCAACCGTATCCACCAGCAGATATTCGGTTTTCTCCTCCGTTTCCATGCGTCGGGACACCGCATCCAGCGTCGCGAAGAGCTGGTCCTGAACATACACGTCTGATCCCGTCATTTTGTTCAGCAGCGTGGATTTTCCGCTGTTGGTGTATCCCACCAGCGCTACCACCGGCGTTCCGTTTTTCTCTCGGCTCTTCCGCCGGATTTCCCGCTGTTTCTCCGTTTCTGCCAGTCTCCGCCGCAGCTCGGTCATTCGTTCCCGGATCCGCCGCCGGTTCATTTCCAGCTTGCTTTCTCCGGGACCCCGGGTTCCGATGCCGCCCGCCAGTCTGCTCAGTACTAGCCCCTGTCCGATCAGCCGGGTGCTCTGATACTGCAGCTGGGCCAGTTCCACCTGCAGCTTTCCCTCCGCGCTGGAGGCACGCTGAGCAAAAATGTCCAGAATCAGGGTGGTCCTGTCGATCACCTTTACCCGCAGCAAATCCTCCAGGTTTCTGTTCTGGATGCCCGTCAGCTCTTCGTCAAAAATGCACAGATCCGCATCCAGCGCCTGGCATTCCCGGGCCAGTTCCTCCGCCCGTCCCCGCCCGATGAAAAGCGCTCCGTCCGGCTTCGTCCGCTTCTGCAGAAACATGCCTGTCACCTGGGCGCCAGCCGTCTCCGCCAGCCGCTTCAGCTCCTTCAGGGATTCCTCGCTCTCGATTCCCATGAGAACGGCTCGTTCCTGCCCCTCTGAAACCTGGTCCGTCTCCTCCGTTCCCACCAGGCCGTCGCTGATCTCAATCTGATCCAGCCAGGCCTTGTCCGGCACCTTATACCATGGAACAGCCGACCCCAGAAGAATATCCTTTTCCGACTCCAGGAAGGCTGTCTGCACGTTGACCGGTTCTCCATTCTTGACCCCGACTGCCGTCATGGCGTCATACCGGAAAATCTTCAGTGCGCTGAGATCCACATCACTCAGATGTCCATCCCCGTCCGGGTGGGTATGTACACACCGGACCCGGCTCAGCCGCCGCGGATTCCGCCGGAGCCGGAAGTCTATCAGTTCCACATCGCAGTCCGTACCGACCGCCACATGGACGATTTCCCCCTCCCGGGTCAGATAGGCCGCGATTTCCCGGTTCAGCCTGCAGGAGTAATCCGCCAGCCTGCGCATCAGTTCGCGGGGAAGAAACTCTCCCTCCTCCAGCTCCCAGTTGTACAGGTCATCCAGTTCCCGCAGCAACGCGTCCCGGATGCCTTCCGTATTCCCATATATGTTATGTTTCACGTCGTCTCCTCAGTTGAATCTCATCGTTGTATGTACCGGCATGCGCAGCGATGCGCTGCACGCTCCGAAGCCTTCCGGTTTTTTGTGCTCAGCACGCCTTCTGCCGTCATCCGGTGGAAACGCTTTCGTTTTATCCCCTCGGCATGGAAAGCGCCGCGCGGCCGCTCCCCTCAAACCACATTTCGGGACTCCGGCAGGGCAGGAAGAAGCTTTCGCCTTTTTTCATCCCGATACGGCCGGTCGGCCAGGCCAGCGTGAGCCCTTCATCCAGGGCCGTCAGGAAACCGAAATCCCTGATTGCAGGAAGGCCGGCCTTCTCCGCCTTGTCCGCTCTGATCAGATCCAGGCTGAAGAAGGGTTCCTCCAGCATCCGGGTGACCCCTTCCCTTTCGTCCCAGTGCTTCGGATCCGGCGCAAACTGCAGGTTGGTCACGTCCAAGGCTTTTTGCAGATGCAGCTCCCGGCGGTTTCCCTGGGCATCCACCCGGTCCCAGTCATAGAACCGATAGGTGACATCAGAGCTTTGCTGAATCTCATATAGCAGGATACCGGCTCCGATGGCATGTACCGTACCGGCAGGAATATTGCATACATCCCCCGGCCGGACCTTTACCCGCCGCAGCAGGGGCGCTACCGCGCTGCCCTGCTCGCTGGCACGCTTCAGGGTCTCCAGATCCGTCCCCGGCTGAATGCCGTATACCAGTTCCGCTCCCTCCGGGCAGTCCAGGATCAGCCAGGCTTCCGTCTTGCCCAGTTTGCCGCCCTCATGGGAATGGGCATATTGATCATTGGGGTGCACCTGCACACTGAGAGGCTCCCGGGCATCAATCAGCTTCAACAGAAGAGGAAAAGCTTTTCCGGCGTACTTTCCCACCCAGCTTTCGCCGTGCTCTGCAATCAGGTCCGTCAGCTTCCGGCCTTCATCGTCGGTGCTCTCCAACCCCGGAATGCAGCTGATCTCCAGGCTCTCCCCCGTCGGAACCTCCGGGATTTCCTTCCCAAATACAGTTTTCAGTTTATCCCCACCCCAGGGAGTTAACTTGCCGCCCCGGAAAGCCGGGTGCATCCGTACGGGTGCAAATGCGATCTCGCTCATTGTTTGATTTCCCCCATCTGTTATTTTCATGATCGGTCGGATTATGCCCCGGTGGAGCCCATGCCTCCCCGGCGTTCCGTGAAGGTCTCCTCCTCCGCCGCCTGCCCGTAAGGCAGCAGAATGCCCTGACAGAAGCGTTCTCCCTTTCCGATCACCAGATCCTTTTCCATCGGGTTCCGGAGGGATACCTGGATATGTCCCTCATTTTCAGCAAAGGCATAGTCGCTGTCGATAATGCCCACGGTATTGCTGAGCCGGACCTGATGCCTGAATCCCAGCCCGCTGCGGGGAAACAGCATCAGCACCCAGCCCTCCTCCATTTTGCACCGGATACCTGTGGGGATGACCGCCTTTCCGCCGGCTGGAATGACCGTTTCAACAGGCGATACAAAATCGTACCCTGCGCTTCCCCGGGTAGCCCGTTTCGGCAGGGGAATCTCCTCCACAGGCAAAAAGCCCGTTTTGTCTCCCATGTCCCTGATGTACTGCTCTGCCGATACACGATCAAACTTCGCTACAGTCATTTTGCTCCCTCCTCCCGCCGTCCGCGGAAAAGGCGCTGCTCGTTTCCGTCTCCGCCTGGTGCAATGTCCGTTCCCCCTGCCGCTCCGCCCAGGCATCCGCCAGAGCGCCTAATTCTTCCAGCGTCAGCTTCTCTCCCCGAATTTTCTCATCCAGGCATGCGGACCGCATCAGCTCCGCGGCCTCTTCCCGCTGGAGATGCAGGGAGGCACACAGGCCGTTTGTCATTGTTTTCCGTCTCAATGCAAAGGCCGCCGTCACGATCTGGAAAAAAGCCTTTTCGTCGTTCACTCTGACGGCCGGCGCCTTCCGCATGGGCAGCACAATAAATGCGCTGTCCACCTTTGGCTGGGGCGTAAAGCAGGAAGCAGGCACCTCTCTGGCCAGATAGGGCTCGCAAAGGTACTGACATCTGACCGCCAGCGGCCCCCATCCTTCCTCACCAGGCCGGGAAAGGATCTTGTCCGCCACTTCCTTCTGCACCATCAGCGCCATCCGGCTGATCGGAAGGCCGCTGGTCAGCAGTCTTGTAATCAGAGGAGTGGTGATGTAATAAGGTATGTTTGCTGCCACCGCGAAGGGTTTCCGCAGATCCGCTGTAAACTGATTCAGGTCTGCAGTCATGGCATCTCCCTGCACGACAGTAAAATTATCAAATTCCGCCATAAACGCACGAAGCAGCGGAATCAGCCTTTCATCCAGCTCAAGGCTCACCACGCGATGCGCCCGCCCGCATAAATGCTTCGTCAGGCTGCCGCTCCCAGGACCGATCTCCAGGACATCCTCCTCCGCATTGATTCCCGCATCGTCCGCCAGTGCTTCCAGCAAATCCTCATCATAAATAAAATTCTGCCCAAGACTGTGTCTGTACCGCAGATTGCTTTCCCGGATTCTTTCCTTCGTTTTGCTCAATGCCGCTTCCTCTCTTTCCGCTCTTCAGTATACCATATTCCCTCTTTGCGCAAAAGAAAAAAATATCTTCTATTCTTAAAAATATGCACATTGATGCAATAGTGGTCAAAAAAAGAACGCCGCTCGAAAGCAGCGTTCTTTTCTGTAGGTTGCATCAGAACTTCAGCGGATTGACCCGGATGCCGGGGCCCATGGTGGTGGAGAGATAAATGCTCCGCATATAGGTTCCCTTGGCAGCGGCGGGCTTCGCCTTGTTGATGGCGTCCACCAGCACATTCAGGTTCTCCTGGAGCTTGTCCTTGCCGAAGGAAACCTTGCCGATGGGGCAGTGGATAATGGCCGTCTTATCCAGGCGGTATTCCACTTTACCGGCTTTGATGTCGCCGATGGCCCGGGTGATATCCATGGTAACGGTTCCGGACTTGGGGTTCGGCATCAGGCCCTTGGGGCCCAGGATCCGACCGATCCGTCCGACCATACCCATCATATCAGGGGTGGCTACGCAAACATCAAAATCGAACCAGTTCTCCTGCTGGATCTTCTGGATCATGTCTTCCGCGCCCACATAATCGGCGCCGGCCGCTTCCGCTTCCTTGGCCTTTTCGCCCTTGGCAATAACCAGCACCCGAACGGTGCGGCCCGTTCCATGAGGCAGAACCACCGCGCCGCGGACCTGCTGGTCAGCGTGCCGGGGATCAACGCCCAGGCGGACGGAAATTTCCACGGTCTCGTCGAACTTGGCTTTGCCGGTCTGCAGCACCAGATCCACCGCTTCTTCGGGGTCATACTGCTTCAGATGGTCGACCAGCTTCAGGCTCTCATTATATTTCTTTCCGTGCTTCATCTTCGCTCGCCTCCCTTACTCTTCCACCGTCACGCCCATGCTGCGAGCCGTTCCGGCGACCATGCTCATGGCCGCTTCCAGGCTGCCGGCGTTCAGGTCGGGCATCTTAATGGTGGCGATCTTCTGGACCTGCTCCTTGGTCAGCTTGCCAACCTTGTCCCGGTTGGGGCGGCCGCTGGCGGTATCAATGCCCAGTTCCTTCTTGATCAGCACGGGCGCCGGAGGCGTCTTGGTGATGAAGGTGAAGGTCCGGTCAGTATACACGGTGATCACCACAGGGATGATCAGGCCGGCATCCTTGGCCGTCCGGTCGTTGAATTCCTTGCAGAATCCGGGGATGTTCACGCCGTGCTGGCCCAGCGCGGGACCAATCGGCGGGGCGGGCGTCGCCTTGGCGGCAGGCACCTGCAGCTTGACGTAAGCAGCAACTTTCTTTGCCATTTTTCTGGCACCTCCAAATAAAATGTGGTCAGGCGGAAACGTTTTCCGTTTCCTCCCACGGCCCGGCGCTTATCCGCCGAACCCGGCCGCGCCGCTCCGGGAAAACTCCGCTCCGCGAAGGAGAATCATTTTCCCGGGACCCGCGTCCTCGCTCAGAAGCCGAAGCCTCAGAAACGTGATTGTTGATCCGGAATCCCTCAGGATTCCTTCTCGACCTGGTCCAGGTCCACCTCCACAGGCATTTCCCGGCCAAGGAACATCTGCACCTTGACGGTCAGCTTGCCGCGGACGGTATCCACATCCTCCACCACGCCGCTGAAATTTTCCAGGGGCCCGGAAAGAATCCGGACGCTTTCGCCGATGGCGAAGCCGAAGTCCACAGAGCTCTGCTCCGTATGAAGCATCATGTCGACTTCCTCCTGGGTCAGCGGAACGGGTTTGGAATCCGGACCCACAAAGCCGGTTACACCCCGGGTGTTCCGAACGACGTACCAGCTTTCCGTGGTCTCGATCATGTGCACCAGGACATACCCGGGATACACCTTGCGGGTGCTCTTGACCCGCTTTCCGTTCTTGATTTCAACAACTTCTTCCATGGGGACCCGGACCTCAAAGATCAGATCCTGCATGCCGTTGTTTTCCACGGACTTTTCCAGCGTATCCTTGACTTTGTTTTCATAGCCCGAATAGGTATGAATCACATACCAGCAGGGCTCTTTGTTCGTTGATCCTGCCATGATTTACTTCCCCTCATCAGCAGCGTCAGCGGTCCCCTCGGTTGTTTCAGTCGTGACCTCTTCCGTCTTTTCAGCGGCATCCGTCACAGCTTCTTCCGTTTTTTCAGCAGCGTCAGTCACAGCTTCTTCCGTCTGCTCGGCGGCATCAGTCACAGCTTCTTCCGTTTTTTCAGCAGCGTCAGTCACAGCTTCTTCCGTCTGCTCGGCGGCATCAGCCGTTTCGCTCTGCGCATCAGCCGTGTCATCGGTAGTCGTCGTGGTCACAGTGCTCGTCGATGTGGGAATCAGGCCCCGCACAGCTGCGGATGCGCCCATGTCCAGCAGACCGATCACGACGCCCATGACCAGCATGAAGCACAGCACGATGGTGGAGTAGGAAATCAGCCGCTCCTTGGAGGGCCAGGTTACCTTCTTCAGCTCATAGTACATGTTTCTGAAGGGCTTCACGATCCTCTGGGGAAGCGTCTTGAACCAGTTCAGGATCTTCGCCCCTTTGCCGGGCTCAGCCTTTTTCTCTGGCGTCTTTTTTTCCTCAGACATTTTCTTTCACATCCTCACAGTTTTAGTCTGTGTGCTTCAGAATCACTTGGTCTCACGATGGGCCGTATGCTTCTTGCAGAAGGGGCAGTACTTCATCAGCTCGACGCGATCCGGCGTGTTCTTCTTGTTCTTCATGTTGTTGTAGTTCCGCTGCTTGCACTCGGTGCAGGCCAGACAGATCTTGTTGCGGGCAGCGTTAGCCATTGCTTATCCCTCCCGTATATTCTCGGTCTTATTCGATCACCTTGGCCACAACGCCGGAACCCACGGTACGGCCGCCTTCACGGATAGCGAAGCGCAGTCCCTGCTCCATGGCGAT
>CADBTC010000084.1 GCA_902797445.1 uncultured Eubacteriales bacterium | reverse complement strand
GCAGATCTATTTCTGCGTCCAGTTCATCGACGTGGTGAAGGTGGTTATCGGCCTGCTGATGCTGCGAAGCGACTTCTGGGCCCAGAACGTGGTTTCGGATATTTAGTCCTCTCCCTTTTTGGGAGTTTTCTTCCGGCGCATGCCTGCGGGTATGCGCCTTTTTCGTGCTTTTTCCGCATTTCCCCTTTGATTTTCCCTGACGGTGGACTTTCGGAGCGTCCGGCGGTATAATGGACCGGAATATCAGTTTATCAGAGGGAGGACATTTTGATGGGTATTTCGGAAAACCTGCTGAAAAAATACGCGGAGCTGATCGTCCGCACCGGCGCGAATGTGCAGAAGGGCCAGGTCGTGCAGCTGGCCGTTTCCGTGGAGCAGCACCGCTTCGCGGACCTGGTGATTGAGGAGTGCTACCGGGCGGGCGCGAAAAAGGTGAACATCGACTGGCAGAGCGACACGGCGTCCCGGCTGCATTATCTGTACGCCGAGGAGGAAACGCTGAGCACCGTCCTGCCCTGGGAGGAGGAGAAGGCGAAGCAGATGGTGCAGGATCTCCCCTGCCGGATCTTCATCGTCTCCGACGATCCCGACGCCATGAACGGCATCGATCCCCAAAAGCTCTCCTCGGTGATGCAGAGCCGGGCCCGGGTGCTGAAGCCCTACCGGAACGCCATCGAGGGAAAACACCAGTGGGTCATCGCCGCCTACCCGTCGGAGAAATGGGCCCGGAAGTGCTTCCCGGACGCGGCGAGCGCCGGGGAGGCGGTGGACCGGCTGTGGGAGGCCATCCTGAAGACCGTGCGCGTCTCCGAGGAGAACGATCCCGTCCAGGCCTGGAAGGCGCATACGGATTTCATCGAACAGAAGGCCGCCTGGCTGAACGCCCAGGGCTTCACCTCCCTGCGGTATCACAGCGCCAACGGGACGGATTTCTCCGTGGAGCTGATTCCGGAGGCCCGGTGGGAAGGGGCCGGCGCGGTCAACGCCCTCAACGGGGCCTTCTATATCCCGAATATGCCGACCGAGGAGATCTTTACCTCCCCCTTTGCCGGAAAATGCGAGGGGACGCTGGTGGCCGTGAAGCCCCTGAGCTGGAACAGCCAGCTGATCGAGGATTTCTCCATCACCTTCCGGGACGGGAAGGCCGTTTCCTGCAGCGCCCGGAAGGGCCAGGAGCTGCTGGAGCGGATGATCCATATGGACGAAAACGCCGGCATGCTGGGCGAGGTGGCCCTGGTGCCGAAGGAAAGCCCGGTCAACCAGTGTGGGTTCCTGTTCTACGAAACGCTGTTTGACGAAAACGCCTGCTGCCACGCGGCCCTGGGCATGGGCTTCAAGGAAGTGCTGCCTGGCGGGGACGACATGAGCATGGAGGAAGCCCAGAAGCATGGCATCAACGACAGCATCATCCATGTGGACTTCATGATCGGCGCCGACGACCTGTCCATCGACGGCATCCGCCCGGACGGCTCCGCGGAGCCGATTTTCCGAAACGGCACCTGGGCCTGAGCACCATTTCGCGGCAAATGAAAAGGGACTGCCCCCTCTGATCCGCATGGATCATTTTGAGGCAGTCCCTTTTCTGTATGGATTTCACGGCGCCGCAGCCGCGGCTTCCCGGATCTGATCCGATCCGCTGAACGCGCCGGCCGGCTGCGAAATTCATTCGCCCAGGTACTTCGCCATGATCTTCTCATATTCTCCGCTGGCTTTGATATTGGCCAGGCCCGCGTTGAACTTGTCCATCAGCTCCTGCTTTTCGGCGCTGAAGACGACGAAGCCGTAATCGGTGCCTTCGTTCGCGGTGCCGTCTACCATCTGCAGGAAGATGCCGCCGTTCACAATATAATCCTCAAGAGCAGGGGTATCGTCGAAGCAGGCCGCGCACTCGCCGCCGGTTACCGCCATATACGCCGCAAGGCTGGAGCCGTAAGGCTTCACCTTAAAGCCATACTGTTCCGCCAGGCTGGTCGCATAATCCTCGCTCAGGGTGCCCGTTTTCACCGCCACGGTATGACCCTTCAGGTCTTCAAAGCTGGAGATGGACACGCCCTGGGCCACAGCCATGGACTGAGTCGCGTTATAATACGGGTCGGAGAAGATCCAGCCGGAGGCTTTCCGTTCCTCCGTGATGGAAGCGCCGGCCATCATGCCGTCCTTCATGCCCGCCTGGCAGGCGGCGATGGACGCATCCCAGCCCAGGGGCTCGATGGTGTAGGTAAAGCCCTGATCCTTCGCGATGGCAGCCAGCAGTTCCACGTCAACGCCCACCAGCTCACCGGACTGATCGGTAAACACAAAGGGACGGAAGGCGGTATCGGTCGCGATGGCATAGTCCTCCCCCAGCGCGGCGCTCACGCCCAGCAGCATAGCGATACATAACAGAATAGCAGCGGTCTTTTTCATGGAATTTGCCTCCTTTATATTTGCGGATCTGGTTTCCCGGATATTCCCTTATTCCCCCGGAATTTTGATGGTGATATTGCTGAACTCGGCGCTGCAGCCATCGGAGAACACGCCGATATGTGCGCCGCCCGTGGAATGGCTGATCCGGGAGCTGAGTGCCTTTTCGCCGTCGACGTACAGGACGACGATCTCGTTCTCGCACACCAGCGTCACATGATGCGCTTTCCCGTTCGCAAAATCAAACCGGGTCAGCGCCATCGGTTCAAATTTCGAAAGCTCAGAGATATAATACCCTTCATAATGCAGCAGGTTCCGCCCGTCGTCCAGGCACAGCGCCGTATACTCCGGATCGGCCTCGGTGCCGCCGAAGGCAAAGCCGGCGCAGCCGTCCGGATCCAGCGTGACATCGCATTCCAGCATCATGGTCGGATGCCGCATGCCCATATCCGCCAGCGCAGTTTCGCCTTCCCCCGCGGAAAGAACAATCCGGTTTCCATCGATCTCCGTTTTTCCTTCAACGCCCGCCGTCTGGAAGGGCGCATCCTGCGTAAAGTAATCCGCGAAGGTCTCCGGAGCGATGACGCCCAGCGTCCCGTCCTCATGCCGGACCAGCTGATGATTGAGCACATTGCCCGCCCACTGGTAGATGCCGGAATCCGCGGAGAGCGCGGCCCTGCCCAGCCAGCCGCAAAGATAAATGCGGCCGTCCCACTCCGCCGTTTTCGCGGCGTAGA
Organism: uncultured Eubacteriales bacterium; assembly: GCA_902797445.1. Classification (GTDB taxonomy): domain Bacteria; phylum Bacillota; class Clostridia; order Christensenellales; family Aristaeellaceae; genus Aristaeella. Next base: position 1,611 of record CADBTC010000084.1, on the reverse strand, counting down.
AAACAAAGCCGTTTCCGTCCATCATGCCCTTGCCGTCCAGAATATTGTCCTCCGGCGCGGCAAAAGGACCGTTCATCGTCGGGCCCATGGCATAATAGGTCACGCAGTCCCAGCTGTAGGTCAGATACCAGGTATCCCCCATGCGGAACAGGTCCGGGCATTCCAGCATGTACTGGGCCTGCGGAGCGAAAAGAGGCCCCGCGAACGTCCAGTTCTCCAGATCGGGAGAAGTATACTTCGCGACCACGCCGCCCAGCGCGCCGTCCCTGGCCGCGATGAGCATCCAGTAGCACTGATCCTCCTCCGCCCAGAACACCTCTGGATCCCGGAAATCATCCTTGGAATACCCCTCCGGACTGAAGAAGGTATCCTCCGGATGCTTCTCCCAGTTTTGACGGTCCGTGCTGGTGGCGTGCATCACGCATTCCTTGCCCTGGCCGCCGTTTCCCGTATCGTTGTGGCCGGTATAGAACAGGTGATACAGGCCCTCCCGGTCCCGCATGACGGATCCGGTTCCCAGAGCCGGGTCCGGTTCCGACATCAGGCCGTAATTCAGCATCAGACCGTCATCCTGATAGCCGACCAGATCATCCGTGGTAAACCTGTAAATCGGGTGATACCCCTGCCCGTTATGATCCGTGTCATAGAGATAGTACAGCTCCAGGGTTCCCTCCTCCGTCACATAGGGCATGGTATCACCGACATAAGCGTTTTCCGGCGCCGGATAGAGCTGATAGTCCACCGGCGCATAGGCTTCCTCCGCCCCGGCCGTCAGAGCGCCGGCTGCCGGGCAAAGCAGGAAAGCCGCCAAGATCATCACCGCAGTCGTACGTTTGATTCCCATCCTTCACGCTCCATTCCGTCAGGATGACAGTATGGCATGTAATGAAAGGACTGGATGCCAAAAGACCACATTCCCCTGGCATCCAGTCTTCCTTACCTGATTATCAGAACTTATATTCCTTGCACATCGGCGCGTTGGCCTTGGCTGCCTCTTCGTCATACCAGATCAGATTGTTTCCGCTGGCCTTGTCGAACAGCTGGATCAGCCTGGGCTGGGTGGTGAAGTTGATCGTCTTGCCCATGGACACGTCCACGGACAGGTCGACCGTCGGGATCACCATGACGACCTCGTCATCGTTGGACCGGGTATGCAGGTTGACCTCGGTACCCAGCATTTCGGATACCTCGATCAGCGCCGTCAGCTCGCCCTCGCCCACGGTGATGTGCTGCGGACGGATGCCCGCCACGATCTCGCAGGGCTTCTGGCCGTTCTGTTTCAGCGCCTTCTGCTGGAAATCGTCCAGCTTGAACTTCACGCCGCGGATCTCCGCGTAGTAAACGTCGTTTTCAAGCAGCAGCTTGCAGCCGTCAAAGAAGTTCATGACGGGCATGCCGATGAAGCCGGCAACGAACAGGTTCACGGGCTTGTTGAACACTTCCACCGGGGTGCCGATCTGGTTCACATAGCCGTCCTTCATGATGACGATCCGGTCGCCCAGGGTCATGGCCTCGGTCTGGTCGTGGGTCACGTACATGAAGGTGGTGTTGATGCGCTGACGCAGCTTGATGATCTCGGCGCGCATCTCGTTACGGAGCTTGGCGTCCAGG
>CADBTC010000083.1 GCA_902797445.1 uncultured Eubacteriales bacterium | reverse complement strand
GCTCAGGGAATCATCAGCATCATCAGCGGGGAGGAAGGATCCTCCAGGGGCCAGATCAGCTCTCCTGCCAGGGTCAGCAATATCCCTTCCTCCGGCGTCATGTGCAGCCGCCGCCAGGGGAAACGGGCGGAGAAGAGGGGATAACGGTCCAAGTCCCGGACACGCTCTCCGGCCGAAGGGACGGTACCCCGGCCGGAGCCGGAGCGGGAAGAGCGGGAAGAGCCGGAAGAAGGGGTCGTGCCGGACGAAGAGCCGGACGCCCCCCGGCCGGCCGCGGCCGCCTGGGCCTGCACGGCGGGATCCTGGCCCAAGTCCGGCTGGGGTGTGGTCCGGGAAGAGGAGCCGGTGCCGGTGCCGCTTTCTTCCACCCGGAGCGGGACAGCCGTTGGCGTGATTTCAGCCGGCGGCACCGCGGTGGGCGGCACCGGGGTGGCCTTTTCCCCGGAATCTTCCTCATGGGGAACGGCGGTGGGCACAGGGGTCGGCACCGGAGTGGGGACTGCCGTGGGAACCGGAGTCGGCGCAGGGGTTGGATCCGGATCCGGCACACGGGTCGGGACCGGGGTGCCGGATTCCCCCCGCTGCTCCTGGAGAGAGGGAATGCGGGAACCTGTGGAAATCACAGCGCCGCAAACACTGCAGACTTCGTCGCCGGTATAGCCCGCCTCTGTTTCGGTAGGGGAACGGAAGCCGGCGACAAGGGTATCGGCCCCGTCGATATCCACATGGTCGTGGAAGGCGAAAGCGGTGGTCAGGTACAGCAGAGACAGAAGCATTCCCAGGACGACACAGAGAAGCTTTTTATGACGCATTTTTGTTTCACCCTTCCGTCAGGCATGATGGTTCTTTCTTATTATAGGGAGGAAAATGGAAAGTTGCAACAGCTTTTTTGACGTGATATACTGAAATGAAACCACGAAGGTGCCGGGGGAGGAACGGAGAACCTCCGGGAGGGAAGAAAGGAAACGAACATGATGCGGAAAATCATCACTGTGATTCTGCTTGCGGGGATTCTGATGGCGTGCTGCGGTATGGCCGCCGGGGCGGAAAGCGGCCCTGTCACCATGGAGGAGCTGGAAGCGTTTGCGGGGCAGATCCGGGAATTGGCGCTGGCCGGAAAACCGATGAACGATCCCAGGGCGGAAGACGCTGAGAGCGAGGACGGAATTGCGCTGCAATATGCCTTCGGGACGGTTTATGCGGACCGGGCGGAGATGACGGAGGAAGCCCGGATCGGGGCCTTCATGATCATGGATCGGGACGTGTCCGGCGTCCGGGACATCGCCATTGACTGGGATGTGAACCACGTCATGGCGGTCATTCCCTGCGGAAATCCGGACATGTCCGGGACCCGGGAGCGGGCGCTGCTGTATCTGACGGGGGATCCGGACAAGGGATATCAGTATGGCGCCGTGGAGCGGGACGGACAGCGGATCAGCGCTATGGAATACGGGGCCGCGGAACCTGCGGGCGGAAAACGGATCGCCATGACGCTGCAGATCAGTGGAGACGGGGTCAGCGCCATCCGGATGGAAGGCCTGGCGGAATCACAGAGCCCGGAGGACCTTTCCGCCCTGTACCACGAGCTGGAAGCGCTGGGAAAGAAGACGAGCTATGCCCGGGTGCCCCGAAGCCTGAACGGGGCGGAGCTGGAGATATTCCAGGAATCAGATCTGGACTTTTCCGCCCTCAGCTATCAGACGGCGATTCCGGAAATCTTCGGGGATAACGTGGAAGATGTACTGATTGACAACGACGACGGCACCTGGCTGCGGCGGGTGGACGGGGACGGATTTTCTGCCGTCTTTACCTGTGACGAGACCGGTGGGGATGCGGAGCTGATCAGCTATACCATCCTCAGCGAGGATCTGGAAGGCCCCCGGGCTGTCCGGCTGGGGGACCTGTTCCACGAGGATATGCAGCGTTTCCGCTTCGGCGAAGGGGACGTCAGCGGAGACGGCACCCGGGAGGTACTCTATGGCCGGGAAGGCGAAGCACCCTACGGACTGGCGGAATACGGCAGCGGGGATGAGATGACCCTGCGGTATGTAACGAAAACCCTCAGCGGGCAGGAAGTGGAACTGCTGCTGCGGTATGAGAACACGGTCCTGACAGAAATCACCCTCCATACCCTGTAAGCGCCGGCACGAAAAGGCGGCGCCGGAAGGGCGGAGGAAGCAGGGGGAGCAAGGGAATGCGGATTGATTTATCCTGCCCGGCGGAAATCCTGGGCGCGGAGCTGCCGGCGAGGGACAGACCCTGGGTGGATCTGACATTGCTGAACGGGACGGATCGGGGGATCGACTCCTGCGAGGCCACGGTGCGCCTGCTGGACCGGGAAGGACAGGAGCTCGGCCGGACGGTGCACCGGGCCAGAGCGCTGGCGGGCAGACCGTACGGCACATTCCGGATGACGGTGCCCCTGGAGCCGAATTCTGATGCGGTGTCCGTTCAGGCCCGGCTGGACAAGGTATGGTTCGAGGATCACGACGTATGGCGGCGAAACGAGAAGAACGAAGCAGAGTACGAAGAGAATGCGCTGCCGCCGGGCAATGACCTGAATGCACTGCGTTATGTGGCAGGAAACGGGGCGGCGGGCTTCCCAAGCCAGCAGGCCCGGCTGTGGGTCTGCGTATGCGGCCGGCCGAACGGAAACGGGGAATACATCTGCAGGCGCTGCCGGCGTCAGAAGGAGATGATTTTTCAGCAGTACAACCGCGAATCCGTGCTGCGGCAGGTCAGGCAGCGGGAGCGGCAGCTGGATCTGAAGACGCGGTTTGTCCGGGAGGAAGCTGCCCAGATGCAGCGGATCCGGGAGGAGGAATACTATCGGAAACAGGCGGAAAAGCGCCGGCGGACCCGGCTGGGCGCTGCGCTGCTTCTGGCGCTGCTGCTTTTCGGGGCTGTGACCTGGGCGGGGGTGCCTCTGCTGCGCATCCTCAGCGCGGACCAGGCTTTCGGAGAAAACCGGTTGGAAGACGCGGAGAAAATTCTGATGGCTCTGGAGGGCTTCCCGGGGGCAGCGGAGCGGATCGGACAGGTCAGGCTGGCCGCAGCCAGGCGGGATGGAAACGCCGCTCTGGGAGAAAAGACGGAGAATCTGGACGGAGAGAAGCTGGAGCGGATTGCGGAGCGGCTCCGGCGCGAAGACGCGGAGGCTGCGGACGGGCTGCTGGCGGACCGGGTGGATCTGCGGCGGGCGGAATGGCTGCTTTCCCGGGGAGATGTCGACGCCGCGGAAGCGCTGCTGGGCACTCTGCCGGCGGAAACAGCGGGCCTGGAAGCACTGAAAACAGAATGCGCATACAGCCGTGGTGCGGCGGAGAAGGCGGAAAAGCATTATGACGCAGCCAGGGCGGTTTTTGTGGCCTTGGGGGATTATCGGGACGCCGCTGTCCAGGCGAAGGACTGCCTGTATGAGCAGGCTCTGGAGAAAACGGAGGCGGGGGACTATGCCGGGGCCATCGCCTGCCTGGAGCAGATTCCGGATTACCTGGACAGCCAGGAGCAGATCGCCAAAAATCACTACATAGAGGGTCTGACCCTGGAAAATGCCGGGGAGAAGGAAGCCGCGCGACAGGCCTATCTGGCGGCTGGAGCATATGAAGACGCGGCTGGCAGGGCGAGAGCCATCCGATGGTCCCAGGCGGAAAGCCTGCTGGCGGCGGGAAACTACGAGGAGGCGCTTCCTATCTACCGGGAGATGGACGGGGACGGGGATGCCCGGGAGAAATGGCTCCTGTGCGCCACAGAGATGGCCCGGGCGGCTTATCGGGCGAGAGAATACGAGCGGGCGGCGGAGATCCTGTCGGACCTGCCGGAGGATACAAAGGATACGATCAACATCCGGACCCGGGCCCTGTATAACGGGGCAAAAGCCGCGGCGGAGCAGGGCGACCTGGAGAAAGCCGTGGAGATGATGGAACGGGTGGCCGGATACGGGGATTCCAATAAGAATATCCGGAACTGGCGCATTGCCCTGGCGGAGGCGGCTCTGGACCAGGGGGAATGGGAGAAAGCCCGGGAGTGGCTGGCGCCTGTCGCCGACCACAGCAATGCCCAGAAGCTGATGCGCCGGATTGATAAGGCGGAGGCGGCAGCGCAGAAGTCGGCGGAGACATCCCCGGAAGACGAGCATGCGGAAGCAGAGAAGGAAGAGAGCGGGGAATCCGGAGGACAGGAATGAAAAAGACGTGGATTCCAGAGCTGGACGGGCTGCGGGTGCTGATGATCTTTATGGTCAGCTGGTATCATATCTGGCAGCAGAGCTGGCTGACACCGGTGATTGGAACCTACTCCCTGGACTACCTGCTGCGCAGCGGGTATGTATGGGTGGACGGGACGGTGCTGCTCAGCGCGTTTCTGCTGTTTCTCCCTTATGCCCGGGCGAAAAGGGACCGGACCGATTTGCCGGATCCGCGGGCTTTTTACCGCAGGCGTGCCCGAAAAATCCTGCCGGGATATTACACGATTCTGGTTCTCACCTTCCTGTTCATCTGTCTGCCCTGGGGGCTTTATTATTCCCCTCAGTTCATGGTCAAGGATGCGGCGACACACCTGACCTTTACGTTTCCCTTTTTCTATGACACCTATATCACCACCCCGCTGGGAGCCGCCTGCTGGACGCTGGCTATCGAGGTGCAGGCGTATGCTTTGTTTCCCTGGATTGCCCGGGCGGCGCTGAAAAGGCCCGGACGGACGGCGGCTGTTCTGACGGGACTCTGCTTTGGATTCCGGCTCTGGTGCATCTGGAGCCTGGCGGATTTCAACATGGTGGTCAACCAGCTGATCAATTTTCTGGACGTATACGTCCTGGGCTGTCTGGCGGCATCGGTTTACGCCCGGACGGAGAAACGGGAACGGAAGCCCTGGACCCGGTGGGCGGCCACGGCGGTCTTCCTGCTGGCGCTTTGGGGTCTGCTGAGAATGCTGCGGATTCAGGCGGCCTCCAGCGTATATACGGCGGACAGCGGTATCGCCGGGCGGATCGCGGGCTGGCTGGGGATGGAGCGGGGCAGCAGCAATTATCCCATCATCCAGCGGAATCAGATGCTCTACAGGCCGGTTTATGCCGTGCTGTTCGGAGGGTTGATCCTTTCGGCCCCCCTGAGCCTTACGCCGCTGCGGAAGCTGCTGGGAAACCCGGTGACCCGGTTCCTGGGAGGCATCAGCATGAACTATTATCTGGCGCATCAGACGGTGATCGTTCATATGCGGCGCCTCCGCTTCCCCTGGAGCGAAGCGGAATATCCGAATCAGGCAGGGGAGCAGCCCTGGCAGACCCGCTACACCCTGCTGGCCTTCGGGATTTCCCTGGCTGCGGCGGTTCTGATTACGTATCTGGTGGAAAAGCCGGTGCAGCGATGGATGGACCGGATGAGGGAACGAAAGCGGGTGAATGCGGCCTGAAGGCAGATGCACGGTCCGGTCATTTTGCCCGCAAAGCAGAAAAAAGCCGCTCTCTTCTGAGAGCGGCGGCGGAATCATGGGATTCAGCTCTTTCTCTTGTCTTTTTTTGTTGCTCCCCGGATGGTGGCGTGGGGGGCGGCTGCCTGCTTCATGAAAGCGCTGGGGCTGATGCCAACGATGTTCTTAAACTGTTTGGAAAAATGGTATGGATCCTGCATGCCGACCTCCATGCCGGCCTGCCGGACGGAGCAGTTCTGATCCCGAAGGAGCTCCTTGGCCCGCTCCATTTTACAGTGCAGTACGTAGCTCAGGGGGGGCATCCCCACTTCCGCCACGAACCGCTTGCGGAAGGTTTCCATGGGCATGCGGGAGATGGCGGCCATTTCCGCCAGAGAGAGATTATCCCGATAATGATTGGCCCTAAGCGTATCCACAACCTTGGCAATCTCGTGGCTGAGCATGGCATCCATGGCCACGGGCTGTCCCCAGTGGCTGGCGATCATGCCGTACAGGAGATGCTGGAGCTGATAGGTGGCATCAGAGCTGCCCGTATGGCGGACGATGACCTGAACGATCTGAGAGGCAAGATACAGCTGGCTGGGAAGAGCGCTTTGGCGAAGGGGCATATGCAGCAGGGCGCCCATTTTCCGGACAACCAGGGGGCTCAGGGGCCCCTCCAGGGCGATCCAGAGGCATCGGGCGTGATTATCGGCCTGGATTTCGCAGGGCCTGTCTCCCCCGGGGAGGAAACAGGTGGATCCCGCCTTCAGCACCAGATCATGCTGATCCCACCGCAGGAGCACCTCTCCGGCCTCTACCGCCAGCCAGATCCATTGCTCATGCTCACGGAGGGGATAGGTCCCTTCTTCCAGCACAAAGCTGCCGGCGGCATGAATCCAGGCGCCGCTGGCGAGCGTAAGACTGCCCGGCTTGTGGAACCCTTCCACGGCCAGGGAAGCCAGTTCATCCGGGATCGTCTTCAGCAGGTAGGATTCCATGGCGTTACCTCCATCAAAACTTACCAGAAAACACAAGCTTTGGATAAGTATACCCCATCGTTATAGATTTGTCAATGGTTTGACAGGCGAAAATGAAAAAAAGGGGAAAAATTTCCCCCAAATAAAGAATCGAAGAAGGCGAAGATATGCGCAACTGGGACCGGTTAAGAGACTACGCGGAGACGCACGGGCTGGCATACACCCTCCGGAGACTGGGAGAGAAGGCCGGGCAGCGGTTTTTCGGCAGCTGGAACCGGCAATGGGACAAAGAAAAACCAGACGGGACGGAGCTGGAGCGGCAGCGGCGGCATCAGCCGGACGCAGGGCTCCTATCCGTGGTGATCCCCGTATACAATACGAAGGCTGTTTTCCTGAGGGAACTGGCAGACAGCCTGAGAAACCAGACATATGAAAACTGGGAAGCCATCCTGTACGACGGGGCCAGCACCCGGCCGGAAACGGGGGAGACGCTGCAAGAAATATCAGCGGGAGAGCCCCGGATCCGGGTCATCCGGGGAGCAGAAAACATGGGGATCGCCGGAAACACCAATGCGGCCATCCGAGAGGCCCGGGGCGAATACATCGCTCTGTGCGATCATGACGATCTGCTGACACCCGATGCTTTCTGGCGCATGGCGGAGGCGATCGAAAGGGAGCATCCGGACTTCCTGTATTCCGACGAGGATATGGTGACGGAGGACGGCCGGTGCCACATGGATCCGCACCGGAAGCCGGGCTATCAGCCGGAAACGCTGGCGGCGGACAATTACATGAGCCACTTGGGGGTGGTCCGCGCAGAGCTGCTGCGCAGCATCGGAGGCCTGCGGGCGGGGTACGATGGCAGCCAGGATCATGAATTGTATCTCCGCATCTGCGGGGAGACGGATCGAATCACCCATGTGCCCTACATTCTTTATAGCTGGAGGAAGGTTTCTTCCTCCCTCAGCCGTCAGCATCTGGATCAGTGCCTGTGGGCCGGATGCCGGGCCAATGAGGATCTGTCACCGATCCCGGTTACGGCTGTTCCGGTAGAGGGAAAGATCCGGCTGTGGTATGATTTCCCCAGGGATGCAAGTACGGAAGTCATTCTCTTTTCCAGCACAGAGGAAGCCTGCCGGGACGCGCTGACGGATCTTGAGGTGCAGGCACCCTGGCCGAATTTGCGGGCCACCCTGGCGGTTACAGATCTGGAGAGGCTGAAGGATACGCTGAACCAGGCTGCATCGGAGAGTGAGGCGGACTACCTGCTCTTCCTGGATGCGGCGGCCGTGGTGGAAACCCGGCATTTTTTCCGGGAACTGATGATGTATGCCCAGAAGGACGGCGTGGCCGGCGTGACGCCGGTGCTGGTGGACCGGAAGAACCGGATTACCTTCGGAGGCTGGGTCGGAGACCGGAATGATCAGGCGGGGCTGCGCAACGGGGCGGGCGGGCCGCGGGACCGGATGAACAAGGTGCACAACGTGGACGGAGTCAGCCCGGCCTGCATGATGGTCCGGCGGGATCTGTTCGTTCCCTTCGGTACCCGGAATCCCGGCAGGAGATATGTCTATACGCCCCATGCTGCGGTACTCTGCGAGGACCGTGAGGTAATCTCTCTGCGGTAAAAAAGCATTGAAGGGCGGAATACCGGAGTTACCCGCCGGACCGTGCTGCTGGCGAACCATGTTTCCCTTCCTATCAACTACACCGGATTCTGTCAATTACACCACAAAGGAGTCGGCAGAAAGCAAGAGCGGGAAATGGGGCGAAAACCCTTGAAGTCACTTTTTTTTTCTGATATACTCGATACACTGTTCTGGAAAGGATGGAATGGACGAAAGATGGAACGGAATTACGATCCGAAAACGATTGAGCCGAAATGGCAGCGCTACTGGGCGGAGCATGATACCTTCCGCACGGATGTATGGGATTTTTCGAAGCCCAAGTTCTATGCGCTGGATATGTTTCCGTACCCCAGCGGAGTGGGGCTGCATGCCGGGCATCCCGAAGGCTATACGGCCACGGATATCGTCAGCCGGATGAAGCGGATGCAGGGATACAATGTGCTGCATCCCATGGGATACGACAGTTTCGGTCTGCCGGCGGAGCAATACGCCATCAGCACGGGGAATCACCCGGAGGGATTTACCCAGCATAATATCGAGACCTTCTCCCGGCAGCTGAAGGAACTGGGGTTCGACTATGACTGGAGCAAAATGATCGCAACGAGCGATCCGGAATTCTATAAGTGGACCCAGTGGATTTTCAAGCAGCTCTATCTGGACGGGTATGCCCAGTATATCGATATGCCGGTGAATTGGTGCGAGGAACTGGGAACCGTGCTGAGCAACGATGAAGTCATCGACGGGAAGAGTGAGCGGGGCGGCTATCCGGTGGTTCGCAAGAACATGAAGCAGTGGGTCATCAACCAGCCCGCCTTCGCCGAAAAGCTGCTGGAGGGGCTGGAGGAAATCGACTGGCCGGAAAGTACGAAGGATATGCAGCGCCACTGGATCGGAAAATCCGAAGGGGTCGAGGTCCGGTTTGAGATCGTGGGCGGCGGCAGTTTCTCCATTTTCACCACGTGTATCGAAACCATATTCGGCATCACGTTCATGGTACTGGCCCCCGACGGCCAGCTGGTGCAGGAGCTGATGCCCAGGATCCAGAATCAGGACGAAGTAAGGGCATACATCGAGGAAACCCGGAAAAAGAATGATATGGACCGGACGGAGCTGAACAAGGAAAAGAGCGGATGCCGGCTGGAAGGCGTGAAGTGCATCAACCCTGTCAACGGCCGGGAGGCGGAGCTGTTCATCGGCGATTTCGTTCTGGCCAGCTACGGGACCGGCGCGGTCATGGCTGTGCCCAGCCATGACCAGCGGGACTTTGAGTATGCCCAGGCCCACGGAATCCCCATGATCCAGGTCATCGACGGAGGCGACTGCACGGCGCACGCCTTCGAGAAAGAGGATTACCTGGGGAAGGGCTGCAGGCTGATCAACAGCGGGGAGTTTACAGGCCTGACGGTAGAGGAAGCCAAGGAAGCCATCACGGCCAAGCTGGAAAAGATGGGTGTGGCCCGCCGGACGGTAAACTACCATTTCCGTGAATGGATTTTCGCCCGCCAGCGGTATTGGGGAGAGCCGGTGCCGATTGTCCATACCGAGGAGGGCGGCCTGTATCCCCTGCCGGATGAGGAGCTGCCCCTGGTCCTGCCGGAGCTGGAGGATTACCGCGGACATAACGGCAAGGCCCCTCTGGAAAACGCCACCGAATGGAAGCAGTATGACCGGGGCGGCGTCCGGGGAACCCGGGAAACCTCTACCATGCCGGGCTCGGCCGGGTCCAGCTGGTACTATATGCGCTATATTGATCCCCACAACGATCGAGCCATCGCGGATCCGGAGCTGCTGAAGCACTGGCTGCCGGTGGATCTGTATATCGGCGGGCCGGAGCATGCGGTGGGCCATCTGATGTACAGCCGGATCTGGAACCGGTTCCTGTATGACAAGGGGATCAGCCCAGTGAAGGAACCCTTCCGGAAACTGGTGCACCAGGGAATGATCCTGGGAGAGAACGGCATCAAGATGGGCAAACGCTTCCCCAAATACGTGGTGAACCCCAGCGATATCGTCCGGGACTACGGGGCGGATACACTGCGGCTCTACGAGATGTTCATGGGGCCGCTGGAGGTCTCCAAGCCCTGGAGCCCCCAGGGGGTGGAGGGTGCCCGCCGCTTCCTGAACCGGGTATGGGCCTTCTTTACAAAGGAAGAAAACTGGACGGCGGAAAATGACGGCGCCCTGGACAAGGTTTATCACCAGACGGTGAAAAAAGTGACGGAGGATTATGAATCCCTGGGCTTCAACACCGCCATCAGCCAGATGATGATCTTCGTGAATGCATGCTATAAGAACGGTTCCTGCCCGAAGGAATATGCCGAGGGCTTCGTGAAGATGCTCAGCTGCGTCTGCCCTCATATCGGGGAGGAGATGTGGCAGATCCTGGGCCATGACGAGAGCCTCGCGCTGGAGCCCTGGCCCGCCTGGGACGCGGAGAAGATCCGGGAGGATACGATCCAGATCCCGGTGCAGGTGAACGGCAAGGTTCGGGCCACGGTAGAAATTGCCGTGGACGAAGAGCAGGCCTCCGTGCTGGAAAAGGCGCATGCCATGAAGAATGTGCAGGCCGCCATGGGCGGAAAGACCGTGGTGAAAGAAATCTACGTCAAAGGCAGGATTGTCAATATCGTCGTCAAGTAAGCCGGCGGTCCCCCCTTTTTCCGAGGAGGGGGGACCGCAGAGCCGCAATCTTCGCCGGGCTGTAAGTATGCGCTTGCTGCGCAAAGGGAAAGGCCGATCCTGAACGGCGTGCAGCCCAGGAAACTCTCTTTTTTCTCATGAAGAAAAAGAGAGTTTTTCTTTGCGAAAAAAGACTTGTGCTGTCTACAATTCTTAACAAAACGCTTGACAACGTAACAAAATTGAAATAAAATAAATCCGTGAAATGCTACGTTTTGAGGTGATTCACGATGACGATTCGGCACAGCCGTTTGCTGGCGCCGCTTCTGGCGCTGGCTCTTACGATGCTTCTGGTCTTTGGCGTGACTGCGGCAAACTTCGCCCTGGCGGATGAAGTGGGGACCGGGTCCATCACCAACGGAGGGACGAACTTCCGGGAGGGGCCGGGGAAGAAATATCACAGCATCATGAAGCTGGACAGAGGAACCGTGGTGACCCTGACCAGCATCCCGGACGGGATCGGCGAGGACTTCTGGTACGGGGTCAGCTATGCCGGGAAGAACGGGTATGTGAACAGTGAGTTTATCCGGGTGATCTCCGGGGCGGATGCCTCGCAGGTTACTGTCAGTCCGACAGCTACGCCTACCCCGCCCCCCAGTACGGAGGGCTATAATGCAGTGCAGCTGATCCTGACGTCCTGCCATCTGCGCAACAGCCCCAATGGGGATTTTGACCGGGATAACGACTGGGAGGGTCAGGGTTCCGTGCTTCCGCTGAACGGCACGGCGGTGGCTCGCGGACAGTACATCTGGTATCCGGTGGCCAAAGGCGGGAAGATCTATTATGTCCGGAATGACTGCGTGAAGCTGGTAGCCGTGGATGCGGCCACCCTCCTGGCGGATTCCGCGGCCGCATCGAGCACCGGAACAAGCACCGGGACAAGCACCGCCACCGCTGCCGGGGCGGTGGGCTACGTAATGACCACGAAGGGCGGATGCAACCTGCGTTCCACCATGGGGGGAACCACGATCAAGCAGATCGCCAGGGGTGTGACGCTGCCCTATCTGACCAATCCGACCGCGAAAGGCGGCTATACCTGGTACTATGTGGATGCCGACGGGAACCGGGGATACCTGCGCAGCGACGTGGTAAAGGTGGTATCCGGCCCCGGATCCAGTTCCAGCTCTTCCGATACAGAAACGATTCCTAGCTCTGCCGTGGATGACGGCGCCACGGGTTATGTAAAGACCACTTCGTCCAATGTAAACCTGCGGTCAAAGGCGGGATACTCCGCCATGATCGGGCGGGTGGATAAGGGCGTTGTGATGCCGTATTACGGCAATCCAACGACGGTCAAAGGTGTCGACTGGTACCGCGTGCGCCACGCCACTCTCGGCTATGGCTATATCCACGGCAGCTATGTGGCGGTGGTGAACGCTGACGGCTCGGCCACGCCGACGCCGGATCCCACTGCGGTACCGACTGGAGCGACAGTTACTTCCTCCGGCTCCGGCAGCGGCTCTCAGACGGAGGCCAGCTACTCCACGCTGCGGATCGGATCCACAGGGACGGCGGTGCGTACACTGGTGCAGGCGCTGAAGGACCGGAAGTATTACAGCGGCAGCGTGACAGATAAGTATACCACTGCGGTTTCAAAGGCGGTGCGTGCCTTCCAGAAGGCCGCCGGCCTCAGCGTGGACGGCATTGCCGGTCCCGCGACCCAGCATGCGCTGTACGGCACGGTGCCGGTAGGCGCAGCGGACAGCAGCAACCTGACCATGACCCTGTATCCGGCAGAGAAGATAGACTGGTGGACGGGCGGCATCAATGAGATGTGGGCCAAGGGAGCCAACTATAAGGTATATGATGTCAAGACGGGCGTGGTCTGGTGGGCGCACCGCTGGAGCGGCGGTTACCATGCGGACGTGGAGCCCCTGACAGCGGCGGACACAGCCCGGCTGTGCAAGGTATACGGCGTGACAGCTGCCAGCGAGATTACCAGCAAGAAGCATTATCAGCGGCGGCCCTGCCTCGTAACCATTGGGAACCGGACCTTTGCCTGCTCCCTGTACGGCGTGCCGCATAACTATCCCGAAGGCGATACGATTTCGACGAATGATATGAAGGGTCAGATCTGCCTGCACTTTACGAACAGCTGGACTCACGGCAGCAAGAAGGTGGACAGCCTGCATACCGAGGCCATCCAGTTCGCCTGGGAGAATGCCCCGAACGGCCATAAATAATCCTGATAAGATTTTTCTTCAGTGCTCCTTCCTCCGGGAGGGAGCGCTGTTTGCGTTTACCCAATCAGGGTTCTTGTTTTCCTTCTGTATTTTGTGCAAAATGAAAGGATTGATCTGGTTCATTCTTTTATCCCGGAGGAGTTATCCCTCCGGGAATTTTGCGCGAAGCGGAGGATCGGGATATCATAAAAAGGCGGATTTCTTTTGCGAAGCCTTGTGCGGCGGCCCGTCCTGGTGTAAGATGTGGATCGGGGCGATCCCAGGGACGGGTCCGGGAGAGGAGCAGCAGGATGATGGCCGGGCATTCTCTGCGGACCTCTGTGCGGCAGCCTGGAGGTCTTCTGGAGGCGGAAACAGAAATGAAAGGCAGCGATCTTTGCCGAATCCGGCTGACGGGGACTGTTCGGATCGGAAAGACGGAAAGCCTGGGGACACCGGCGGCCGCTGCCCCCGGGAAAACAGAGGCAGCCGGTTCCGGGAAACCCGAATGTCAGCCTCCGGATATCGCATGGAACAAGGAGAACATATGAAGAAGGTTATTGTCATTGGCGCAGGAGCCGCGGGACTGATGGCGGCGATTCATGCCGCCCGGGCCGGGGCGGAGGTGACCGTCCTGGAGCGGAACGAGAAGGCTGGAAAAAAGATCTATCTGACGGGGAAGGGCAGATGCAATGTGACCAACAACTGCAGCAGGGATGAATTCCTGCTGGAGGTGCCCCGCAATCCCCGGTTTCTGTACAGTGCCCTTTCTTTTTTCTCCCCGGAGGACATGATGAAGCTGCTGGAGGATCACGGCTGCCCCGTGGTGACCCAGCGGGGACGCCGGGTTTTTCCCAAAACGGAAAAGGCCAGCGATGTGACGAAAACCCTCCTGGCTATCTGCGCAAAGGAGGGGGTTCAAATCCGTCTGCACCGCAGGGTCACAGGGATCGCGCTGAATGCGGATGGTGCGGCGGAGGGGGTCTATACGGAGGGGGAATCCCCGGAACAGGCCGATGGACGGAATTCGAAGCCGGAATCGATTATCCCGGCAGACGCGGTGATCATTGCCACCGGCGGCGTCAGCTATCCCGCTACTGGGTCTACCGGGGACGGATACCTGTTCGCGAAAGAAACGGGACATACGGTTTCCCCTGTTTTCCCATCCCTGGTGGGACTGGTGGCTGAGGAAACCTGGCCCGAGGAGCTGCAGGGGCTCAGCCTGAAAAATGTAAGGGTGACATTAAAAAAAGGCAAAAAAGTCCTGTACAGCGAGATCGGGGAAATGCTCTTTACCCATTTTGGGTTTTCTGGCCCGCTGATTCTGGAAGCCAGCTGCCATCTGCCAGAGTCTGAATCCCTGGAGGGCTGCGCGCTGTCCCTGGATCTGAAGCCGGGGCTGACGGCGGAGCAGCTGGATGCCCGGCTCAGGCGGGAGCTGGAGGCCGGGAGTAAAAAGCAGATGCGAAATATGCTGCCGGCGTTGATGCCGGGGAGCCTGGCGGAGATTTTCCTTCGGCTCTGCGGCCTGCCGGAGGACCTGCCCTGCAATCAGGTGACAGGCGCGCAAAGGCTGCGGCTGCTGGATATGATGCAGAATCTGCCGCTTCGCATCCGGGGCAGGCGCAGCATGCAGGAAGCCATTGTCACCCGGGGTGGGATCAGCGTGAAGGAAGTCAACCCCGGGACCATGGAAAGCAAAAGGGTTCCCGGGCTGTATTTTGCCGGGGAAGTTCTGGACGTGGACGCGCATACCGGCGGCTATAATCTGCAGATTGCTTTCAGCACAGGGGCCCTGGCAGGGGACAGCGCCGCGCGGAAAGAGATGTAACGCGAAAAATAACGTCTGCGGGCATTCTGAAACCGGACAGAGCTATCCCCGAACGCAGGCATACGAAAGAAGCAGTGATCATCCGCACTGAGGAAAAGCATGGACAAGATGATACAGAATATGGAAAAACCGAATCGCAGTGCGATGTATCGCAAGGCGCTGTCGGTGGCCTGGCCGGCCATGATGGAGAGTTTTTTCATTACCCTGGCTGGTATGATCGATACAATGATGGTGGCGGAGCTGGGCAGCTACGCGGTGGCTGCGGTGGGACTGACGGCGCAGCCGAAGTTCATTGGGCTGACGCTGTTTATCGGGATTAATGTGGCGGTTTCCGCGCTGGTCGCCCGGCGAAAAGGGGAAAAGCGGCGGGAGGACGCTCAGGAAATCGTCTGGACGGCCATCCTGCTGACGCTGCTGCTGTGTGTGGCGGTGACGGTTATTTTTGTGGTGTTTGCGGCGCAGATGATGGCGCTGGCAGGCAGCAACGCCGACACCCATGACGCGGCGGTTCAGTACTTTCAGATCATTATGGGCGGCATGTTCTTCAATGTGGTGACCATGGTCATCAATGCCGCCCAGCGGGGCAGCGGTAATACCCGCCTGTCCATGACCACCAATCTGACAAGCAGCATTGTAAATATTATGTTCAACTATCTTCTGATCGAAGGGCATTTCGGATTTCCGGCCTGGGGCATTCAAGGCGCGGCCATCGCCACGGTACTGGGGACAGTGGTGGCGGCTGCGATGGCTTTTTTCTCCCTGTTCCGGCCCCGCAGCTATGTGCAGTTTTCCGCTATGAGAAAGCTGGGCATCCGGATCCGGAAAGCCTGCGTTCGATCGATCTGGGGGCTGGCGGGAACTTCCGCGCTGGAAAACGTCGCCATGCGGGTGGGCTTTGTCGCGACTGCCCTGATTGCGGCCCGGCTGGGGACGGATGAGTTTGCCGCCCACAATATCGGAATGAACGTACTAGGCCTGGGATTTGCTTTTGCCGACGGTATGCAGGTCGCGGCCATTGCTCTGGCGGGAGAGGCCCTAGGCGCGGGCAGGAAGGAAGATGCAAAAGCCTACGGCAGTGTCTGCCAGCGAATCGGGTTCCTGATCTCCGTGCTGCTGTCCCTTGCCCTGATCTTTGGGAGCGAATGGTTCTACGGGATGTATTTTACTGAGCGGCATATTATCGATATGGGGCTGATGATTTCCCGGTGGCTGACGATCATCATCCTGCTCCAGATTTCCCAGATCATCTTTACCGGGTGCCTGCGGGCGGCGGGGGATGTACGGTATACCCTGTTCGTGGGGCTCGTCAGTGTTACGGGAATCCGCACCCTGGTGACCCTGCTGCTGGTGAACGTATTCCATATGGGGCTGACCGGCGTATGGTTGGGCATCCTTTCCGATCAGGCATCCCGCTTTATCCTGATGTCGCATCGCTTCCGGGAGGGGAAATGGGTAGATCTGAAAATCTGATCCGGGAGAAATTTCAGGGCATGGGATAAAGCTGATCCATAAAAAAATATGGGTTATACGCATCAAATGACGGAATCTTAAAAAATAATGCTGGACAAAACGAAGAAGGTTTGCTATAATACCGTTCGCTGGTTGTGCCGATGTGGCTCAGTTGGTAGAGCAGCCGATTCGTAATCAGCAGGTCAGGGGTTCGAGTCCCCTCATCGGCTCCATT
>CADBTC010000082.1 GCA_902797445.1 uncultured Eubacteriales bacterium | reverse complement strand
TCGAGCTTGGTGTCGTCGACCAGAGAGGTGCCGATCGCCTTGCCCTGTGCCTTAGCGAAGGTATAGGCCATGCCGCCGCCGATAATCAGGGTATCGACCTTCTCGATCAGGTTCTCGATGACGCTGATCTTATCCGCGACCTTGGCGCCGCCCAGGATCGCCACGAAGGGCCTCTCGGCATGCTCCAGCGCGCCGCCCATGACGGACAGCTCCTTGCCGATCAGGTATCCCGCCACAGAGGGATGCAGATAGTGGCTGACGCCTTCCGTGGAAGCGTGGGCACGATGCGCGGTGCCGAAGGCATCGTTCACATACACTTCCGCCAGGGAAGCCAGCGCCTTGGCGAACTCGGGATCGTTCTTTTCCTCTTCCTTATGGAAGCGGACGTTCTCCAGCAGCATGACGTCGCCGTCCTTGAGGGACGCGGCCAGCGCCTGGGCATCGGGGCCGATGACGTCCTTGGCCAGCTTGACTTCCTGGCCCAGCAGCTCGGACAGCCGCGCAGCCACGGGCGCCAGGGAATACTTCATATTGAATTCACCCTTCGGACGGCCCAAATGGGAGCACAGGATCACTCTGGCGCCGTTCTTCACCAGATACTTGATGGTGGGCAGGGCGCCCTGAATCCGGTTTTCATCCGTGATGTGCTTGTTCTCGTCCAGCGGGACGTTAAAATCGCACCGCACAAGAACTTTCTTGCCTTTGACGTTGATGTCTTCAATCGTTTTCTTGGCCATGGGTACACACGCTCCTTTTCGTTATCGTTTCTATCCAGCAAATCCTCCGGTTTCGGAGGATGAGCTTTCCCGTTTGCGGCATGACAGACTCCCGCGTTCAGGATGCGGCATCATGTGCGAATCCTTCGCTTTTCCCGCCTTCTGCCGATTGTATCATAGCATATTGCCAGAAAATTGACAAGCACTCACACGCGCACCATTTCCACATTCTTCAGCGCTTCTTCGATCAGGCTTTCCACATCCAGCACCGCCTCCGCCTGCTCCACCTTTTCCTTCTTCGGCCGGGTTGCCGGATGTTTGGGGGTAAAGATGGTGCAGCAGTCCTCATACGGCAGACTGGAAAGCTCATAGGTATCGATTTTCCGGGCGATGTCGATGATTTCGCTCTTGTCGAAGCCGATCAGCGGCCGGAAAACCGGCATCTCTACCACGGCGTCCGTGGTTCCCAGAGCTTCCATGGTCTGGCTGGCCACCTGACCAATGCTCTCCCCGGTAATCAGCGCGCCGCTCTCTGTCTGCTTCGCGATTCGCTCCGCCAGGCGCATCATAAACCGGCGCATGATCAGCGTTGTATACTCCTCAGGGCAGTTGTCCCGGATCTGCAGCTGAATCTCAGTAAAAGGGACAATATAAACCTTGATCCCGCAGCAGCTGTAGCTTAATTTCCGGGCCAGATCGATCACCTTTTCACGGGCCTGTTCCGACGTATAGGGGAAGGAGTGGAAATGCACGGCATTGATCTGAACGCCCCGTTTGGCGATCATCCATCCCGCCACCGGACTGTCGATGCCGCCGGAAAGCAGCAGCGTGGCATTCCCGTTGGTGCCAACGGGCATGCCGCCCACCGCGGGGATGACCTTCACATACAGATAGGCTTTATCCCGGATTTCCACGTTCATCACGTGCTCCGGATCGTGGATGTCCACCTTCAGATTCGGGTTGGCTTCCAGAATCCGTCCCCCCATATCCGCGTTAATGGCGGGGGAATTCATCGGATACCTTTTGTCGCTCCTCCGGGCGTTCACCTTAAAGGTGCCCTTCATATCCGCCATCATGGCAATCGCCTGGGCGCAGATCGCCTCATAGTCGTCCTTTTCCATTTCCACGGCCGGGCACACGCTGTGAACTCCGAAAATCCGGGTAATCCGCTCGACGGCGATCTCCAGATCCCGGAACCCCTCCACGAAGATGCGTCCGTCATGCACCCAGACCTGAGCCCCCTGATTCCGCATGGCATAGCGGATCTTCCGAACCAGTGCCCGGATAAAGTAGGGCCGATTCAGCCCTTTCAGAAAAATTTCCCCATATCGGACCAGCAGTAATTCTTTCAAAGTCTGTTCTCTCCTCGCTTACCAAAACATATTCCGGATCCCTGAAATTCCGTTGCGCTGCCGCCCGGCGGCAGGATCACGTCACGATTAATGCTCCTGATACGAACCGTGTGGAATGTACAGCTTAATCAGACCGACCAGTTCTTCGCTTGGCTCCAGGACAATCATTTTTTTATTATTGTCCTTGGAGAAGAAGAAG
>CADBTC010000081.1 GCA_902797445.1 uncultured Eubacteriales bacterium | reverse complement strand
GTCCGTCTTCGCGCCGGAAGCAGTCGTCTTTGCAGACGATGTCTTCGCCGCGGTCGTCTTCAGATTCTTCGGCGCCTCCACCAGGGACTTCTGGGTCACCCCGCAGGCAATCGCGATCTTCTTCAGCTGGGCCGTGGTCAGATCCGCCTCTCCCCGTTCACATTTTCCGATATCAGCCGCGCTTAGGCCTTCTCCCGCCGCTTTCGCCAGCTTCTCCTGCGTCATCCCGGCCCCTGTCCTTGCTTCCTTTACCAGAACTCCAACCTTCTTCGATGCCATATTCCGTTTCTCCTTTCCGTGTTCAGTATAAAAAGCCTGCAGATGTGTTTTTCTTATTGTACACCCATTTTTCCGTCTTGAAAACCCAGTAAAAATGAAACAAAAATATCCCCTGCCTCCTTCCAAAGGAAGATACGGAACCATCCCCTTTCTCCGAAAAAAACAGCCCGGCTGTTGTGCCGGGCTGCTGGGCCGAATGGATTATTTCGTTTTCATGGGATCCAGATGCCAGATCAGGTTGTTATATTCGGTGATGGTGCGGTCAGAGGAGAAGATGCCGCTCATGGCGGTATTTGTGACCGCCATCTTCAGCCACTTCTGCCGGTTGGCATAATCCTTGTTCAGCCGGCGCTGAGCCATGGAATAGGAGCCAAAGTCCTTCAGCACGAAGTAATTGTCGCCCATGGTGCCCCAGTCGCCCAGCAGCAGGCTGTGATACAGGTCCTGCAGCACGGACGGATTGTCGGGCGTCAGCGTCCCGTCGATCATCTGGGTCATCGCCAGACGGATCTCCTGGTTGCTCTCAAAGATGCTCATGGGATTGTAGCTGTGCTCCCGGTACATATCCAGCACTGTGTCGCTCCGCATGCCGAAGATGTAGATATTCTCCATCCCGACCTGATCGCTGATCTCCACATTCGCCCCGTCCATGGTTCCGATGGTAACGGCGCCGTTCATCATGAACTTCATGTTGCCGGTGCCGCTGGCTTCCTTGCTGGCCGTGCTCAGCTGCTCGGAGACCTCGGCCGCCGGAATCAGAACCTCCGCGCTGGATACGTCGTAGTTCTCCAAAAAGACGACCTGCAGCATTTTCCGGGCCCGGGGATGCTTTTCGATCAGCTTGCTCAGGCTGCAGATCATGCGGATGATCTGCTTCGCCCGGTAGTATCCAGGGCTCGCCTTGGCGCCAAACACGAAGAGCCTGGGCTCCATCGTGAAGCTTTCGTCGTTGACGATCCGGTTATACAGCACCAGAATGTGCAGCGCGTTGAGCAGCTGCCGCTTGTATTCGTGCAGGCGCTTCGCCTGGACGTCGAACATGAAGTCCGGATCCACGATGGCGCCCTGCCGGTCCTTCAGCAGCTTCGCCAGCCGTTCCTTGTTATGGTGCTTAATCTGATCGAATTTCTCCAGGAAGGCGGGATCCTCCGCAAAGGGCATCAGCTCTTTCAAGCGCTCCGGCTCCCGGACCCATCCGTCCCCGATGCTCTGACAGATCAGATCCGTCAGCTCCGGATTGCAGCTCATCAGCCAGCGGCGATGGGTAATGCCGTTGGTAATGGCGCAGAATTTCTCCGGCATGACCTTGTAATAGTCATGGAAGGTATCGCTCTTCAGGATTTCCCCGTGCAGCTGGCTCACCCCGTTGACGCTGTAGCTCATGGCGACGCACATATTGGCCATATGCACATTGTCATAGCTGACGATCGCCATGTGGGCGATCCGATCCCAATCTCCGGGGAAGGCGTTCCACAGCCGCTCACAGAGCCGGCGGTTCATCTCGCAGATGATCTGATAGCACCGGGGAAGCAGGCTTTCCACCATGCTGCAGGGCCACTTTTCCAGGGCTTCGGCCATGATGGTATGGTTGGTATAGGCGATGGTCTTCTGCACAATGGCGCTGGCTTCGTCCCAGCCCAGACCTTCCTCGTCCATCAGGATCCGCATCAGCTCTGGTACGGCCATGCCGGGATGGGTATCATTGATATGGATGACCACCTTCTCGGGCAGCTTGGAAAAATCGCGCCCGAAGGATTTCTTAAAGTCTTTGATGATATACTGCAGGCTGGCGCTGGCGAAGAAGTAATGCTGCTTCAGCCGCAGCTGCTTGCCTTCATAGTGCTTATCTTCCGGATAAAGCACCTTGCTGATGGTTTCCGCCAGCTCGATTTCCTGACTGGCTTGCACATACCGGCCCTCGCCGAAGCTGTTCAGATCAATCTTCTTGGGGCTCCGGGCGCTCCACATCCGCAGGGGATTGACCGTCGAGGTATCATAGCCGACAATGGGCATATCGTAGGGCACCGCTTCCACGGTATAATAATCACGGGTCACGTATTTTTTCTGGCCGTTGATTTCCACTTCTTCCACATGGCCGCCGAAGTGGATTTCGCAGGTATCCTGCATGACGGCGCTTTCCCAGGCATTCCCGTTATCCAGCCAGCTGTCCGGCAGCTCCACCTGCTGCCCGTCCACGATCTTCTGGCGGAACAGGCCGTATTCATAGCGGATGGTGCACCCCATGGCGGGAAGATCCAGGCTGCTCAGGCTGTCCATAAAGCAGGCCGCCAGCCGCCCCAGGCCGCCGTTGCCCAGACCGGGTTCCGGCTCCTCCTTCAGGATATCCCTCAGGTCGATATTCAGCTCCTTCAGAGCTTCCGTATATTCCCTGGTGGAGACCAGGTTCAGCATATTGGTATACATGCTGCGGCCCATCAGAAACTCGACGCTCAGGTAATACAGGCGTTTTTTCTGGCTCTTCTTGCGCTCTTCCCGGCTGATCATGTATTTCTGCATGATCTGATCCCGCATGGTGGAAGCCACCGCCCGGTAGATCTGCTGGGGAGACGCTTCCTCGATGGTCAGGCCGTTGTACCGCTGCACCTTGCCGACGATCGACTGCTTGATGGATTCCTTGTCAAATTTAGTGGTAGGCATAGAATTCTCCTTCCGTGTTTCCCAACTCAAGGGGGGGCAAAAATACCCTGTTTGTTAGTATAGCGCAAAACCAGCCTTCTTACAAGCCCAAAGCCGTGTAAAAACAGCGTTTTCGGGATCCTGCAGACGTGAAAAAGGGAAAAATACGAATAAAAAACGTCAGAACCGCCGCATCATGGCACGCAGCATGCCATCCTGTTCGCAAACAGCGCCTCCGCTTCCTCCCGGTCCTTCGCGATCTGCCGCTTCAGGGCTTCCGGATCCGGAAAGCGGATCTCCGGCCGAAGCCGGAAAAGCAGCGCCGCCTCCGCCTCCTGGCCGTAAAGGTCCTTTCCCTGGCCCATATTCATCGCCCAGGCTTCCACCTTGACCTCCCCGGAGGGCATGGTGGGCTGGATGCCGATGTTGATCAGCGCATGCCAGCTCTCTGCCCCGCAGGTCAGTATGCCCGCGTAAACCCCGTAGGCCGGCAGCTGTTTCTTTTCCGAACAGCGGATATTCGCGGTGGGGGATCCCATCCCCGTCGCCCGGTGGACACCGTGTACCACCGGTCCCGTAATCGTATAGGGATACCCCAGCATCGCGTTAGCCTGCGCGATGTCCCCAGCCATCAGACGCTCCCGGATTTCCGTGGAGGAAATGACCGTTCCCGCTTCCGTTGTCACCGGTGGGACGATCACCGTGCGGATTCCGTGAACCCGTCCGTCCATCTCCAGCATCTCAGCGTTTCCCCGGCCCATTCGGCCGAAGGTATAGTTCCATCCGGCCACAAGCGCGGAAATCCCGCAGCCTTCCCGCAGCGTCTTCAAAAAAGCTTCCGGCTCTGTCTCCGCGGTTTCCCGGGTAAAGGGGATCACCTGGATCTCTTCCGCACCCGCCGCTTTCAGCCGGCGCATCTGTTCCCCGGGATCCGTCAGGTGCTTCGGGGCACGCTCCGGGCAAAGAATCTCCATCGGGTGGCAGTCGAAGGTGCAGACCCGCAGCACCGACCCCGTATTCTCCGCAATCCACTTTCCCTGCCGGATCAGCTCCTGATGCCCCCGGTGCACACCGTCAAAGGTACCCAGTGCGATCACCCGGGGACTGGACGGATCCTTCCATAGCTGGGACGTCATGTCTCCTCTCCTTCCCCTCCGGCTTTTTCCGGCATGTCAGGCGGCATCTGGCATCTCCAGACCAGCCGGTCCGCCCGTCTCTCCGCGATGCCCCAGAAAGCTTCCCCGAGATAGACTCTGGTGACATGCCCTTCCTCCGGGGGCTCCCCATTCATCCGGTTCAGGGGCAGCGCCGCACCGGCGGCCACCGCCCGGGCCAGCCCCTCCGGAGCATCCATCCGGGGCAGGTGGCCGATTGGACCGTCCAGCGGGATCACCCTGTCCGGCAGTTTTCCCTCTGCCGCGAGGCTTCTGGCCTCCTCCAGACTGATTCCCTCCTCCAGGCGAAAAAAACCGCTTTGGGTCCGGATCAGACTCCGCATATGCGCGGGACACCCGCACAGCTTTCCCAGATCCTCGCAGATGGAGCGGATATAGGTGCCCCGCCCGCACCGGACCCGAATCAGGACGCCATGGTCAGGCTCCTCGCCCAGCACGTCGATACTTTCAACGTGCACCCTTCGCTCGGGCACTTCAACGGTCTCTCCCTTTCTGGCCAGGGCGTACAGCCGTTTCCCGTCCACCTTGACCGCACAGTACATGCCAGGCCGTTGAATAATATCCCCCACGAGCTTTTCCTTCTCCGCCTGAACCCTTTCCAGGCCCGGATAGGCATCCCCGGTTTCCGTTACCTGTCCCGTGGCGTCCTGGGTATCCGTGGCGGCTCCGAAGGCGCAGACCGCCATGTATTCCTTTTCCTTGTCCACCAGATAATCAAACAGCCGCGTGGCTCTGCCCATCATGATGGGCAGCACGCCAGCGGCCTGAGGATCCAGCGTGCCGGCATGACCGACCCGCTTTTCCCCCGTCAGGCGTTTCAGCACCCCGACCACAGCGGCGCTGGACATCCCGGCGGGCTTCGCAATATTCAAAAATCCATTCATATCGTTGTTTCTTGTCCGGCTTTTCTTACGCGTCCGACCCGGCTAATTTAGCTTCCATGGCGGCAACCACCTGCCGGGTTGTTTCCTCCAGCGTGCCGGGGATGTTAATCCCAGCGGCTCTGTTGTGTCCGCCCCCACCCAGGCGGAAGGCCACATCATCCACCGTCAGGGGCGCCCGGCTCCGCAGGCTGAATTTGATGGTGCCGTCCCAGTTTTCCCGGGCCAGCACAGCCATGCAGGTCCCGACGGTCTCCAGCCCGTAATTGACGATGGTATCCGCGTGCTCCGCCAAAGCCCCGCAATCCGCGAAGTCTTTCTCCGTCAGGGTCATCACGGCGATCCTTCCGTTCCCGGCAAAAGTCATGTGTTCGATGGCTCTGCCCAGCAGCTTCAGCTGGGGCCGGCTTTTCTCGCGGAAAAGCCGCATGTTCAGATCCGCCAGGGGCAAGCCCGCGTCCATCATCTCACTCATCGCCCGGAAGGTTTCCGCGTCCGTGCAGTCAAAGCTGAAATTGCCCGTATCCGTGCTGATGGCCGCATAAAGGCAGAGGGCGATGTCCCGGGTCAGGGAAACACCAAGCGCCTTCATCTGTTCGAGAATCATGACTCCCGTGGCCGAGGCATCCGCGTCGATGCTGTTGACCTGGGCGTAGCCCGGGTTTGTGCCGTGGTGATCAATGAGCGCCGTGGCGGCGCATTTTTCCCTCAATCCCGCGCAGCTTCCCAGCCGGGCCGGATCGCTGGTATCCAGAGCCAGAAACAGGTCCGCACCGCCTTCGGCGGCCGCGGGCGGAAGGATGGTTTCCGTTCCTGGCAGGAAAGCCAGGTAATCCGGCACCTTGTCCTGAAAGAAAACCTGCGCCCGCTTGCCCGCGGCCTGTATAATCAGCCGCATGGCCAGCGTGCTGCCAATG
>CADBTC010000080.1 GCA_902797445.1 uncultured Eubacteriales bacterium | reverse complement strand
CGCCCGGAGGGGCTGAAGCGGATGGACCGGGAGCGGGAAAGCCGGGGCCAGTGGTATAAGGGGCATTCCCTGGTGGGCATGCTGATGTATGTGAATGCCTTCGCCGGAACCCTGCAGGGCGTCCGGGAAAAGCTGGATTACATCCAGGAATGCGGGGTGAATTACCTGCATCTGATGCCCCTGCTGGAGAGCCCGGCGGGCCGCAGCGACGGGGGCTACGCGGTCAGCAACTTCCGGAAGGTGGAGCCGGAGCTGGGAACCATGGAGGATCTGTCCGCGCTGGCGGAGGACTGCCATGCGCGGGGTATCGCTGTATGCCTGGATTTCGTCATGAACCATACCAGCGAGGACCATGAATGGGCCCGGCGGGCGAGAGCGGGCGAGAAGGAATATCAGGACCGGTACTTCTTCTATGACAACTGGGACATTCCGAACCGGTTCGAGGAGACCGTGCCCCAGGTTTTCCCCACCACGGCGCCGGGCAACTTTACCTGGTGCGAAGAGGCGGGGAAGGTCGTCATGACCACCTTCTATCCCTATCAGTGGGATCTGAATTACGCCAATCCCGTCGTATTCAACGATATGACGGATGATATGCTGTTCCTCTGCAACCATGGGGTGGATATCATCCGGCTGGACGCGGTGCCCTATATCTGGAAAACCCTGGGGACGTCCTGCCGCAATCTGCCGGAGGTGCATACCCTGGTGCGCCTGATGCGGATGGTGTGCGAAATTGTCTGTCCCGGGACGCTGCTGCTGGGGGAAGTGGTCATGGAGCCCAGCAAGGTCGTTCCCTATTTCGGCTCCGTGGAAAAGCCGGAATGCCATCTGCTGTACAATGTGACCACCATGGCCTCCATCTGGCATACCGTGGCCACCCGGGACGTGCGGCTGCTGCGCCACCAGCTGGGCCAGGTGTTTGCCCTGCCGCGGGTCTATACCTTCCTGAACTATCTGCGCTGCCACGACGACATCGGCTGGGGGCTGGATTACGGGTTCCTGGGTCAGTTCGGCCAGGCGGAGGTTCCGCATAAAAAGTATCTGAACGATTATCTGACCGGAAAATGGCCCGGCAGCCCCGCGGAAGGAGAACTGTATAACGATGATCCGCGGCTGGGGGACGCGCGCCTGTGCGGCACCACGGCTTCTCTCTGCGGCATCGGGACCGCACGCCGGAGCGGAGACGAGACAGCCCTCGAGCGGGCGATCCGGCGGGACCGGATGCTGCACGCCTTCATGTTCGGCCTCAGCGGGGTGCCCGTGCTCTACAGCGGGGATGAAATCGCCCAGGAGAACGATACCGCCTATCACGAGGATCCCCTGAAGCGGGAAGACAGCCGGTATCTGCACCGGGGGAATATGGACTGGGAAAAGGCGAAAAAACGCGGGGATGAAAAGACCCCGGAAGGACAGGTTTTTTCCGCGATCCGACGGATGGAGGAGATTCGCCTGGCGCATACGGCCTTCGACACGGAAGCGGATGTGTGGCTGCTGGAGACCGGAAGCGACCATGTGCTGGGGGTCGGCCGGTATTATCAGGGAGAGCAGATCCTGATGCTGTTCAACTTCGGGGACGGGGATGAGACCGTGCGCCTGGGGGATGAAAAGCGGTATACGGACCTGATGGACGGCACGGAAGGGGACGCGGTCTGCGTGCCGGTTCCCGCCGGCGGGTTCCGGTGGCTGGCGCACACATTCTGATTTTTTCCCTATCAAACATCCGGGAGGCGGAAAATGGCGGATCAGTATTATACCCGGGAGCCGGAAAGCGCGTCCCGGCCCGCGGAATGCACCTTTGCGTTCCGGGGAAAGGAACTGCGGTTCGTGACGGACGCGGGGGTCTTTTCCCGGGGCGAGCTGGATACGGGCACGCGGCTGCTCATGGAGGCGCTGCCGGAGAAGCTGAGCGGACGCATCCTGGATATGGGATGCGGCTGGGGCCCCATCGGGATCAGCGTGAAGGCGGTCTGGCCCGAAACCAGGGTCACCATGACGGATGTGAACCTGCGGGCCCTCGCCCACAGCCGGGAGAACGCGGCGCGGAACGGGACGGAGGTGGAAATCCTGGAGAGCGACGGGTTTTCCGCCCTGGAGGGCCGGACCTTTGACGCCGTGATCACCAATCCGCCCATCCGGGCCGGAAAGCAGGTGATCTACCGCATGTTTGCGGACGCCCGGGATCACTTAAGCGAGAACGGCCGGCTGTATCTGGTGATCCGGAAGCAGCAGGGGGCGGAAAGCGCCGTAAAGTATCTGCAGACGCTGTACGCGTCCGTCGAGAAGCTGGACCGGTCCGGGGGCTTCTGGGTGATCGAAGCCAAGAAAAACGGATAACATAAGCCAATCAAAAAGGAGTCCGGCCACGCCGACGGTCCCCAGGCCCCACGATGTTCGGCGCAGGGGAGCCCTCCCGCATTGGCGGATCATGATAAAGCCGGACCGGATCATCCGGTAAGCAAAGCGGTGAAAGGAAGCACAAAGGGCATGAAAAAGGACCATACCCAGGATATGACGGAGGGATCCGCCGTCGGGCATCTGATCCGGTTTTCGGTGCCGCTGGTGCTGGGCAACCTGTTCCAGCTTTCCTATAACATGGTGGATACGATGGTGGTGGGCCGTTTTGCGGGCAGCGCGGGGCTGGCCGCGGTGGGGACCTGCGACCAGATCATGAACCTGCTGATCCTCGGGGTGTCCGGCGTATGCATCGGGGCGTCCGTGCTGATGGGGAACTTTTTCGGGGCGAAGGATCACAAGCGCCTGCTGGCGGAAATGCGGACCACGGTCACCCTGGGGCTGCTCTTCGCCGCGGTCATCATGGCGGCGGGTATTCCCCTGACGGGAACGTTTCTGGGTCTGATGCAGGTCCAGCCCGAAGCCTGGCAGGCAGGGGAAACCTATCTGCGGATCATCTTTCTCGGGATGCCCTTTATGTGCCTGTATAATATCTATTCCGCCGCGCTGCGCAGCGTGGGGGATTCGGATACCCCGGTCCGTTACCTGGCGGTTTCCTGCGGCATCAATATCGCGATGGACCTGCTGCTGGTGGCGGCGCTGAAAATGGGCGTGGCCGGAGCGGCCGCGGCGACAGTGCTGGCCCAGGGGATCAGCGCCGTGCTGTGCATCCTGCACGTGAACCGGAATGTGCCCGTGCTGCGCTTTTCCTGGAAAACCCTGGGCATCGACCGGCAGCTGGCGGGGAAAACCCTGTCCTACGGCGGGCTGACGGCCCTGCAGCAGTGCGCCCAGCCCATCGGGAACATCCTGATTCAGAGCAGCGTGAATACGCTGGGGGTGTCCGCGGCCGCGGCTTTCAGCGCGGTCCGGAAGGTGGAGGATATTGGTCTCCTGCCCGGAAGGAGCATTTCCACCGGCATCACCGCGTTCACGGCGCAGAATGAAGGCGCCGGACAGCACCGGCGGACCAGGGACGGCTTCAGAAAGGGAATGGGCATCGAGGCGGGCTGCGGGCTGCTGGTTTCGGCCCTGGTGCTGCTGCTGCGCCGGCCGCTGATGAGCCTGTTTACCACCGATCCGGCCATCGTGGAGGCGGGGGTGGATTACTTCCGGATCATCGGGTTCTGCTATGCGCTGCCCTGCCTGACAAACGGCATGCAGGGCTTCTTCCGGGGCATCGGCCGCATGGGCTCGACAGTCCTGGCCTCCCTGACGCAGATCAGCGTCCGGGTGGCGGTCACGCTGCTGATGGTGCCGGTCATGGGCCTTTCCGGCGTGGGCCTGGCCTGCGTCGTGGGCTGGAGCGCCATGCTGGGCTGGGGAATGCCCTGGCTGGTCCACTGCGCCAGCAGGCTGGACCGGAAAAAAGAGGAATAAAAAAGCGGGGGCAATCTCCTGAGGAGAAAGCCTCCGTTTTTTGCGCCTATACCGGGATTCCGTAAAGCCCGCCGGCTGCAGACAGGGGAGTCCATGCCAGCCCGCTCTGAAATCATCGCTTCAGAACAAAGATATTCCGCAGCTGTCTGAAGCCGCTTCAACGCCGGGACAGCTCAAATGGAACCCGGATGGGAGAGCTTCAGATCTTCGCCCGGATGGCGGTCTTCAGGGCCACCTCCATCATTTCATGGAAGCCGTCCTGCCGCTCGGCGGCGCTGAGCGCCTCCCCGGTAAACACGTGGTCGGAGATCTGGAAAAGGGCCAGGGCCTTTTTGCCTTCCGCCGCGGCGGTCAGATACAGGCCCGCGGACTCCATTTCCACGGCCAGATGCCCCAGAGCCTTGGCCTTCAGGTTCACGTTTTTGTCCGGATGATAGAAGAAGTCGGAGCTGTAGACCGTGCCCACGCGGGGATTCACGCCGATTTCCTCGGCGGCTTTCACCGCTTCCTTCAGCAGGTCGTAGCTGGCGGCGGGGGCGAGAATGCCGGGCAGATCGTAGGAGGTCACCATCGTGGAATTGGTGGAGGAGGCCATGGCGATCACCAGATCCCGGACATGCAGATCGTCGCTGATGCCCCCGGCGGAGCCGATGCGGATGATGGCCTCAACGCCGAAGAAGCGGAAAAGCTCCTGGGCGTACAGGGTGAAGGAGGGGATGCCCATGCCGGAGCCCATGACGGAAACCTCCTTGCCTTCGAAGGTGCCGGTATAGCCCAGCATATTCCGAACGTCGTTGAAGAGGACGGGGTTTTCCAGATAGTGCTCCGCGACGAACTTGGCGCGCAGCGGGTCGCCGGGCATCAGGACCACCTTGGCCACATGGGTGCCGGGCTTGAGTTCAATACAGGCGGACGGGGAAGAAGTCATCATGAATGTATACCTCCTGATTATGATGGTGAAGGGAACTGTCTGCGTCCTGTCGGGCATGGCCCGGTAGGCAGAAAAATGACAAAGGAACGGTTCGCCGGCTTCTGCCGGGCACTGCCCGGATGAAATCAGGCAAAAAGCTTTTTCAGGTTCACATCGAAGGGCGGATAGACGATGCCCCGGTCGGTGACGATGGCGGTCAGCAGCGAATGGTCCGTGACGTCGAAGGCGGGGTTAAAGCATTTGACTTCCGGCAGGGCCATGGGCTCCTTGTACCACATGGTCTTGATCTCCTCCGGATCCCGCTGCTCGATGTGGATGTCCGCGCCGGTGGGGCAGGACATGTCGATGGTGGAGGCGGGCCCGAGGGTATAGAAGGGGATGCCGTAGTATTTCGCCAGGATGGCGACGCCGGAGGTTCCGATCTTGTTGGCGAAATCCCCGTTGGCGGCCACCCGGTCGCAGCCCACGAAGCAGGCCTGGACCCATCCGTTTTTCATGACCATGCTGGCCATGTTGTCGCAAATCAGGGTCACATCCACCCCGGCCTTCTGCAGCTCATAGGATGTCAGGCGCGCGCCCTGCAGCAGGGGGCGGGTCTCGTCGGAGAAGACCTTCAGGTCGATCCCCCGCTCCTTGCCCAGCAGCACGGGGCCGATGGCGGTGCCGTATTTCGAGGTGGCCAGGGGGCCGGCGTTGCAGTGGGTCAGGATGCCGTCCCCGGGCCTGACCAGAGAGAGACCGTATTCCGAGATCCGGGTGCACATCTGAATGTCTTCGTCATGGATGGCGACCGCTTCGGCCAGCAGCCGCTCCCGAAGCTCCGGCACCGGGGCATCCTCATGGGCCCGGAGCACGCTCAGCATCCGCCGGACTGCCCAGGACAGATTTACCGCGGTGGGGCGGGCGGCACTGAGCACCCGGCCCTTTTCCTCCAGCCCGGCGCGGAAAGCTTCGGGGCTTTCTCCGCTTTCCGACAGAGACATAACGTACATGGCATATCCGGCGAAGATCCCGATGGCGGGGGCGCCTCGGACCGCCAGGCGCTTGATGGCATCGCACAGGTCTTCCAGTTCTGTCAGGGTCAGGTAAACCTCCCGGCCTGGCAGGCAGGTCTGGTCAATAATTTCTACGGCGCGTCCGTCCCCGGACAGATGGACGCTGCAGGCGCGGCGGTCCTGTTCCGTTACATGCATGGGCATTTCTTCCTTTCATTCCTTTCGGCAGGATGCGTTCAACCATTATTCTACCATATTCCGAAACCATTTGAAAAGCCCGTTTTTCGAGACTGCTGTTCGATGCATCCGCCGTGCGGTGTTTGCAGCACGCGAGTGCGCCCGCGGCCGAAAATAACGATGCAGGCGGTTTGCGGAATCCGTGAACCATCCTGCTTTTTGGGGCCCCGCCCCTGGACTGGCGCTTTGGGGTACTTGCGTCCCTCTCGTGTTATCGGATATAATGAAGGGAATGCGAAGACCGGCATCCACAGCGCCTTATTCAATATCGGACGGGAGCGGGAACAGCACATGGAAGAGATGAAAATTCTGGGCAAACAAAAGCTGCGGCAGGAGATCGACTGGCGCCATCTGTTTACGGAGGATCAGCTGAAAGCCGCGGCGGATCCCCGGCAGATCAGCGGGGTCCGGTTCACCGGGAAAGCCTATTATTTCCGGAGCGCCGTCGTCACCTGCGGGACCCGGAGTTTTTTCGGCGCAGGGAAAAAAATGACCGTGACCATCCGGGACTTTCCCCGCAGCGTGGAAGCCGTATGGGATACGGAGAACTTTATCTGCACATGCAAAGAAGGGCGGACGGCCGGGCATGTCTGTGTCCATGACGCGGCGGTCATGCTGGCCTGGGAAAAGGAGCTCGGGGCTCCCTATGCCGTGGAGGAATCCGAATGGGAATACCGGGACCGGCAGAAGCGGGAGGCTCAGTATCTGAAGCGGAGAGCATACATAGAGACACTCCGTGCGGAGATCCGGGATTTCCAGCCGGTCTCCGCGCTGATGCAAATCGGCCGCCCGAAGGGACTGGTGCTGTATGATCTGCTGAAAGCGACGGAGGGCTATGTTTCCTGCGCATGGGCCCTGCAGGAGTCAAAGCAGATCGGCGGCCGGAACGTGCGGGTGCTGGAGCATGAAAACCGGGACGGAAGCAAATTCATCTCGGGCGAAAGCCAGGTCTATAACGAGGAAATCGAGGTATGGGAACGGGCGGCCGCGGTGCTGCGGCGCGACGGCTTTTCGATAATGCATTGCGACTGCCTGTTCCACGAGATGCCCGCCCTGCCGGAGAAGGCCCTCTGCCCGCATGAACTCCTGATTCTCCGGGAGATGATTCGCTTTACGGCGCAGCTGGCCCGGGAGGACCTGACGGACGACGCGGCCAAAAAATTCTTCCAGAACCTGCATTCCGCCCAGACCCGGGCGGAGAAGCGGGAAATTCAGAAGGCCGCCGCGAAGGAGAGCAGCGTGCTGCTGGCTCCCCGCATCGTCGTGGAGGACGGGGTGGCCCAGGTTTCCTTCAAGGTGGGAAAGAAAAACGGAAAAATGCTGGTGCTGCGGAACCTGCGGGACCTGCTGACTGCCTGGGAGAAAGGGCAGACCCTGGAGCTGTCCAAAACGGAAAGCATTGATTTCGGAAAGCTGGATTTTGCCGAGGAGGCCAGGCCCTGGCTCACCTTTATCCAGCGTCGGGTTACGGAGCTGGAGGATGTGAACGAGGCGCTCTACGCCCGGGCGAACTCGTGGACGCGGCCGGTGACCCTGGCGATCAAGGCCCAGCAGCCCCTGACGGGAGCGGTGCTGGACCAGTTTTACGAGCTGGCGGAGGGAAAAAGCTGCGAATATACGGATAAATCCAACGGCATCAAGGGCGAGATGATCGATGTGGGATATACGAAGATGCATTTCACCCTGACCATCGATCAGATCGTGGATACGGCGGGGCAGTTCGGCGGCGTCACGGTCTCGGGGATGATCCCCGTCATGCTGGAGGGGGCCAGCGCCATGTATCACCTGAACCGACAGACCCTCAGCCGTATGGAAGCCCGGGAGATGGAGGTGCTTGCGCCCTTCCGGTCCGTGGCGGATGCCTCCGGCCTGTTCCGCTTCCGGGTGGGGCGGGATCATCTGCAGGAATTCTATTACCGGGCGCTGCCCTCTCTGATGAACAATCCCTTCGTCCGTGTCGTGGACCATACGGAAGGGGAGCCCCAGAAGTATCTGCCCCCGGAGCCCCAGTTCACGTTCTATCTGGATCTGACCGACGACATGGTCCTCAGCTGCCGGTGCCGCGTAGCCTATGAGGACAGGAAACACGATCTGGATGCCGGGTCCCCGGGAGAATACCGGGACGCGGAGCAGGAAGCCCGGATCCAGGCGATGCTGCGGGAAAGCTTCGGACAGTACGACAGCCGGAATCAGCGGTATGTCTCCCAGATGACGGACGACAGCCTGTATGATTTCCTGCAGACCGGGATCGCCCGGCTGGAAAAATACGGGGATGTCCACGGAACGGAGGCTTTCAAGCGCCGGGGCATCAAGCCCTTTTTCAGCGTGCAGGTCGGGGTTGCCGTCAAAAGCGGCATCATGGATCTCTCCGTGACCTCCAAAGACTACAGCCAGCAGGAGCTTCTGTCCATCCTGGACAGCTATCAGAAGAAAAAACGGTACTACCGCCTCAAGAGCGGGGACTACGTGGACCTGGAGGACAACCAGGAGCTGGCCGATCTGACGGCGCTGCTCTCCGGCCTGGACCTGACCCCCATGTCGGTCATCCGGCAGCAGGTGCATCTGCCCCTGTACCGGGCGCTGTATCTGGACCGGATGCTGCAGGAGCATGATCACCTGGCGGCTTCCCGGGACCGGACCTACCGGGCGCTGATCAAAAATTTCCAGACCATCCGGGACGCGGATTACGAGGTGCCGGGCGCTCTGGAGGACACCCTCAGGCCCTATCAGGTATACGGATACAAATGGCTGAAAACCCTGGAGGAGGCCGGATTCGGCGGCATCCTGGCGGACGAGATGGGCCTGGGCAAGACGGTCCAGATGATCGCCCTGTTCCAGGCGGCGAAGGAAAAAGGCGTGCAGGCGCCGAGCCTGGTGATCTGCCCCGCATCCCTGGTTTATAACTGGCAGGCGGAGGTGAACCGCTTTGCGCCGGGCCTGAAGGTCCGGACCATCACCGGCACCACCGGGGCCCGGAAGGAAATCCTGGCGGAAATCGGCCGGGGCCGGACAGTGGAAGAAACGCCGGCGCTGCTTCAGGGGATCCTGGCCGGCGCGGCCTCGGGGACGGAAACCGCCGGGGAAGCGGCTCCCCAGCCTAAGCGGCGGGGAAGACCGCCGAAGAACACGGCGCCGGAGACAATCCCGGACATGGCGCCGGATACGGGAAGTGCCGAAGAACCGGCAGCGCCCCAGCCCAAAAGGCGGGGACGGCCGCCGAAGAACGCGGCCGTAAAGGCACTGGACGCGGTTTCGGCCGCGACGCTGGCGGTGCCGGCGGAGGAGGGGAAGAACCGGAGTGCCAGAAAGAACGGGAGCGCCGGAGAAAGCACCCCGGCGGATGTCTATATCACCAGCTACGATCTGCTGAAGCGGGACATCGCCCTGTATGAGGGGCTGCATTTCCATCTGTGTGTTCTGGATGAAGCCCAGTATATCAAGAACCAGAAGGCGGCCGCCGCGAAATCCGTGAAGCTGATCTCCGCGGATCACCGCTTCGCCCTGACGGGAACGCCGATCGAAAACCGGCTGAGCGAACTGTGGAGCATCTTTGATTATCTGATGCCGGGCTTCCTGTATCAGTCTGAGGACTTCGTCCGGCGGTTCGAAATCCCGATCTCCCGGGATCAGGACGAGGAAATGACCGCCCGGCTGAAGAAAACGGTGGGGCCCTTTATCCTGCGCCGGCTGAAGGAGGACGTGCTGAAGGACCTGCCTCCGAAGCTGGAGGAGGTCCGCTATGCCCGCTTCGACGGGGAGCAGCAGAAGCTGTATGACGCGCAGGTGGTCCATATGCAGCAGATGATTCACGCCAGCGGCAATACGGGGGAGGATAAGATCCGTATTCTGGCGGAGCTGACCCGCATCCGGCAGATCTGCTGCGATCCCTCCCTGCTCTTTGAAGACTATCGGGGGGAATCCGCCAAGCGTGCGGCCTGCATGGAGCTGGTCCAGAGCGCCATGGACGGCGGCCACCGGATGCTGATTTTCAGCCAGTTTACCTCCATGCTGGCGCTGCTGGAGGAGGATCTGAAGGCGGCGGGCATCGAATTCTTCAAGATCACCGGTTCCACCCCCAAGGAGACCCGGATTTCCCTGGTCAATCAGTTTAACGAAGGGGACACGCCGGTCTTCCTGGTTTCCCTGAAGGCGGGAGGCACGGGGCTGAACCTGACCGGAGCGGACGTGGTGATTCACTACGATCCGTGGTGGAACCTGGCGGCCCAGAATCAGGCCACGGATCGGGCCCACCGGATCGGCCAGACCCGGCAGGTGACGGTCTATAAGATGATCGCAAAGGATATCATCGAGGAGAAGATTCTGGAGCTCCAGGAGGCCAAGCAGGACCTGGCGGACGCCATTCTGGAAGGCCGGAGCGAAAGCCTGATGAGCCTGAGCAATGAGGAGCTGCTGGCGCTGCTGAACTGAGGCCCGGCCGATCCGCCATGATTGACACTCCGCCTGGATGAATGGTATAATCCGAGCGCTGAACCGACTGCGGGACGGCCTGGAAGAGAGCGGAAGGCCCGCCTGCAGAAACGGAAACGAAAAATGCACAATACGACAAAAGTGATATCAGAGGAGAGCAATCGCATGATTTATGATGTGGCCATCGTTGGCACCGGCCCGGCAGGGGTATCCGCCGCGCTGACCCTGGCGGCCAACCATAAGACCATTCTGATGCTGGGCAGCGCGGCCCTGTCCGACAAGGTGGGGCGGGCGGAGCGCATCGCCAACTATCCGGGCCTTCCGATGGTGACCGGGGCGGAGATGAACGAGGTCTTCCGCAGGCAGCTGGCGGAGCAGAACATCGAGATTACGGACAGGATGGTGACGGGAGTCGCCGATCTGGGAGATCATTACGGCCTGATGGCCGGCAGCGACTTTTATGAAGCCGAAGCGGTGATCCTGACGACCGGTGTCGCCGCCACGGGGACTCTTCCAGGGGAAGAGGATCTGGTGGGCCGCGGCGTCAGCTACTGCGCCACCTGCGACGGCAATCTCTATAAGGGAAAGACCATCGCTGTGATCTGCAACGCGAAGCGCTTTGAGCATGAGGCGGAGTTCCTGTCCGAGCTGGCCGAAAAGCTGTATTATTTCCCAACCTATAAGGATCCGGGGGAGATTGGGGCCAATGCGGAGCGTCCTGCAGGGCGGCCTGTGAAAATGAACAGCGAAGGCGGACGGCTGACCTCGCTGACGCTGAACGACGGGAGCGAGGTGAAGGTGGACGGGGTCTTCTGCCTGCGGGACAGCATGTCTCTGGGGACCCTGATGCCCGGGCTGGCGACGGAGGACGGCCATATCGCCGTGGACCGGAGCATGAAGACAAACCTGCCGGGATGTTTCGCCGCGGGGGACTGCACCGGGCGCCCCTATCAGTATGTGAAAGCCGCCGGGGAAGGCAATGTGGCCGCGCACAGCGCCATCGCCTATCTGGCGGAGAAACGGAAGAAATAAGCAATTCCAAAGAGACGGTCTCCGCTTCCCTCCTTCCGGAAGGAGAGAAGGGCGGGCCGTCCTTTTTTGAAGGGATCCGGGCACCGGGTGCATCCGCGGCCGCGGAAACCGCTGCAGGAGATCCGGGGAAGACGAAAGCAGCGCAGAAAAAGAACAAATTTTCCCCGGCGTCTTGACGGATCCCTTCCCGGGATATATAGTAGATTAGTAGACATTTGGATATTTCCTCCTGCGGGCGCTTCCGCCGGCCGGAGCAGGAAAGTGAAAGAGTGCCATGAAAGAGAAGAGAAGTCACATCACCCTCTATATGGTGATTGGGGTCGGTCTGCTGCTGATTCTGTTTATCGCCGGGACCCTGTGGATCGGGGGAGCCGCCCGGCGGGACACGGAATCGGCTGTCCGTTCCGTGAGCCTGCTGTATCTGGACGAGCTGGCGGGCAGACGGGAGCAGGTGGTGTCCAAAAACCTGCAGGACAAGATTAATGTGATCTATACCGCCCTGGAGATGATGTCGAAGGAGGACCTGAGCGACGACGCGCACCTGCGCGAGTACCAGGCGAATATGAAACAGCTCTTCTCCCTGGAGAAATTCGCTTTTGTCGACTCCGACGGCCTCATCTATACCTCCCAGGGCATCCAGACGAATATCGGGGATTATCATTTTTCCCATCAGAATCTGGACGGGCCGGAGATTTCCATCAAGGATATGGATTCGGAGCGTAAAACGGTCATTGTCGCCGTGCCCGTGGATATGACCTTCCGGGGAAAGCAGCTGTCGGTATGCTTTATGGAGATCGCCATGGAGGAGATGCTCTCCGGCGTATCCATGGCAGCGCAGGAAGACGGCGCGACCTTCTGCAATATCTATACCGCGGAGGGAAATCCGCTGAGCAACACGGTGCTGGG
>CADBTC010000079.1 GCA_902797445.1 uncultured Eubacteriales bacterium | reverse complement strand
GCGATGGAGCTGAACTGACCTTCCCGCAGATCACAAGAATCCTGTCGATAAAAACCGACCGAGAGACTTCCTCTCGGCCGTTTTTTTGCCTGATTAATTTCACGGACGGCCCGTATTACAACTTCACCCGCAGCCAGATCATCGCTGCAGGCAGCCCAAGGAAAAATTCAGCAAGGCATAAACAGAAGCGAAGAGCATGATCGAAAGTATTTCCTGCCGCCATGGCCCTTCGAAGTCAGGATACACGGGAGGCATGGGTGCTGTTCAGGAAAAGGTTTTGTGTAAAAAGTTCATGAAAAAGGCGAAGAATTTCATAAAATGGCAGTAAATGTCAGTAGCGGAACAGGAAAAAATGGCTATAATGTGTATCGTCGAAAAAAAGGACGTTCGACAACGGGCTCTAGGAATCCCTCCTCCCTGCGGGCTTCTCAGGGGGCAGGAAACAGTTTTGCAATGGGAACGCTTATATCGTTTGAGCGATATGGGCGTTTTTTTATGCCGACGGCGCTTTATCCGGATACGGATAAGGCGTTTTCCTTTTGCCCGAAAGCGCCTTCGGTTTAAAAGACGCAGCGCCCTTTTTTCGCCAAAGGAGACCCTGATCAGGTTTCCTCGTTCCTGAACGCTGCAGCGTTCATCCTCTTCGACCGGCATGCCTGTTACCGGTGCCCGGCCGCTCCGGCATCCGATAGGCCGGGGACAGGCAGCCATCTGCACACTTTTTATCGGAGAAGGTGCATCCAACTTGAATATTGGAGGTTATCAGTAAATGGAAATGGATACCAACATCATGGACTGGAATGACACCCTGGAAAGCGACGGACAGGAATTCATCGTCCTTCCCGAAGGAGACTACACCTTCACCGTCACCGGCTTTGAGCGCGGCCGCTTCCCCGGCAGCGCCAAGCTTCCGCCCTGCAACAAGGCGACCCTGACCATCCGGATCGACAACGATCAGGGCCCGGCGACGGCCCGCTTCGATCTGATCCTGTACCGCACCCTGGAATGGAAGATCGCGGCCTTCTTCCGCTGTATCGGCCAGAAGAAGCACGGGGAAAAGCTCGCCATGGACTGGAGCAGCCTTCCGGGCGCCCGCGGCCGGGCGCATATCAGGCCCCGCTCCTATACGACGAGGGACGGCGAGGAGCGCCAGGTAAACGACGTGGTCCGCTTCTATGACTATAATCCTTCCGTGGCGCTTACGCCCGTGGATGATGCTGACCTGCCCTGGGGCGACGGAGGAAAGTAATCATGGCGATGGAGCTTCGACCCTATCAGGCCGAGGCAAGGGACGCCATCCTGCGCGAGTGGTCAGAGGGCCGGAAGCGGACGCTTCTGGTCCTCCCCACCGGGTGCGGGAAAACGGTGTGCTTTGCCTCCGTGGTTCAGGAACAGGTAAAGGACGGCGGGCGGGCCCTGATCATGGCCCACCGCGGCGAGCTGCTCGATCAGGCGGCGGATAAGGTGAAGCAGGTCACCGGGCTGGACTGCGCCTATGAAAAGGCGGGCGCTTCCTCCCTGGGCAGCCCGCTGCCCGTCACCGTGGGCTCCGTCCAGTCCCTCTGTCAGGATAAGCGCCTGTCCCAGTTTCCCCGGGATTATTTCAAAACGATCGTGGTGGACGAGGCGCATCACTGCCTGGCCGATACGTACCAGCGGGTGCTGGAGCATTTCAGCGGCGCCAGCGTCCTGGGCGTCACCGCAACGCCGGACCGGGGCGATATGCAGAGTCTGGGCCGCTTCTTCGATTCGTGCGCATACGAATATACCATGCGCCAGGCCATCCGGGAGAAATACCTCTGCCCGATCAAGGCCCAGATGATCCCCCTGCAGCTGGATATCAGCGACGTAAGCATGAGCAGCGGCGACTACAGTGCCGAGGAGATCGGCACGGCGCTGGAGCCCTACCTGCACCGGATTGCCCGGGAAATCGCTGAAAACTATGCGGACCGGAAAACCGTCGTCTTTCTTCCCCTGGTGCGCATTTCCCAGACTTTCTGCAATCTCCTGAACGAAATGGGTGTCCCCGCCGCCGAGGTCAACGGCAGCAGCGCCGACCGCGCGGAAATTCTCCGGGATTTTGAGGCGGGACGATATTCCGTGCTGTGCAACAGCATGCTGCTGACGGAGGGCTGGGACTGCCCGGCGGTGGACTGCATTGTCATTCTCCGCCCCACCAGGGTCCGCAGCCTTTATCAGCAGATGGTCGGCCGCGGCATGCGCCTTTATCCGGGCAAAACGGAACTGCTCCTGCTGGACTTTCTCTGGCTCACCGAACGGCACGACCTGTGCCGGCCCTCCTCCCTGATCGCAAAGGACGAGAAGATCGCCGCGAAGATCGACCGCCAGGTCAAGGACGCGCCCCATGGCGTGGACATCATGGAGGCCGAGGAACAGGCGGAATCGGATGTGCTGCAGGAACGGGAGCTGGCCCTGGCCCGAAAGCTGGCCGAAATGCGTTTCCGGAAGCGGAAGCTGGTGGATCCCCTGCAGTTTGCCGTGTCCATCGCGGCGGAAGACCTGACCAATTATACGCCCACCTTCGCCTGGGAAATGGAGCCGCCCACCCAGAAGCAGCTGCAGTTTCTCGAAAAGCGCGGCATCTATCCCGAAAATGTCGAGAATATGGGCAAAGCCCATCTCCTGATCGACCGGCTGATTCGCCGTCAGGAGGACGGGCTGTCCACCCCCAAGCAGATCCGGTGCCTGGAACAGTTTGGTTTCCAGCATGTCGGCACCTGGACCTTCCAGCAGGCGAATGAAGTCATTTCACGCCTGGCCGCGCACAACTGGCACCTTCCCTCCAGGTTCGACGCGACGGCATACAAACCGGAATAACGAAGGAGAAAACGATCATGAGAAACATTCTTTCCTCTCTGGACCGTATCCCCTGCGCGGAGCTGACCCACGACGAGTGGATCCGGGTCGGCATGGCGCTGAAGGCAGAGGGATTTGACCTGAGCGTATGGGACCAGTGGAGCAGCCGGGATCCCGCCCGGTATCATCCGGGCGAGTGCGCCCGGCGCTGGGACTCCTTTCACGGCAGCAAGACACCCGTCACCGGCGGGACCATTATCAAAATGGCGCGGGACCGCGGGTGGACGCCCTTTTCCGGCGAGGACGGATGCATGGGCTTTGATGACGTCATTGAATATGACGGCGACGGCCGGCCCGATCCCCCGCCGGCCCGGAAGCCCACGGAGGACCTGATCCTGTATCTGCAGACCCTTTTCCGCCCGGAGGACCACGTGGGCTACGTCACGGGCGATGCCTGGCAAAACGCGGATGGCAAATGGGTTCCCGGCAAGGGGGTTTATAACCGGACGGCCGGCGAGCTGATCGCCTCCCTGCAAAAATACCCCGACGACCTCGGCGCCACCGTCGGCGACTGGAAGCCGGAAGCCGGAAGCCGGCGCGTGGATTCGCTTCAACGCCCTGGACGGCAAAGGGGTGCGGAACGAAAACGTGACCGGCTTCCGGTTTGCCCTGGTGGAATCGGATGAAATGCCCATCCCTGAACAGATCTCGCTCTACCGGAAGCTGGAGCTCCCGATTGCGGCCCTGGTTTCCAGCGCCGGCAAGAGCGTCCATGCCGTCGTGCGGGTGGATGCGGACGATGCCCGGGAATACCGGAATCGCGTGACCTTTCTGTATGATTTTCTCGCGGCCCATGGGGTAAAGGTGGATACGCAGAACCGGAACGAAAGCCGGCTGTCCCGCATGCCCGGCGTCACCCGGAACAGTCATTTCCAGCAGCTGCTCGGCGTGAACCTGGGGCGGAAAAGCTGGGCGGACTGGATGGATTTCGCGGAGGGGGTCTCCGACGAGCTGCCCGGTCTGGAGGATCTGGAAGATCTCGCTGCGGACCCGCCC
The DNA here is from genome assembly GCA_902797445.1 of uncultured Eubacteriales bacterium. GTDB lineage: Bacteria > Bacillota > Clostridia > Christensenellales > Aristaeellaceae > Aristaeella. The sequence continues at coordinate 5,970 of CADBTC010000079.1, read as the reverse complement.
GCCCTGCCGGAGGAGCTGATTGAAGGCGTTCTGCGCCAGGGGCATAAGATGCTGATCTCCGGCAGTTCCAAGGCCGGGAAGTCCTTCCTGCTCATGGAGCTGTGCATCGCCATCGCAGAGGGCCTGCCGTGGCTGGGCTTCCCCTGCCGGAAGGGCCGCGTGCTGTATGTCAATCTGGAAATTGACCGCGCGTCCTGCGTGAACCGCTTTGTAAAGATTTATAACGCGATGGGCATAAAGCAGCGCCACATGAAAGACATCGTCATCTGGAATCTGCGCGGCCATGCGGTACCCCTGGATAAGCTGGTGCCCAAGCTCGTCCGCCGGGTGCGGCATCAGCATCTGGACGCCATCGTCATCGACCCGATATACAAGGTCATCACGGGGGACGAGAACAGCGCATCGGATATGGCGGCCTTCTGCAACCAGTTCGACCGGATCTGCAACGAAACGGGCTGCTCCACGATATACTGTCATCACCATTCCAAAGGCGCGCAGGGCGCCAAGCGGGCCATGGACCGGGCCTCCGGCAGCGGCGTGTTCGCCCGGGATCCGGACGCCCAGCTGGACATGATCGAGCTGGAGCTCAGCGACGAGGTCCGGAACATGATCGCTGAGCGCGGCGCGACCGCCTGGCGGCTGGAGTGCAGCCTGCGCGAATTCGAGAACTTCACCCCCGTCAATTTCTGGTTCGAGTATCCGATTCACCGGCTGGATCTGAATACTTCCCTGAAGGAGATGCCCGCCCAGGGCTCAGCGGAAGCGGGCCGGCTAAAGAACCGATTCCATAAGACCTCCGAGTGTGCCGCTGAAGAATTCCGAACCGCCTTCCAGATCCAAAACATGGACGGTACCGGCGTCTCCGTAAAGGATATGGCAGCGCATCTGGGGCTGGCCGAGCGGACGATTCGCAACCGGATCGAGCGCATGAAAGGTGAATTTGTTCTAGAAAAAGGCATCATCCGGGAAGCCAAAAAGACCCCCTGATGGATGGCGGCGGCAAGCTGGTATATATACATATACCATCCTCCGGATTAGCATCCTCCGGTAGGGGAAGGACGAGAGTCCGTCCTTCCCCCTACGGATGCTAAGTGCGTCCCCTGCCTGCCTCAAAAAAACAACAAAGCACCTTGCCACATTTCCCGGGGATCAGGCGACGGTTCCGCGTCTCCTCCCGTCCCCTGTCTCCTAGCCAATCCAGACCATGCCGCAGTAGAACAGCGACGGTATTTCGCAGCTGATTTCAAGACCGTATGGATGGAGCGAAACGGTATATTTCAGCTGCACCGGACGACCCGACTCCTGATCCGGGGAAGCATACCACACGGCATCCGGTTCCTGATCAACCAGGACATGAAGGACAAGGTGATGCTGCGGCACGGGCCTGTCTTTCCCGGTATTCCAGTATGCATCCTGAACACCGCACAGGTTAACGAATCCGATGAGTTTCCGGTTTGTGTTTTCCCGGATGATGATCCAGATCCTTCCCGGGTCCCCGTCTGCCGAACACGGAGCATCCATCCGGTATTCCGCGTTGTCGCCGCCGAAATGCGTATACGTGACGTCCTCCAGGGAGCGGTCATAAAGCAGATCGCCGTACCGGACAAAAAAGTCTTCATAGTCATGGATGCGAATCGTCTGCTCTTCTGTCAGTCTCGTATAATCCGCATAATAGCCCTGCGTGACCGCCGCGTTCTTTTCTCCGATAAACAGCTGAGAAGCGCCCTGCACCGCGATGGCAAAGGAGAGCAGAAGCTGGCTGGACAGCGCCCGGTCGGGTGTATCCGTTCGGAAGGCTGCCGGATAGGCGGCCAGGACCACGGGATGGTTTCCCGCCTTTTGAATCGCCGCACGCAGATGGCGGTATCTGTCCATCGGCGGCCACAGTTCCATATACACCGCATCCTGCGGGCACGCTCTCGTCTTTTCGGCGGGCCAGGTGCCGACATTATTAAAGATCAGATGGGGCTGGATCCCGCTGCTTTTCATCGCGGCATATACATCGCGGATCAGCGCGGGAAAGCCCTCCTCCAGTCGCCGTTTTTCTCCATTCTGCGCAAAAGCCGTTTTGGGTTCGCCGTACGTATCCATATGAACCCCATCGAACCCTGCAACCGTAACCGCTTTCAGGTATTCCCGGATCAGATGATCCCTCCAGGGGCTGTCTATATCCATATAGTAAAAGGTGTTAATGAAGACCAGCGGCTGACCTCCCGCGCCATACAGGCCCCAGTCCGGATGCGCCCCATGGAATTCCCGGCTGGCTGCGTACACGGCGCCGTAAGCCATGGCCAGCATGCCGCGCCGGCGGCAGTCCGCGATTCTCTGTCTGATGACGGCCAGCGAGTTATGCTTGCCCATCATATCCTGATATTCATCCTGCGGCGCAATCAGGCTGTCATGTCTCCAGCTCCAGTCGTAGAACTGGACATGCGTGATATGATATTCGGCCAGCGCAGAAACAGCATCCGATTCTTTTTCCGTAAAATCACAAAGGAAGCCATAGCGAACGATCTGGCCGCCCACGTTAACCGCCGTGTTTCGTTTGATCTGGAAACGGCCTTTTTGATACAGTTTGACTTCTATCCCATATCCGCCGGCCGGAAGAGAAGGAAGCGTCAGCTCCTGTCTGCACTGAACAACGGGAATGCTGCCGGAGAATACCTCTTTTTCCAGATGCGTAACGCACCAGTCCGCCCGATCGGCGTTTACGCTCTGCTGTAAAAGCAGCCGGATGTGTTCGCCTTCCTCATATCTGCCCTGGCAGGTTGACAGCGCATTCATCCCTTTACCGCTCCTTCCGTCAGGCCTTCGATAAACTGTCTTTGGAAAACGAGAAAGATCACTATGACCGGAATCATGGCGATCACCGCCGTCGCGGCCATCAGATGCCATTTCGCGCCGCCGAACTGCTGAAAGAAAACGCTCAGGGCCTGCGGGATATTCTGCTTTTCCCTGCTCTGCAGGAAAAACACAGCCTGCGCATAGTTATTCCAAACTCCAAAGCCGTTCAGAATCACGAAGCTGGCCGTGGCCGGCTGAAGGATCGGGAAAATAATCCGCCAGAAGGCGTGAAAGCCCGTGCAGCCGTCCACTTCAGCCGCCTCGTCCAGTTCCCGGGGCAGGGCCCGGACAAAAGTGGTATAGATGAATACGGCCGACGGCATGGCAAGCGCGGAACAGACCAGAATCATTCCCCACAGCGTATTGACCGCCTTGATTTTTCGCATCAGCGTATACAGCGGAACAGTATTTATAATCCCCGGAATCATCATGCAGCCAATCAGCACGGAGAAGACGAACCGATTGTATGCCGTATTGTGCCGGGCAATGGCGTATCCGGCCATGCCGCCCAATAGGATGGTCAGACCCAGGGTACCTGCGGTGATCAGCGCGGAGTTGATCATGGCCAGACCGATCCGGCTCTTTTCCCAGGCCATCGCGTAGTTTCCCCAGTCAAAGGACGGAATGAAGAGATTCCCCTCGTAGTAAATGCGGGAGGGGGCATTGAGGGAGAGGACCAGCAGGATATAGAAAGGGATGATGCACATCAGACAGATCAGGATCACCAGCATCACCCTGAATATTCGAAAGGCTTTATGCTCCTGTCTCATCATGCGTCACCCTTTTCTTTCGTCAGATACAGTGAAATCAGGACGGGGATCAGGATCATGAAGAACAGAATCATGGCCACAGCGGTAGAGTATCCGGTGCGGCTGCCATAACACATTCTCATGATATAGATGCTCAGGCTTTCCGTCGCGTAGCCCGGGCCGCCTTCCGTAAGGGACATGATCACATCAAACACGGAAAGGGAACCGATAATATTGGTCACAACATTAATTCGGATGGCGGGCATCAGCAGCGGCAGGGTCACGCTGATAAACCGCTGCCAGGAACCGGCTCCATCCACAATGGCGGCTTCACGGATGTCCGGAGAGATATTCTTCAGTCCGGCCAGATAAATAATCATTGTCATCCCGGCGTATTGCCAGACATTGACAAAAATCAGCACCGCCATGGTCGTGGGATAATGATTCATCCATTTTCCAAGAAAAAAGGTTGTTCCCAATTGCTCCGCCGCATGGTACAGGAACCCGCGGCCGGGCTGCAGAAGAAAATACCAGATATAGCCCATAATCAGCGGGCTGATGATGGCCGGCAGATAGATGATGACCCGCGCCGCGCTTCTGCCCCGGAAAGGCTGCTCCATCAGCAGCGCGTATCCCAGTCCGGCAAGGTTCAGAAAGACAGCGCTGCCCGCGGCAAAAATCAGCGTGGTGCGGATATCCCCCGTCGCCCGCGCATCCTGAAAGAACTTTGCAAAGTTGCGGAGGCCGACAAAGTTTGCGGAGCCCATCCCGTCCCAGTCCGTCAGGCTCATTCCGATTCCTTTGAGAAGCGGATAGACAAAGAAGATACTGTACAGCAGCAAAGCCGGGAAGGACAGAAACTGTGTCCGGTTGATTTTTCTGGCCCGCATATGATCGCCTCCCGCCTGTTCCCTGTCATCATAATGGGAAAGGGCGTCTGTTTGAGACGCCCCTTCCATCAGACTGCCGATTGATCAGAACCCTTCGTTCCAGGCTTTTTCATAAGCTTCCGCAAAGCCCTGGGCGTCATAGGTGCCCGCCAGCAGGTCCTGCACCATCCGGCCGGCATCATCGCCGCTGAAGCCCGCGGGCTTCTCATTGGTGAAACCGATGTTCACAGCGCTGTTCAGCACAGCCGTCACATCCCTGACAAATCCTTCGGGCGCCCATGCCGCTTCAACGTCCGTGAACGCGCTCGGGGAGCCGAGGGACTCGCTGTACTTCTTCTGGTTCTCCGCGCTGAACAGGAAGGTCAGGAACGCCTTGGCGGCGTCGACGTTCTCCGTGGTTGCGGAGATGGCGTAGCCGCTGTCCTCAGCGCACAGCACGACGGGCTGGCTGTCGGGCATGTAAGCAGGATACGGCGCAAAGCCGATTTTATCCGCCATATCCGGATTCGCTTCCAGAATCCCGGAGAGCGCCCACATGCCGTTGGAGAACATGGCAGCCTTGCCGGTTACGAACGCTTCCGTGCAGTTGTCCCCGGTCGCGGTCAGGACATCCTCGTTAATCAGCCCTTTCGCCTGCAGATCCAGCATGTTCTGGGCAAATACGGCCATGCATCCGTCCGCGGCGCCAAGCCTCAGCTTCTCGCTTTCGTTGTTCAGCATCGCGGTCTTGCATTCCAGCGCGCCCAGGCTCTGCTTCAGATAGCCATGCGGAATAAACTCAATCAGATGGCCCAGGTGCCATGCTTCTTTCCCGAAGATGAACCAAGGAACCACATCCGGTTTCTTTTCCTTAATGACCTCCAGATTGCTGACGAATTCATCCCAGGTCACGGCGGGGGTCAGTCCCAGTTCTTCGAAGATTTCCTTGTTGTAGAAGAAGCCGGCCATGGTCATATTCGTGCAGACGCGGTACTGTTTGCCGGTTTTCAGGTCGGTACAGCTGTCCCGCATGGACGGAATCAGACGATCCCACCACTCGTTTACATCGCTGATATCCATGTACTTGCCCTGATCGACGAATTCCTGCTCATAGGTGGTCATGATATCCGGAACTTCGTTGCTGGCAAACTTCACCTTGATGATGTTGCTGGCGTCGTTCTGATACTCCTGTTCCACAACGATCCCCGGGTTCTGCGCATTGAAATCCGCGATGATCTCGTTGAGAAGATCGATCGTTTCAATCTTCCCTGTGAAGAAGTTCACCTTGGTTTCGGCCAGCGCAGAGACCGCCGTCAGGGCCAGCATCAAAGCCAGCAGGACTGCAAACAACCGTTTCATTTTCTTGATCCTCCTTATTTTTTGTTTGGACTCCCGTCGTCTCGGAGTCTTTTTCTGATTCTATTTTATTCCCTCCCTTTGCAAGATGAAATACCGGAATTTTTCGATTGTAGTGCCTCTTTTTTAGATTGCCGCCCTCCGCGTTGCAT
>CADBTC010000078.1 GCA_902797445.1 uncultured Eubacteriales bacterium | reverse complement strand
GACAAAAACACATGCGGTCACAATGCCGGGTATGCTGACCGGCAGAATGATCCTGGCAAGCGTCTGAAAGGAGGAAGCGCCGTCGATTCTTGCGCTTTCCATCAATTCATGCGGCAGGGTGCTCATATAGCCGTGCACAACCATCAAGGTGATCGGCAGATTAATCCCTGCGTAAACAAGCGCGATTCCCCAGAGCCGGTCATAAAGTCCCACCGCGTTTACCATGATATAGTACGGGACCAGGAAAGCGTTGGTCGGAATAAACAGGCCTAAAGACAGAAAACCGTTTACCATGCCCCGGCCGTGAAAGCGGTGGAGCAGGCCGAAGGAGGCCATCGCTGCGATGATGATATCGATTACCGTTGCCGCGGCGGTCACAAAAACAGTGTTGAACAGATAAAGGAACATGGGATGGCTGCGGAGAACCGCCCTGTAATTGTCCAGATTCAGCGTTTTGGGGATCGCGAACGGTTCGCTGAACAGATCCATATTCGGCCGGAAAGAGGATAAAATCAGCCATCCAAAGGGCAGAATCATGACAACCAGTACAAGCCAAAGGAAAACATTCATGAAACTTCTGGAAAGGGTCAGCTTCGTTTTCATGCCCTCACGCACCCTCCTTCTGCAGCCTGGTTATCGTTGCCATCAGGATAGCGCCCAGAAGAATGGTTACAAACCCGGATGCCATGGAAACGCCGTAGCGGTTGGCGCTCATCATTTCCCTGTAGATATACAGCGCGAGATTCGTGGTAGAATTGCTGGGTCCTCCGGAGGTCATCAGGAACGGATATTCAAATGTCCGCAGGCAGAACGCACAGTTCAGCATCACATTCGTCAGCACCGCGGGCTTCAGAAGCGGGAGACAGATATACCAGTCTTTTCTCAGACCGTCCGCCCCGTCCATTTCCGCCGCCTCATACAGCTCGGAATCGATCGTAGACAGCTGCGTAAGAAAAATGATGCTCGTCAGTCCCACGTACAGAACAAACGGGACCAGATTGCACGGAAGAGCGGTCTGCGTATTGCCAAGCCACGCAACAGCGTATCTGCCGAGCCCGACTGCCCGGAGAAGGGCGTTCAGAAGCCCCATGTCAGCATGATAAATAAAATACCACATAAAAGCAACTGCTGTGGTTGAAATGACATTCGGAATAAAATACATCACCCGCAGAAACTTCCATCCCTTCGGTTTCCTGTTCAGCATCAGCGAGAGCAAAAGCCCGAACGGAATGTGAAGCAGCAGCGCGGAAGCGACCCAGATCAGGGTAACGCGCAGCGCCTTGTGGAAATTCGCATTCCTGAAAATATAGCTGTAATTGCCGAATCCTTTGAACTCCATAGGACCCAGACCGTTCCATTTATAGAACGAGACATAGATTAGGTAGCACAGCGGAATCACGAAAAAGATCAGCGTCATGATCAGCGCCGGAACCGTATAGAGAAACGCGTGCTCCTGCCGTTTCAGTTTCTGCATGGGAAAACCTCCTAAATGAAGAGGGCGCCGCATGGGCAGGGTCTGAACGCATTCCCGCTTTACGGCGCCCCGAAACATCAGCATATCTCAGTATGGATTAATAATCATTTTCCGCTGCAAGCTGCGATACGAAATCAGCCGCAGACAGTTCCCCGAGCACCAGCCCTTCCACCAGAGACGGAAGCGCGGCGTTTGCTGCGGTGGAGAGGTTGCGCTGTACATTGACGATGCTTTCCTGCCCGCCGGAATAGACATTGAAGTATTCGCGCTGTGCGCTGTTCATGTTCGCCATATCCTCATCGGTCAGGGTCAGCTTGGCGGACTGGTACTCACTGCCCTCCAGGGTATAAATCTTTGTCGCTTCCTCGCCGGTCAGATACTTCAGCAGCGTTACAACCGCTTCCGCCTTGGCCGGATCATCCTGCGCCGCAGCCGCCCAGGGAGCCTGCGCGTCCGTGACAAGATAGTTCGAAGAGACTTTTCCATCCTGGAAAGAAGGAGCGACGCCAACCTTTACCTTCTCAACCATGTCCTCCGGAATGGATCCGATCAGCCACGGGCCGTCAATCACCATTGCGGTTTTTCCAGTCATAAAATTGCTGGATGCCACAGAATAGTTCGCGCCGACAGCGTCACTTGTTGTATAGGTAAAGGCCTTCTGCAGATATTCAGCAGCCTTTACCATCTCATCGCAGTCAATGGTTCCGCTGTTTGCAAGCTCGGCACCGGCAAAGCTGGCGAACGCGTAAGTCAGAAAGCCAGTTGCATACCACGCGTCATCCGCGGTATAAAGGGAAATCGCGGAAACACCGTTTGCTTTCAGCGCTTCAGCGCACGCAAAGAATTCATCCCATGTCGTGGGAAAATGGTCAAAACCGGCAGCCGCCAGCAGATCAGCGTTATAATAGAACACAGCAGCCTGCTGCGCCCTCGGCAGAGATAAGAGCTGGCCGTCCATGGTGAGCAGGTCCAGATCGCTCTGGTTAAACCGAGCTTTCCACTCTTCATCCATGTAAGGCGCCAGGTCCATCAGCTTTCCGCTTTTCTGGCGGGACAGATCATTGGGGTTGTAGGTGTAGCAGAAAATATCGGGCGTTTCGTTTGCCGCAATCATGGCCTTGACTTTTTCCTGGTAGGTGGGGAAGTCAGGATTGACGTCCGCGACAGCCTTGTATTTGCCGGCATATTGCTCATTGAACATCGCCAGGATTTTCTCGGTTGCCACACCGCGGGCAGTGTCCGAACTCATGTGATGATAGATCTTGATTTCGATCGGTTCTTCAGCCATGGCCATACCGGCACAGCCCAGGATCAGGCAAAGAGACAGCAGGATTCCAATAAACCGCTTCATTCTGTTTCCCTCCATTTCTTTTTGCTGAAGACGCATTCCTCAGCTTCTGAGTATATTATAACCATCGATCAAAGAGAATACAGTCCACAGATTTATCCGAAAAATGATATTTTTGTGACCTCATGGGAGACCTGGAGTGTCTCCCTGTTTTCCAAATAATTGTCTGAAAAAGCAGGAACTGTCAACAATGAAAGAGAAGATTCCGCATAATGCCGAATTGCGTGTTGGACATCACGCAGCTGCGGCGGATATAATATGCGAGTTCTGATTTTTGATGAAACAGATAACAGGGGGAAGATACGATGCTGAAGGTTTACTGCTACAACAGATGCACCACATGCAAAAAGGCGCTCAAATGGCTGGATGAGCATGGAATCGACTATGAGCCCGTTGACATTAAGACGGATCATCCGGACGAGGCGTCATTGCGGAAATATCACAGGATCAGCGGTCTGCCGCTAAAGCGTTTCTGGAACACCAGCGGCATTCCGTATCG
>CADBTC010000077.1 GCA_902797445.1 uncultured Eubacteriales bacterium | reverse complement strand
GGTGATCCATGAGGCGTGGTGGCTGTGAAAGGACATGGCGGAGCTGTCCCTATCGTTCCCAGAAACGGAGCGACAGGGGTTCATACTGGCTGCCCAGCCTGTGCATCAGACGGACGACATCGCGCTCAGAGCGGTATCCTTTTGCGTTGAATACTTCTGTCGCTTTCAGCCGGGGTTCTTTTTCCCGCAGGGTCGACATCAGCTGTGTTTCGGCTTGCTGCACAGTGGCCTGCTCGGCATAGAAATAGATACTGCTTCCACGTTCCAGACCCGCCTGGGGACGAAGGACACCGCGCAGGCCGTTGCCGGGCAGAGAATCCTTTATGCGGTGCCAGACGCGTTCCGACTTATCCTCCGTGGCAATGACTTTGATATAGACAATATCCCGGAGATCGAAGGTGTCTTCGTCCAGATACTCCCGATAAGGCGAACGCTTCATGCGCTGATACACGATTTGTTCCTCCTGGGACATGGTACCGTGATGATAGATATAGTTTCGGTTCTTTTTCACTGTATAAATGAAATAGGAAATGCCCATATTCCGCAGCTGATCCATCAGCCATTGGGCGGATTCAGGTGCCATGGGAAAGGTGGTCAGGTATGTATTTTCCGCGGCGTCATAAATGCCAGCTCCATCCATCACGATCATGGGGACGCTTAAGTGAAGGCTGCTCATCTGGCTGATGAAAAAAGCAGGCGCATGCTCGGAAATCAGGCAGATCTTCGCCCCGTCATTATACAGATAGTTGAGCCGGAAAAGAACAGCGGACGGGATCTGGGACAGCTGATCCCAGGCCAGGTCCTTTGTCCGGACAAAGAACAGCTGATCCCGGCGCTTTGCCCGGGGCAGGCGAAACACGTTCACCGCGACGGCGATGCCCGTCCCGACCAGTACATCCAATACACGGTGAAATGCCTGATCCAACGGATGCTCCACATCCGGATAGACGATCACCACACAGATGAACACGATGGCGGCGAGGCTGGACGTATCCGGTTTGCGGATGACCACAGCGCTGTACAGGGAGATCAGGGTACCCAGCCCCATGAGGGCATACAGCGGTATGCCGGTAATGGAGGGGAACGAAGGCACGATCAGCAGAAACAGGAATCCCCAGGCCGCGCCGATCAGCGTTCCGGCGATGCGGGTCAGGGCATATTCCCCTGTGTCGTGTACATAGGGCTGCATGCAGATGATCGCGGTAATGGCGGCTTCAGCAGACATGGTTTCGCCGCGATAACCGCGAAAATAGTAGAATACCAGGCAAAGAAAAACGGCGGCCGAGGTTTTCAGGATACGCTGTCCGATATAGGGGAAATACAGTTTCTTTTCCATCAGATTCTCCCTGCGGCCTGCTCATTTTCGCTGGCGTTCCATCAGCAGTTCCCTGCCGATCTTGCCTGACATATGATCAATGGTGATCTCTACGCAGCACAGCCTGCCTTCACGAATCGTATCTTCTGTTTCCTGCATGTACAGGTCTTCAAATCCCTTGGAATATTTTGCGCCGACCGCGTTGGCCGCACGGCGCATTTCTTCTTCGCCCTCCAGAATGCGGGCGCGTCCGAAGACGATCACACTGCAAAACTTGGTGGTTCTCTCCCTGGGCATCACTTCATCCCGGTCAATGACTGTAAAGGAGACCTTGCTGTTTCGGCGGATCGCGTCGATTTTGTGGCCGGTTTTCGCGCAGTGAAATCCAATGGTCCCCAGTCCTGTTCCGCCTTCCTGATAGACAAAGCTGAGGGGCACGGTATAGGGATAGCCGTCGTCCCCATGCAGGCCTAATACGCCGGAGGTGGCGCGATGAAGGATTTCCGCACACTCTTTCTGTGAAATCTGCTGCCGAATTCTTCGCATTTCTCTGAACATTTCCCGATTTCTCCTTTCTCCTTTTCAGGAACGACAGGGAGCCGTCCTTACCGTTTCGGTTCCGCGTGCTTCCATCTGCCGGAGAGCAGATAGGTTCCGCCGATCAGGAAGGGAACCAGCCCGGCCAGCGCGTTTCCGTACCAGAATCCGCGGATCCCCCAGTTCAGCGCAACCCCGAGCAGCAGGGCAAGACCGATGCGGCAAAGAATTCCGTCCAGCAAAGCCACCGTCAGATTCAGCCGCGAATTTCCGGATCCGTTGATCAGCGCAAAACTGGCCGGACGCAGGGTGGCGCCGAGATACTGAACCAGCGCGACGGGTATATAGGTCAGCGCCATCATCAGCACGGCGGGATCATCCGAGAACAGGCCGAAAAGCCATTCAGGATGGAAAATGGTGACGAGGGCAAACACGGAGGCGGGAACCGCAACGATCCAGAGCGCATGGCCGAAAATCCGCGGGATTCTTTCCGTTTTCCGGGCACCGAGCGCCTGGGAAACCATGGCGCCGCCGGCCGATGAGATGGCCTGGGAGACGACGCTGATCATGCTTTCCAGCTTTCTGGCAATGCCGGTCACCGCCACGGCTGTGGTGCCGTAGGCATTGATGTAGGCGTTTACGAAAAGCATCGAAAAGGTAACGGCGGCGGACTGAATCACCATGGGAATGCCAAGGGAAAGCAGCGGCTTGAGCGACGACGCCCGGATCCGAAAGGAGCGGGGAGAAAAATCAAAATGGATTTCATCCCGGTTGCGATACAGCAGCCGAAGGGCGAACAGGAAGCTGACGGCCTGACCGATCACCGTCGCCAGAGCCGCGCCGAGAGGACCCATACGAAGCGGACCCACAAACAGGATGTCCAGCACGACATTGATCACGGACGCAATGGCGATAAACTGGAAGGGATGACGTGAATCGCCCATGCCGCGGAGAATGGCGCTGACCAGATTGTAGCCATAAATAAAAACAATTCCCCATACGCAGGTGAGCGCATACTGCCTCGTATAGGTCCAGATTTCCGGCGGCGTGTTCAGCCATCGGATGACATCCTGATAGGTCAGAAGAAACAGGGCAGTAATGAAAACAGCCAGACTCATCAGCAGGGTAAAGAGGGTGCCGACCATTTCCCCGACCAGGTCGTGCCGGTTTTCCCCCACATATCTGGAGATCAGGATCTGGCCGGCGTTGGAAAAGCCCATGGCAATGAACGTAATCAGCTGCAGCACCTCGCCGCCGATGGAAACGGCGGAGAGGCCGTCCGTGCCGACGAACCTTCCAACGATAATCATATCCACCATGTTGTAAACAAGCTGGAGAAGCCCGGACAGCAAAAGCGGAAATGAAAACCGCAGCAGGGTCCGCGGGACGGAACCGGTGGTGAGATCCTTGATAATGGTGTTTTTTTCCTTCATGCTGTTTCCTCCGCCGCTGTTTTGAACCGGCTTCCGCCCATGACGGATATGGACACGGGTACCTTTACAGTATATCACCAATCCGCGGGCACATCAATCAGGAGACGACAGGGATGAGAAATGAAGGAAAATGGGGAAGGAGGACGAATCATTATAATGGGTTGTATCGTCAAACGGAAAGGAGCAGGTTATGTTGCTGCAGACACAGGTTGCGGAGGAAGTTCTGGCCCGCGCGGTTTCCACGGGGGCGGACTTCGGCGAGATTTTTATGGAGGATCAGACCGGGCAGAATATCATCCTGAGATCCGGACGGATTGAAACGGTTTCATCCGGACGTACCCATGGGGCGGGCATCCGGATTTTTGTCGGGACACGGGCGATTTATGTCTATACCAACGACACCAGCCGGGAAGGTCTGCTGGCCTGCGCGGAGAAGGCGGCGGCAGCCGTCAATCAGGGAACGGGCTGCAAGACGGTCCCGTTCCGGGTGACCCATGCCGAAAGGCCGGAAGAAATCCCCCAGCTGCCGACCGATGTCGCGACGGACCGGAAGGCGGAGAAGCTTCGGGAAGCGGACAGGGCGGCCCGGGCTTACTCCGACGAGATCGCGCAGGTCCAGATCCGGTATCTGGACCGGGTGCAGGATGTGCTGATCTGCAATACGGAGGGAACCTTCGTCACAGACCGGAGAGTGTACACCCGGATGGCTGTCAGCGCGGTGGCCTCGGACGGGAAGGAGAACCAGTCCGGCAGCATGAGCCCCGGAGGCCTGATGGGCTTCGAGGCTTTTGAGAAGCGGATCGATCCGGCATACTGCGGCAGGGAAGCGGCCCGCCAGGCGGTGACCATGCTGCACGCGCCGGTCTGTCCGGCCGGGGTTTTCCCGGTGGTGATCGACAACGGATTCGGCGGGGTCATTTTCCATGAAGCCTGCGGCCACAGCCTGGAAGCGACCAGCGTGGCCTACGGGATCAGCGAGTTTTCCGGCAGGCTTGGTGAAATGATCGCGGCCCCCTGCGTGACGGCCATAGACGACGGCACGATCCTGAACGAATGGGGCAGCACCCATGTGGACGATGAGGGAATGCCCACCGGAAAGCTGGTGCTGATCGATCACGGCAGGCTGGTAAACTACATGATCGACAAGCTGGGCAGCCGCCGGATGAAGATGCCTCCCACGGGGTCCGGCCGGAGGGAGAGCTATGCCTGGGCGCCGACCTCCCGGATGCGCAATACCTACATCGCGGCGGGAGAGGACGACGAGGCGGCGATGATCGCGGAGATGAAGGAAGGCCTGTACGCGAAGTATATGGGCGGGGGCTCGGTGAATCCCGCGACCGGGGAATTCAATTTCGCGGTGAACGAAGGCTACTGGGTCCGGGACGGAAAGATCGTCCACCCGGTGCGCGGGGCGTCCCTGATCGGGCGCGGCAGCGACGTGATCATGAAAATTGACCGGGTCGGCCGGGACTGCAGGCAGGCGCAGGGCATGTGCGGCTCGATCAGCGGCAGCATTCCGGTCAACGTGGGTCAGCCCATGATCCGGGTTTCCAGCCTGACTGTTGGCGGACGATGAGGAGACATATTTTGCCCACGGCTGCGTATGCAGGCGTGGCTGCAAAATAGTCATCCGTGGTCAGAAAGTCAGAAACGAAACTCGGTTTAGCAAGGAGGAATGGCAGATGAACGTACAGGAGTTTATGGACCGGCTGCTGCGTACCGCCGGCAAAAACGGGATTGACCCCGCGGAAATATACTATACGGACGCGGACAGCTTCAGCGCGAACGCCCAGGATACCGAGATCGACAGCTATGAGGTTTCATCGTCCTGCAGCCTGTCCATCCGGGGCAGCGTGAACGGGAAGATGGGCTATGCCTCGACGGAGGCGTTTGACGAGGAGGCGCTGGCGTACCTGATCCGGGCGGTGAAGGAATCCGCTGCGCTGAACGAGGCGGAGGAGCAGGACGAGATCTATGCCGGGGACGAAAGCTATCCGGAGATCGAGACGGAGGAGGATGACCTGGACAGCGTTTCGGCGGAGGAAAAGCTGCAGATGGCGCTGACGGCGGAGAAGGCCTCCAGGGAGGCGGATCCCCGCATCAAACAGAGTGAAGGCGCGACGATCCAGACCAGCGTTTTCCATGCCGTGATGCGCAATACGCACGGGCTGAAGCTGGAAAATGCGCGGAAGCTGTATGTCGCTTATGCATCTCCCATCGCGAAGGACGGGGATGCCACGGCAACCGGGTTTAAAATGAAATACGGGCGGAAGCTGCGGGAGCTGGATCCGGTCCGGCTGGGCCGGGAAGCAGCTGCGGACGCGGTGAGCCAGCTGCACGCGGAGCCGGTGGCCTCCGGCGAATACCGGATCATCATCCGGTACGACGCCATGCAGAGCCTGCTGTCCACCTTTGTCGGCATTTTCTCGGCGGAGAATGCCCAGCAGAAGATGTCTCTGCTGGCCGGACGGGAAGGGGAGGAGATCGCTTCCCGGGTGGTTTCCATCACGGACGATCCGCTGCGGAAGGGCGGACTGGCCACCTCCTCCTTCGATGGGGAAGGAAGCGCAGCCTTTACCAAGGCCGTCGTTGATAAGGGCGTTCTGAAAACCCTGCTGCATAACCGGCGCACCGCGAAAAAGCAGGGCGTGAAAACGACGGGAAACGCCCGCCGGGCCGGCGGAATGCATGTGGCGCCGACGAACTTCTATCTGGAACCCGGCGAGAAGACGTTGGAGGAACTGCTGCGGGATATGGGGGACGGCCTTTTGATTACGGACGTGTCCGGACTCCACGCGGGAGCCAATCCGATCAGCGGCGATTTCTCGCTGCTGGCCAAAGGGTTTGTGATCCGGGGAGGACAGCAGGCTGAGCCGGTGGAACGGATCACCGTGGCGGGCAACTTTTATCAGCTGCTGAAATCGATCCGCGCGGTCGGATGCGATCTGGAATTCCCCGGGAGCGCCATCGGAAGCCCTTCCGTGGACGCGGGCGTCATGGCTGTATCGGGCAAATAAGGTTCATTCGGGACTGTAACAATATATATCGGAAAAAGGGGCTGCTGCAGAAGTGAGATAATCTGCAGCAGCCCCTTGCTGTTATGCGATGGAATGTACGCACCGGAGGCGCGGAACGGTATCTTCCGCGCCTCCGGCAGTTTTACGATGGTTTATGGCAGGAGCCGGCCATGGGACAGCTGCCGCAGCTGCATCCGCAGGTCGATTTCCCCTGCTTTTGATCCTTCCGCAGTCTGATGAGGATGGCTGTAACCATCCCGATCAGGATGAGCGAAACGATGATGGTTCCCGCATTGTCTATGATTGCCTGTATCATCTTTTCACACTTTCCGGGTCAGCCTGGAGGCCTCCTGATACTTCTTGAAGAACAGCATATAGATCATTACTGCCAGCACAGCCAGCGCCGCGATCAGGCCGATCACGTTCACGCTGCCGGTAAACAGCAGGCCGAACTGATAGATCATCAGGGCCGTCGCATAGGCAAAGCCGCACTGCCAGGCGATGGCGAACCATGTCCATCCGGCGTTGTTCATCTCCCGCCTGATTGCGCCGATCGCCGCGAAACACGGCGCGCACAGGAGATTAAATACCAGGAAGGAGAATGCGGAAATGCCGGTGAAGGCCGCTGCCAGGTTGGCATAGGTTTCCGTGCCGCCGTAGAGGATGCCCATCGTGCCCACGATGTTTTCCTTGGCGATCAGGCCGGTGATCGAAGCGACCGTCGCCTGCCATGTGCCAAAGCCCAGGGGCTGGAAGATCCAGGCGATGAGTCCGCCGAATCTGGCCAGGATGGACAGCTCCAGTTCTTCCTCCTCCAGCATCCGGAACGCGCCGTCCGCTACGCCGAAACGGCTCAGGAACCAGACCAGGATGGTGGAGAGCAGAATGATGGTGCCGGCTTTCCGGATAAAGCTCCAGCCGCGCTCCCACATGGAGCGGAGCACATTGCCGAGGGTCGGCCAGTGATAGGCGGGCAGCTCCATGACGAAGGGAGCGGGGTCGCCGGCAAAACGCCGGGTTTTCTTCAGGATGATGCCGCTGACAATGATGGCCGCCATGCCGATGAAGTACGCGCTGGTGGCGACCCAGGCGGACTTATGGAAAATCGCGCCGGCGATCATGGAGATGAAAGGCACCTTCGCGCTGCAGGGGATAAAGGTGGTGGTCATGATGGTCATGCGCCGGTCCCGCTCATTTTCAATGGTCCGGGAAGCCATGATGCCGGGCACGCCGCAGCCCGTGCCGATCAGCATCGGGATGAAGGATTTGCCGGACAGGCCGAATTTGCGGAAGATCCGGTCCAGCACAAAGGCGATACGGGCCATATATCCGCAGGCCTCCAGGAAGGCCAGCATCAGGAACAGCACCAGCATCTGGGGCACAAAGCCCAGCACCGCGCCGACGCCGGCAACGATGCCGTCCAGAATCAGGCCCTTCAGCCAGTCCGCCGTGCCGATGCTGTCCAGGCCCCTTTCCACCAGCACCGGAATGCCGGGCACCCAGGTGCCGTAATCGGCCGGGTCAGGCGCACCGACGCTGGGCTTATAGCCCTCCTCCGTGCTCAGGTATGCTTCGGCCGCCGCCTGCAGATCCGCCTTGCCGGTGCCCGGATGCGCTTCGGTTTCCAGCGTTTCCTCATCCTGGGTGATGTAGGTTACGTTTGCGTCCTCCGGCACGGCGGCCAGCAGCGCGTTCAGGGATTCCTCCGGATGCTCCGCGTCGATCTCCACGCCATATTGCGTGGAAAAGGCCTCAATGATCTGATCCGTGTCGCCGTAGCGTTCTGCGGCTGCTTCATATTCGGCGGTGCCTTTGCCGAACAGGTGATAGCCGTCTCCGAACAGGCCGTCGTTGGCCCAGTCCGTCGCCGGGGTGCCTACGGCCACCATCGAAACCCAGTACACCGCAAACATGATCAGCGCAAAGATCGGAAGCCCCAGCCACCGGTTTGTGACCACCTTGTCGATCTTATCGGAGGTGCTCAGACTGCCCGCATTGTGCTTGCGATAGCAGGATTTGAGCACCTGGGCGATATAAACATACCGTTCGTTGGTGATG
Organism: uncultured Eubacteriales bacterium; assembly: GCA_902797445.1. Lineage (GTDB taxonomy): Bacteria > Bacillota > Clostridia > Christensenellales > Aristaeellaceae > Aristaeella. The sequence continues at coordinate 1,665 of CADBTC010000077.1, read as the reverse complement.
ATGCTCTCCGCGTCGTCGTCCAGCTCTTTTTCGGCCGCGGCAATGTCAGACTCGATGTGCTGCATGGTCTCCTGCGGAATCTGGAGCTGCTCCAGCACCTTGTCGTCCCGCTCGAATACCTTGATGGCATACCAGCGCTGCTGCTCTTCGGGCATGCTGTGGACGGCCGCTTCTTCGATGTGGGCCAGCGCATGCTCCACGGGGCCGGAGAAGGTGTGCTGGGGGACGGTCTTTCCGCCCCGGGCAGCCTGAATGGCCGCTTTGGCCGCCTCCATCACGCCTGTTCCCTTCAGCGCGGAAATCTCCACCACCTTGCAGCCCAGCTGCCTGGAAAGATCGGCGGTATCCAGCTTATCTCCGCTTTTCTGGACCACGTCCATCATGTTGATGGCCGCCACAACCGGAATGCCAAGCTCCACCAGCTGGGTGGTGAGATACAGGTTCCGCTCCAGATTGGTGCCGTCAATGATGTTGAGGATGGCGTCCGGGCGTTCGCCCACCAGATAGTTCCGGGCGACCACCTCCTCCAGCGTATAGGGGGACAGGCTGTATATCCCGGGCAGGTCGGTAATGGTGACGCCTTCATGCTTCCGGAGCCTGCCCTCCTTTTTTTCCACCGTCACGCCGGGCCAGTTTCCCACGAACTGATTGGAGCCGGTCAGAGCATTGAACAGGGTCGTTTTGCCGCAGTTGGGATTGCCCGCCAGGGCAATGCGAATATCCATCGTGTAATCCTCCTGTTTTCAAAATTCGGTTAGCAGCCTCTAACACGTGCGCAAAAAAAAATTTATTCCACTTCGATGCTTTCGGCGTCCGCTTTCCGCAGGGACAGCTCATACCCGCGCACGGTCACCTCGATGGGATCGCCCAGGGGAGCCGCTTTGCGCACATAGATTTCCACGCCCTTTGTGATGCCCATATCCATAATTCTCCGCTTGACCGCACCCTCGCCGTGAATTCTGACCACTTTCGCCTTGCTGCCCACCGGGACTTCACGCAGATTGTTCATGTCCATACCTCCTGTTAAATCATGATCTTGCGGGCCATTTCCCCGTCAATGGCCACGCGGGATTCTTTGACCTTCACGATCACGTTCCCGTTCAGGGAAGTAATGACGGTTGCGGTACCGCCCACCGCGAACCCCAGGTTTTCCAGGTGCTTTTTTACTTCAGGACTCCCGCCGATTTTCCGGATCACGGATTCCTCACCAGGGGTTGCGTAACATAATGGCATCATACATCCTCCCTCCAGACACTTGAAGCAATATCCCGGATCATGGTGTTAGGCAACGCTAACGTCTTGTATTATAGTTAGCAATAGCTAACTTGTCAAGCATTTGTTTTCTTTTTTGTTGAATTGTTCATCGAGATGAAGGGAATGGCATGTTCGCATCGGCATTCCTTTTACGCTGATTGCCGCCCTGTCCGGCGCGGCAGTCATCTGGTTCATCTGGTCGTAAAAATGGCTCCCGGAATCGTGCCGTTATGTGTGTTCCTGAGAGTATAAGAATTCCCGAGGCCAAAGTATAGGCTTCGGGAATGATGCGCTGCAGCTTTTTAGCCTTCGAGGAGGCCCATCGAACGCATTTTGACCAAGGTCTCGGAAAGGTCGGCGGAGGCGGTGGGGGTGTCGATGTCATACTCGGAGAGGATGGCATCGAGGAGG
>CADBTC010000076.1 GCA_902797445.1 uncultured Eubacteriales bacterium | reverse complement strand
ACGGTGCTCCTTCAGAAATAATCTTTGCGCGTCTCATGATACCGGTTTCATCTTTTTTGTCAAGTATGCCCCGCCTTGCGCGCCGGTCCCGCCGGTTTGAAAGGCGGTTTTCCGTTCGCTCTGCATACCGGCGGGAAGGCTTTGTCTCAACGCTGTCCTCAGCCAGTCGTCATCCGTTCCAGGATCGCACCGAACAGCGTCTGCGGAAGATTCAGCGCGTGAAGTTGCGCCAGGAATCCCTCGGAGGTTTCGTTCTGTCTGGCCGCCTGCATGATGTCGTTCTTCAGGTCGTATGCAATCCGCGCCCCGTGCAGCAGCTCCTCCAGCCACACCGTCTTCTGCGGGGCCGGAACCTCCGGCAGCTTCTCCCAGTGCAGCCTGCAGGCCTGCTGTTCGAGGCGCAGCGCCAGCGTCCGGCGGGCGGCGTCATACGAAGCGGAAAATGCGCAGGACGCATCATCCGGCAGCGTGTCCGTCACCCCGTTCAGCTCCACCGTATATCTGCGGTTTTCCGGCAGCACGGATTTGTCCCCCTCCGCGGGCAGAATGTCCACCGTCAATCCGTTCTCCAGCCGTACCCGGACGCGGGTCACCGCCCGGCGGTAGTCCGGCTCCCCGGGAAGCAGTCCGTTGTCCTCAATCAGCTCCGTTTCCCCGTCTCCGTTCGGAAAAACCCGCAGCAGAATCTCCTCCGGCAGCGCGGCGCCGTTTCGCAGCTTCTCCGCGCCGTCCATCGGAATGATGCCGCCCGGCCGAACCAGCACGGGGATCAGGTCCAGGGGGCGGTAAAGCTTCATCTTCCTTCCGCCCCGGTATCGCCATCCGGTAAAGAAATCCGTCCAGATCCCCTCCGGAAGCCATGCTTCCGTTTCACCCATCTGTGTCATCGGATCCATCGGCTGCGTCACCGGGCACACGGTCAGACAGTCTCCCAGGAGGTACTGGTTCCTCCGGTGAAAATACAGATCCCAGTCGTCCCCTGCTTCATAGTACAGGGGTCTGAGCAGCATCTCCCCCTCTTCGCTGCACCGGACATTCTGCGTGTAAAGCCAGGGCAGAAGCCTGTGGCGGATGCGCAGGAAATGCTTCATGGCCTGAGCGTATTCCGCCGGAAAACGCCAGGGTTCCTTGCACATGAACGGATTGTTGGAGGAATGCAGGCGCATGATCGGGGAAAAGACCCCGAACTGAACCCAGCGCGTCGTCAGCTCCGGATCATAGGCCCCATGCATGTGCCCGCCGATATCATGGCTCCACCAGCCGTACCCGATGTTGGCGGCCGAAGCGGTAAACCAGGGCTGGAAATGCAGGGAAGCCCAGGTAATGCACGTATCGCCGGAAAAGCCCACGGGGTAGCGGTGGCTTCCGGGGCCGCCGTAGCGGCTGAGGATCATGGCGGGGTGTCCCGTCTCCAGGGCGTGCAGATATCGGGTGTGGTTCAGCACAAAGAGGGGATCCATCCCCGGGTCCGTGGTACCGCCCCTCTGCTGCCAGTCCAGCCACCAGAAATCCACACCCATCTCTTCCAGCGGTTCCAGAACCGCCGTATTCAGCGCCTGCAGAAACCGCTCGGACGCCGCGTCGAAAGGAAAAGGGGTTCCCGATTCCGGATCTTCCCCCATGGCCGATGCCATGCGCGCATAGCTCTCCTCGCACGCCCGGATCCCGTCCGCCGGATGGTCGTTCAGCGTCACCTTCAGGCTATGGTCATGCAGCCAGGCCAGCAGCTTTTCAGGCTCCGGAAACTTCTCCCGGTCCCATGTGTATCCCGTCCATCCGGTGCCGTAGCGCGGATCAATCGCCGTCACGTGCCAGTTCATATCCAGGACCGATACGGACAGCGGAATACCCTCCTGCTCAAATTTTTCCATCAGCCGCATATATTCCGTCTGCGTATAGGGATAATAGCGGCTCCACCAGTTTCCCAGCGCAAACCGGGGAACGATCGGCACCCTGCCCGACAGATGCAGGAAATCCTTCATGGCCCCGCGAAAATCGTGCCCGTACGCAAACAGGTACAGGTCGGTGCCCCGGGGCCGCGCGGGCAGAAGCCGGCCTTCCCCGTCCATCCGCATGGAGGCGCTGTCGTCCAGGACCGCATAGCCGTGAAAGGACATGATCCCCTCTTCCACCGGAATCTCCCCGTCCGCCTCATCCAGCGTCCGCGCGGTTCCTCCCAGGGTCTTTTCCGCATCCCCATAATGCCATACGCTGCCGTATACCGCGAAGGCCCCTTTCAGCGCCGCGCGAAGGCCCTCCGGAGAGAAGGGTTTTCTGTCATACGCAAGCCGCACATCCTCCGTTTCCACGGTGAGTTCCCGTTCCGTTTCCGTCACCGTGAACGCCGGCACGTCAAAATCCCTGCACAGCGCTGTCTGCGTAGCTTCGTCAAGGAAACAGCCGGAGGGCTCATATTCCAGGCGGAAAAGCCGGCTGGTCAGCACGGTGATGCGGTAATCCCTTCCGCAAATCACGGCTTCCGGCCGCGCCTTGGGCATGATGGTCCAAAGATCTTTCGCTTTCATGGGCAATCCTCTCCTGAAAAAGGGGCTGCTGCTTATTCCGCAGCAGCCCCGATCAACACTGATTTCGGTAACCATTTTACCTGAAACGCCGGCCTTCCGCAACTGGCACGGAATGCGAGCATGTTCAGGAGCGTTTACGTTCTCCGTTTACTGTCCCATATAACGGGCATACGCATCCAGATAAATGTTGATCAGATCCTGCACGCCCATCTGGCCCAGCTTGGCAATGTAGCTGTCCCATTCCTCTTCCACGCCGCCTTCGGTCACCCAGTGGGCATACTGCTGGCTGCAGTAGCTGTTGATGTCCGCGCTCAGGAAAGCAATCTGTTCCAGCTCATCGGCGGTATAGGCCACAACCGGGAAGGTATCCCTTGCGTACTTCGCGTTCACCGCATCGTCCGCCAGCTTGATGCCGTCGCCTTCAGTGGTGGGCAGGATGACCTTTGCTTCGAACTCTTCGTTCATGTACTTGGGGCCGTGATCACGGAAGGAGAAGGTCCAGCAGGAGGTATCCAGATTGATGCCGGAGTCCGCGGCGGGCAGCAGCACTTCGTAGGTGCCGTCCTCGTTCTTCGTGATTTTGCCGTCGCCGATGGATCCGTAATAGGTCTGCAGGGAAGCCTCGTCCGTGTAGAACTGATCCGCCCAGGTCAGCAGCTTGCCGGGATCGGAGCAGTTCTTTGTGATAACCAGTTCGTTCTTTCCGTAGTTCAGAAAGGTGGGGTCAGATTCAACATAGCGATTGCCGTCCGGGCCCGCCACGGCTTCCGCCACCACATAATCCTTGGCGTTGCCCAGCAGCTCGGCATCCGCGGTCCAGGCGAACACGATGCCGGTCCGCGGTCCGTTCTCCGTATCCTGCACCTTCGCCCGCACCATATCGGAGGTCTGGGTGAAATATTCCGGATCCAGCGCGCCGTTTACATACAGGTCGCGGGCCCACTTCACGGCCTCCTTGTAGTTTTCCGCCATGGGCACAAAGTAGGGCTTTCCTTCCGCATTGATGCCCATGAAATTGCCCGCGCGGCTGGTCTGCACGCCGAAGGGCAGCAGCAGATTGTTCAGATCAAACTGCAGGGAGGAAGCGGCGATGAAGCCGTAACGGCCTTCGCCGGACTT
>CADBTC010000075.1 GCA_902797445.1 uncultured Eubacteriales bacterium | reverse complement strand
CCGCCCGCCTTCGGCCGGATCCACTCCAGCACCTCCCGGAGCATCACCGGCTCATGGTGAAATTCCCCCATTCTCTCCTCCGTGTGCGCGGGCTTCGATTGCCCGCCGTCCTGTTATCCGCCCCGTCAGGCGTCCGCAAACATTTTTTTCAGGTTCAGCGCGGCCTGCTTGACCGCGTTTTTCTTTTCTCCGGCCAGAATCAGCTCATTCTGGGCATCCCGCAGGGTCAGCCCGTTTTCCGTCATCTCCGCCACCAGCCGGGCTTCCAGCGGGATATCCGCGGTCTTCTTCTCCGGTTCTGGCCTTTCGGCCCCTGTCAGGTCCAGCACGAGGCAGTACTCCCCTTTTTCGGTTTTGGGGTTGGCCTTCAGGGCTTCCAGCACCTCCGCCGGACTCCCCCGCAGCGTCTTCTCGTGCATTTTGGTCAGATCGCAGCTGACGGACAGCCGGGCCTCCGGGATCTCCTCCGCGATCACGCCCACCAGATCCGTCACCCGAAAGGGGGATTCGTGAATCACCGCGAGCTTTGCTTTCGCCAGCATCTCCCGGAGCCTTTCCCGGATATCCTTCTTTTCCCGGGGCAGAAAGCCGTAGAAGGTGAATTCCCGGGTGTCAAATCCGCAGATGCTCAGCGCCGCAATGGCGGCGCAGCAGCCGGGCACCGGCTCCACGGGAATGCCCCGCTCCAGGCAGGCCCGCACCAGCCAGTCCCCCGGGTCGGAAATGCAGGGGGTGCCCGCGTCCGTGGTCAGTGCCACCGTCAGGTTCTCCGCCTCCATCCGTTCCGCCAGGCTCTCCCCCCGGCTGTCCTCGTTATGCCGGTGGCAGCTGATCAGCGGGGTATGGATGTCAAAAACCTGGCACAGCTTAGCCGTTACCCGGGTATCCTCCGCGGCGATCAGATCCGCGCCGCGCAGCGTCTCGGCCGCCCGGGGAGACCAGTCGCCCAGATTTCCGATGGGGGTCGCAACCACGTAAAGCTTCGCCATCCCGTTCTCCTTCGTGATAACCCGTTTTCTTCTCTCCGTCCTGAAAAGCGTCTCCTCCATCCTGCGATGGCGCTTTTCAGTTCCGCGTGGAAATTGGTTCTTCCCCGCGGAATCATTTTATGCCCCTTTTCCGCTTTTTGCAACCTTTTCCGGGGGCATTCTGATTGACGCGGGAAGGATGCATGTGATAAAATTTCTTCGGTTAAAAAAAAAAAAAAAAGGAGTGTCTGCATATGATTGCGTGGAAGAATCTGGATACGCTGGAAAGCTGGAAAAAGCTCGAGAAAGCCGGGAAAAAGGTCTGCCTGCCCGAGGTGCTGGCCGGAGAAGCCGGCGGCGCGCGGGTCGCGGATTACGCGGTGAAGATGGGTGGAGGCCTGACCTATTATTACGCCGCCAAGCAGGTGGATGACGAGATTCTTTCCGGCCTGGCGGAGCTGGCGAAGGAAGCCCAGCTGACTGAAAAGTATCAGGCCCTGTATGAAGGCGCGGTCATCAATACCGGCGAAAAGCGGCTCGTGCTGCATCAGCTGACCCGGGGCCAGCTGGGCCGCGCCGTGGAGGCCGACGGGGTGGATAAACGGGCCTTCTATGTGGCGCAGCAGGAAAAGATCGCGGATTTCGCCAAAAAGGTGCACGCCGGCGAAATCGTAAATGAAAAGGGCGAGCCCTTTAACACCGTGGTGCAGATCGGTATCGGCGGCAGCGATCTGGGCCCCCGGGCCATGTATCTGGCCCTGGAAAACTGGGCGAAGGCCACCGGGCATTTCAAAATGGAAGCCCGCTTCATCTCGAACGTGGATCCGGATGACGCGGCGGCCGTGCTGAAGTCCACCGATGTCTCCCGCGCCATCTTTATTCTGGTCAGCAAGAGCGGCACCACCCTGGAAACCCTGACCAACGAAGCTTTCGTCAAGGACGCGCTGGCCAAGGCCGGGCTGGACGCCGGGAAGCATATGATTGCCGTCACCAGCGAAACCTCTCCCCTGGCGAAGAGCAGCGATTATCTGGCCGCCTTCTTTATGGACGACTATATTGGCGGACGCTATTCCTCCACCTCTGCCGTGGGCGGCGCGGTGCTGAGCCTGGCCTTCGGTCCGGATGTGTTCGACTGCTTCCTGAAGGGTGCCGCGGAGGAAGACAAGCTGGCGACGGAAACGGATCCCCTGAAGAATCCGGCCATGCTGGATGCCCTGATCGGAGTATACGAGCGGAATATCCTGGGCTATCCCGCCACGGCCGTTCTGCCCTACAGTCAGGCCCTGTCCCGCTTCCCGGCCCATCTGCAGCAGCTGGACATGGAATCCAACGGCAAGTCCGTCAACCGGGACGGCGAAAAGGTGAATTATGTGACCGGCCCCGTCATCTTCGGCGAGCCCGGCACCAATGGGCAGCACAGCTTCTATCAGCTCCTGCATCAGGGCACGGACATCGTTCCGCTGCAGTTCATCGGGTTCCGCCAGAATCAGGCCGGCATGGATGTGGACATCCAGGGCAGCACCAGCCAGCAGAAGCTGGGCGCCAACGTCGCGGCCCAGATCATGGCCTTCGCCTGCGGCAAGCAGGATGAAAACCGGAATAAGCATTTTGAGGGCAACCGCCCCAGCAGCATCATCATCGGCGACCAGCTGACCCCGAAGGCCCTGGGCGCGCTGCTGGCCCATTTCGAAAACAAGGTCATGTTCCAGGGCTTCCTGTGGAACCTGAACAGCTTTGACCAGGAAGGCGTCCAGCTGGGCAAGGTGCTGGCCAAGCGCGTCCTGGCCCATGATACCGACGGCGCCCTGAAGGCCTTCAGCGACCTGCTGGGCATCTGATCCTTCTTTAGAAGCGTAGATCCCATCGGATTGCATTCCCCGTTCAGGAAGAAAGGCATTCTGAATTAAGGATCAGAGCAGAAACAGAATTAATTTTTTTCAGTATTACGGAACCCTTGAGAAATCAAGGGTTCCAATTCCTTTAGGCGGCCTCCCTGCCCCATTCCATCCGTACGCAGAAATTTGCCATCACCAGCGATATCAGAAATGACAGGCTGCTGATATCAGAATGAGCAGGTTAGGGAGAAAACCACATCGGATTTCGTTCGATTGATGAAGTTAGCTCCATCAACGCTCCCGAAGAGAGGAGAGTATTTCATGCATCTGCGCTTTGGCCTCGGCAAACCGGACGCCCTAATGCTGCGCATTCTGATCATGTTCCTGCTTCTTCTGCTCTTGTGTCCGGTTTCATCTTTTGGTGAGGAAGATACAGAGGATGACTGGGATTGGGACACCTGGGAACCCGATGATTGGCGGGATTACTGGGAAAGAGAAGGGCTTTTTGCCTTCTGTGATGTGCAGGATGACACTCTTATCATCTACGAAGGTGTAACGGCGCTCTCTAATTTTGCGGATGTTCAGGAGGATGAGAATAATAGTGAAGTGATCGATAGCGGTAACCGTCTTTGCTTCGATCGATCTTTTGATCCGAATTTTCATCGCGTTTCGTTCCCATCTACGCTTCGCAAGATTGGCAGCGAGGCTTTTGTATCCTACCACTTCGACACATTCACCCTGCCGCCGCAGGTGGAAGTGCTGGATGAGTATGCCTTTACATATTGCCGCTTTGATGTGCTGCGCATTGAAAACGATCTGCCTGTTGAAGTGCTCCTGAACAGCCTGTATGATTGCACGGTGGAGTCCTGGGATGCACCTGAAGACCATCCGCATCTGAAAGTGATCGACGGTGTACTGTTCTCCAAAGACGGAAAAACACTGATCGACTACCCCAACGGCCGTGCGGACAGGCATTACGATGTGCCAAGGGGCGTGGAAGCGATCAAGGATATTCACAATGAATCCCTGCAAACCCTTTCACTGCCCATTGGTCTGAAAAGCATCGACGATTATGCTCTCTCCGGCTGCACCCGGCTGCAGGCCATCTCCCTGCCCCTGACCGTACAGACGCTTGGGAAAAACGTTTTCGATGAATGTGTTTCGCTGGAGCTGGTCTCTCTGCCGGAGGGACTGGAAGCGGATAAAGATATTGACGACAGATGGGTAAAGTACTATCCGGACGATGCCCTTTACCGGGGCGACAACGGCAATACACTGGCCGGGGCAAAGAGCGTTGGCAGGATTGACGCGCCGGGCAAGCTCTTCAATCCGGACGCAAAGGAAATCCATGTGTACAGTTCCGACGGCGTCAGGAAACAGAAAATGATTCCGGTATACGACTCAGCTGATGCCGCGTATAGCACCAGGATATATCCTCAGGGAAAGACCGTATACATGGGCGCATATGAAAACGGCCGTGTCTCGGTGTACGAGCCGCTGGAAGGCCACCTATACGGCAGCCAACCTTCTCGGCTGGGCCCGGATTACAGACGTGGAATATCTGAATTCGCAAACGCTCTTTGAATACGCGGAAGTGAAACCGCGAAGCACACTGCCTGTCTGGTGGAGCCACCTCCCGGATGATGAAGACTGGACATCCTGGGAGACGGTCATCCCATTGGAAGGGCGGAACTACGAGCCCGCGCTGTTCGGCGCGTTTGTCTGTTTTAATGATTCTCGGACGCATGCGGTCTTCGGCTGCGCCATTCAGGATGCGGAGTTGACCCGGATCCCGGATGGAACGGATCATGTTTACGGCATTGTTTTCAATCCCCAGTTCCTGGAGGATGTCACCCTTTTGACGGTGCCGGGCGGCGCGGAATTGAAAACGGTAGTGGGCGGTACCCAGGTCCGGATCCTGGCGGAGGAAAACGGCTGGTCACAGGTAACGGATGGAGAGGACACCGGCTGGGTGGAAAAGGATCACGTCCGTGTGGTCGCGGCAAAGCAGGAGGGAGAAGACGAATGAAGCAGGTTCTGTATGTACTGCTGGCGTGCCTGATGCTGGTTTTTCCGGCGCTGGCAGAGGAAGAAGAGGCATATGTCGGGGAAGAATACGAAGAGGAGACCTCCACCGGTTCCTGGAGCCAGATCCATCAGGCAGTGAGCAAATGCGAAAACTGGCAGCAGTTCAGAACGGATGACCGCTTTCATCTCGGAGAAAAGCAGCCCCTGAACGGCTATGACAACCTGTACATCATGAACTGGGGTACCTGGCCCAGCATGGATGGCAGCACGGTCTGCGTCCCCATGGCGATGGAGCTCGCCCGGCAATGGCTGCATCTGGAGGAAGCGGACATGAACGGCTTTGTCAGCTTCTCCACCACACCCTACGCCTATGACCGACTGACACAGGGAAAGCCCAATCCGCTGGTGACCATCAAAAGCCAGGGCGTGATGATGGATGATACGCATCCCATCGACCTGGTGCTGGCCACCTATCCCAACGCCGACGAGCGTCAGGCCGCGGCGGATGCCGGCATAGAACTGGTGTATGTGCCATTCTGCTATGACGCCTTTGTGTTCATGGTGAATGAAGCCAATCCGGTGGACAGTCTGACGGTCTCACAGATTCAGGAGATCTACACTGGGCAGCATGAGACCTGGGCCAGCCTCGGCGGCACAGCACAGAAGCTCTATGCATATCAACGTCCCCATGGCAGCGGCAGTCAAACCGCTATGGAGGAGATGGTGATGGCCGGTCTGGAGATCAAGAAAGCTGAGTCCAATTATATCTCCGACGGCATGTCCGACGCGGTACGTCAGATCGGCAATTATGACAACGGTCCCGGTGCCATCGGATACAGCTACCTCTACTATGTCAATACGCTCGTGGAAAACAGCGGCATCAAGGTGCTGGCGGTAGACGGAGTGGCTCCCACAAACGAGAATCTGCAGACAGGTGCGTACCCCTTCACCGTGAACTACTACGCCGTCTATCGCAGCAGCGATGCCAACACGGAAGCCTTTGTGAACTGGCTCGTCGGCGAGGAAGGACAGAAGGCCGTGCAGCAAGCGGGGTATGTCCCGCTTCACTGAAATGACAGCAATACACAGGGCATATATGGAGAAGATGTACATTGTTCGCGGCGGGAAAGCAGCGTGGAGGGAAGATGGTCATGAAACATAGGATTCTGGTTTGTATAATGGTTTTGTGCCTACTTCCGTTACTTGCAGCAGGGGACGGAATCCCAATAGAGCTGTGGGACCAGAGCAAAGCTTTTGTGCAGCAAAAGGCGGCAGAAACTTATCCGGACTGGACAATCCGTTCGGCTGTTGTTTACGGTTCCGGTACCCGGCATGGTGAGGAAGCACTGATTGTGGATATATTGCTTTACCGGGTTGCGAACGATGCGCTGAACTTTATGAGACTGCGTGTGCTGACCAATCCTCTCCTGGATGAAGAACCCATAGAGTGGCATGAGAACCATCCTGCTCCAATACCGCTGGACACCGGCTCCACCGATGATATCTCGAAATTCATCGCCGGATGGGAATCTGCGGAAGATCCCGGAACGCCTTGGCTTTCCTCTCCGCCTGGCTTTGCGGCATTCATGCTCAGAGAGGGCGAGCACTGGGAAGAACTCGGTGCCATGAACCATGAACTTGTAGGTGTCGCTGTGAACGCTGAAGGCCGAAAGGGGCTGCGGGTCGCAAGCTGGAACGGTTTCTCCTTCGGGCCAGTGATTGCTTCACCCATGGCTGAGACGGACTTCTTCCTGGATACGCTCCACAGCGGAGAGCACGTCCTTTTCCTCTGGTTCGGCCGAGACAATGAAGCATATATTGAAAAGGGAAAGGACGGTACATGGCGGTGGACAGGCGTCAATAACGGGATTACGGTCTATTGGTTCAGCGATCTCTATATGCTTGACGATTATCCGACACTATATGACAGCAACAACAACAGACACTATGGGCAGCTCACTCTTCCCAGGTCGCTGGATACGCTTGACATTGACCGAATGGTCTTCCGCGGTCCTCAGCTTGTTCAATTCCTTGATGCTGCAGAATGGGCCTGTGTTCGGGAAAACGAGACTCCCCTGTATTCCGCTCCGGATGGAGAGATCATCGCCCTGTGCTATTCCCGGCTTGCGGGGCGAATCATCTCGGAGAAAGATGGCTGGGTTTGTCTGCAGATCGGCAGCGAGGAACGCGGCCTGAAAGCCTGGTTTCATCAGGATCACCTGGCTTATGGATCGGAAATCGAGGACATCCATTGCGGATTCCCGGTCTATGAGGCCGAGTCGGTGGAGGGACATCGTTGGTGGCTGGACCTGACCGCCTTCGTGAACAGGGTGCTGGATCTCTCGGCTGATTCGCTTGCGGCAGACAGGGACCTGAACAGCGTCTGGATCATCGGTCGAAGCCCGGATGGACGATGGCTGATGGAGGTGGAAGAAGACATCGTCGCCTTCACCCGGGTGGACGCGAATATAGAAACACATGATCCTCCCGAATATGAAATGCCGGATGATTTCTCTCTGACAGATGCTGAATGGGAGGCTTTCTGGTCAGAGCCTGCTGAATAAATCTGCCTGCGCCTGCGCAAAGCCGCCTTGATCAGCATTCCATGTAATTTGCCCCCCAAAGAAGATCGAACGTTGTGCACTCACTTAAGTCCCCCTAAAAAACGAACAAAGGAAAATTACTCGCAGAACAGGCTTGACTTATATCGGTTTTTCTATATGATTCCTCTATATGGCAAACGTACCTGAAAAGCTTAAAAAAGGTAATTTGCCCATTATGCGGCTTTATTCGCCGCAAAACAAGGAGGAACCCAAGATGAGGAAATTACTATCGCTGGTTCTGTGCGTCATGATGGTGCTGACCAGCGCGGCGGCCCTGGCTGAGGACGGCGTTTTCCACGGCGAGGCGGACGGCTTTGGCGGCCCGATCGTTGCGGAAGTGACCGTGTCCGGCGGCGTCATCACCGAGCTGACGCTGACGGGCGACGCCGAGACCCCCGAGATCGGCGGGAAAGCCCTGGAGCCCCTGCGGGAGGCCATTCTGGCCGCGGGAACCATCGACGGCGTGGACGGCGTCAGCGGCGCCACCTGGACCAGCACGGGCGTATTCAACGCCGTCAAGAACGCACTGGGTATGGAGGATGCGGCTGAAGCGGAAGCGGAAACCGCCCCGGTGAATGTTTCCGGCCTGAAGCAGGGCCTGGGCGTGGTCGTGACGCCCAGGCTGGGGCCTGGCAAGGACGATCAGGAAGTGCCGGTGTACTCCTTCAACGCGGTCATCGCCTATGTGCTGAGCGACGCGGAAGGCCGGATCGTGGACGCGGAAACCGATATCCTGGAGATCATCACCCCCAACCATGACGGCGCGGAGGACAACGCCCTGGCGGGATGGCCCGGCGCGGTCTACAACGCGGATACCGACGGTGACGGCAAGGTGGACGGCCAGAGGGAAGAAACCGCGGACAGCTTCTCCGCCGATCTGCCGACCTGGAAAACCAAGCGCCAGCTGGGCAGCGCCTACAAGATGAACAGCGGCACCTGGACCCAGGAAATGGATATTTTCGAAAACTTCTTCAAGGGCAAGACCGCCGAGGAGCTGCAGGCGTTCTTTGACAAGCACTGCGCTGCCAACGGCCGCGTGATCCGCGATACGGCCACCAAGGAGGAAGACCTGGCCAAGTGGAATGCCCTGACCGACGCCGAAAAGGCCGATGTGGACGCCCTGACCGGCGCCACCATGAGCCTGAGCGACGCCCACGGCGATATCCTGGGCGCCATCGTAAAGGCCCTGAATAAT
>CADBTC010000074.1 GCA_902797445.1 uncultured Eubacteriales bacterium | reverse complement strand
GCCGAGAGCATGGTCCTGTTCGGCGACAACTTCCTGTCAGCGGATGCCGCCAACACCTATCTGGACTACATCGGCATGGCCTGGGCCGGCCAGATCACGCCCGAAGAGTACGCCGAGGGCCTGGACGCTGACCTGAACTGACCGGTATGAGGTCCGGTATCCGAGTATAATCCGGACGGAAGAGGAGATGGCCCTGCACGGGGTTGCCCCGCAAGGGGTCGTCTCCTCTCTTTTCCAGTAAAGGAGCGCAGACCATGAAAAGACCATTTAGCTACAAGCTGAATATTTTCCTGTTTCTGTTGCCCGCGCTGATTCTGTTCATCGGGGTGCTGATCGCGCCGATCATCCTCTCGGGCTACTACAGCCTCACGGAGTGGAACGGCCTTCTGACCCCCAAGTTCATCGGCTTCGCCAACTATCAGGAATTGTTCACGAGTAAGTCCATCAACATCATGCGCGCGCTGAAGAACGCCATGCTGCTGGCCTTCTTTTCCTGCGTGATTCAGCTGCCCTTCGCCCTTTGGCTGGCGCTGAAGCTCTGCAAGAAGCCCGTAGGCGAGCGCGCCTACCTGTCCATCTACTTCATGCCCGTGCTGATCTCCACCGTGGTCATCGGCCAGCTGTGGATCAAAATCTACAACCCGGACTACGGCGTGCTGAATCTGTTCCTGCGATCGCTCGGATTGGAGAGCTGGACAAGGGTATGGCTCGGCGACAAGAAGACGGCGCTGTGGGCTGCGTTCGTGCCGATACTGTGGCAGTACGTCGGCTATCACATGCTTTTGATGTACGCGGGCATCAAGGGCGTGCCGACCGAGCTGAACGAGGCGGCGATGATCGACGGGTGCACCGAGTGGCAGGTGAACCGCTACATCATCATTCCCTACATCCGCCCCATCCTGCGCGTGAGCTTCATCTTCGCGGTGACCGGCTCGCTGAAATCCTTCGACCTGATCTACGTGCTGACCAACGGCGGTCCGAACCACGCCACCGAGGTGCCCAGCACCCTGATGATCAACATGCTGTTCCTGCGCAACCGCTACGGCATGGGCAGCACGATCGCGGTGATGCTGATCGTACTGTGCTTCGTGTTCGCCATCATCATCAATATGCTGTTTAAGGAGGACAAGGGACGATGAGCAGCGCTTCTGAATTCTTCCATATCAAGAAGAACAGTCCTCCCGTTTCGTCTTTGGAAAAGCCGAAACCCTCCGTGGGCAAGGTCGTGTCCTACGCGGTACTGGTGCTGTGGGCATTCATCAGCCTGTTCCCGGTCTACTGGATGCTGACCTTCTCGCTGAAGAACAACAGCGAAATCTTCGGTGAAAACGTCATCGGCCTGCCGAAGTACTGGGTCTGGGAGAACTACACCCGCGCCATGAACACGGGCAACATGCCCCGGTACTTCTTAAACAGCCTGATCGTGGCGGCCAGCACCATCCTCATCACGCTGCTGGCCTCGGTGATGGCCACCTACGCCATGACGCGACTGGAGTGGCGGGGCAGCAAGAAGATGCACAAGTTCTTCATGCTGGGCCTGACGATTCCGATCCACGCATCCATCGTGCCGCTGTACACGACCCTGGCCAAACTCAAGCTGCTCAACAGCTACTTCGCGCTGATTCTCCCGTACTCGGCGTTTTCGCTGTCGATGGGCATCCTGATCAGCGTGGGCTTTATGAGCGACATTCCCTATGATCTGGACGAGGCCTGCTTCCTGGACGGCTGCGGCGTGTGGGGCACCTTCTGCCGCGTCATTGCGCCGCTGATGCTGCCGGCTGTGGCGACGGTCGGCATCTACACGTTCCTGCAGTGCTGGAACGAGCTGATGTTCGCCAACGTGTTCATCAGCAAGGATTCGCTCAAGACGCTGCCCGTGGGCGTGCAGGCGCTGTCCGGACAGTACACCACGGACTGGGGTCCCATCGGCGCGGCGCTGTCGCTGGCGACCGTTCCGACGCTGCTGGTCTACGTGTTCCTCAGCAAGCGCATCCGCGACAGCTTCATCGCCGGCGCGGTCAAGGGCTGAGGCGGCGAACCGGAATCAGGGGACGGGAGAATCGGGGACCGGGATCGCTCGGGAGGTCATCGAATGGAAGCCAAACTACAGCACGAGAGCATGTCGCGCACCCGTTTTCCGGACGGTTTCCGCTACATGCAGGGCAAGCAGGAGTACGTGACGTATCGCGAGCGCTCCACCCTGCGGGTGTGGTATTCGGAGACGCCGTGGCACTATGAGAGCCACTGCCATTCGGCGGTGGAGATCATCATGCCCATCCGGGGTCAGGTCACCTACAGCCTGCCCAACCGCACCTACGAGGTGCAGGCAGACGAAGTGCTGATCGTGCCGCCCAACTTTATCCATGATCTGACCATGCTGGAGGGCAGCGCGCGCTACCTGCTGCTGTTCGAGCCGGACAACATCTTCAGCATGCGCGATATGACGCTGGTGGAGGAAATGCTGCACATGCCGGTGTACCTGTCCGGCATGCCCGCGCTGCAGGAGGAGATCCGCACCATGCTGATGCAGGTGATCGCCTGTTACGACCGCGAGGAGCCGCTGTGGAACACGATGTGCTACGCGGTGCTCTTGCAGATGTACGCGCGGCTGGGCAGGCACCATCTGGAGATGCGGGCGCGGCTGGAGGACGAGACGGGCAGCGCCGCCGATTCTGACGTGATCAACAGCGCGCGGCTGTACATCGACCACAACTGCATGCAGAACATCACGCTGGACGATATGGCGGCCTTCTCCGGCTTCTCGAAGTACTATTTCTCGCGCGTGTTCAAGCAGCAGCTGGGCATTCCGTTCTCGGAGTACCTGCGCAGAAGGCGCGTGAGCCTGGCCGAGGATCTGCTGATCCACTCGCACAAGCCCATTCAGGAGATCGCCGCGGAGGCCGGCTTCGGCAGCATCGCCACGTTCAACCGCGTGTTTCGCGGCGTGAAGCGCTGTTCGCCGTCCAGATACCGCGAGATCTACGCCGATCTGTAGCATTCACCAAGGCATTCCACGGCCGGGCAGT
>CADBTC010000073.1 GCA_902797445.1 uncultured Eubacteriales bacterium | reverse complement strand
GAAACCCCCATCAGCGCAAAGACCCGGACGATGCGGTCGATGACCGTGTTTCGCTTCAGCGCGGAAAGGATCCCCAGCGGCAGCGCGATGATCCAGGCGAAGATACAGCCCAGCACCGCCAGCTCCGTGGAAATGGCGAAACGGCGTATGATCTCCGGAAATACGGGCATCCCCGTCCGGAAGGATTCGCCGAAGTCCCCGGTCAGGGCTTTGCCGATCCAGCTGAAATACTGCTCAACCAGCGGCCTGTCCAGGCCCAGCTTCTTCTCCCACATGGCCCGCAGCTCCGGCGTCTGCTCGATGCCGAGAATGCCGGAAACCACGTCGCCGGGAATCAGCTGCATGACGAGGAAAATCGCGATGCTGATGCCCAGCAGAATCGGGATCAGGCCCAGCAGCCGACGGATAATATAGTCGCGCATTTTTCTTTTCCTTCCGATGGCTCAGGTGACAACAGCAAGGTGCGGGATGAATCATCCCGCACCTTGCAAAAGACGAATCAGAACATTACTTGGCGAGGGTCACGCCGGCAAAGTTGCTGGTGTTGGAGGCGTTGGGAGCATAGCCCTGCAGCGCCGGTGTCGCCAGGAAGTAGGCCATGGGGCAGGCCACGGTCGCGGTGGCGCACTCGTCCAGGATGATGTTGATGGCTTCCTTGTAATATTCCTCCCGCTGGGCCGTATCCGTCGTGGCGGTGGCCAGGACGCAGAGTTCATCCACCCGCTCATTGGCATAATCCTGAATGTTGGCGGAACCGGTGCTGGAGAAGAAGAAGGCCACGCCGCGGTTCGGGTCGGAGCCGGCGCCGTTGTGGCAGATCATGATGTCGAAGTTATGCGCTTTCCAGTCATCGATATACTGGGCATTCTCTTCGTTCTTCACTTCCGCCTTGATGCCGATGGCTTCCAGCTGCTGCTGCGCCACGACGCCCATATCCCGGATGCCGTCTTCCAGGCCCACGGTAATGACGGTCTCAAAGCCATCGGGATAGCCGGCTTCTGCCAGCAGTTCCTTGGCCTTTTCCACATTCTGGGTATAATAATCCTTCTCCGTCACGTCCACAGCCCAGTGGCCCATGGAGGCGGGGATGAAGCCGGAGATCGCGGCGGTGCCGTTGTAGGCAAAGTCAATGATCTCCTCACGGTTCAGGGCATAGTTCACAGCCTGGCGCACCAGGGGATTGTCGAAGGGAGCGCGCTTGCAGTTGAAGAACAGGCCCACATAGTCCCGGGTCTGATAGGAGATGACCTGAATGGGATCGTTCTCGGCGACCAGATCCAGCATGGCGGTATCCGCCACGATCAGATCCACGGTGCCCGCGCGCAGCGCGTTGAGCCGGGAGGACGCATCGGTCATGGTATAGAACTCGATGGCGTCAAAGGTGGCCTTTCCGGCTTCGTCAAAGTACTGATCGAAGGCGTGGACGTACACATGGTTGTCCGCCACCCATTCGCCCAGCGTGTAGGGACCGGTGCCGCCGTCGGCCAGCAGCAGGCTTCCTTCGTTGGCTTCCACCACGTCCTTGTCGACGATGGAGCAGTAGGAGGAAGCCATGTTGCTCAGGAAGGTGACGTTGACCTTCTTCAGGGTGACCTTGACGGTGGTATCATCCACCACTTCCACGGTGTCGATGTCCCCGGCGTAGCTGCTGGAATTGCCCAGCGCGCCCAGATCCGGATTCAGCACCCGCTCCAGCGAGTACTTCACGTCCTCCGCGGTCATTTTGCGGCCGGAGTGGAAGACCACATTGTCCGCCAGGTGGAAGGTATAGGTCAGGTTATCGTCGGAAACCTCCCAGGAAGTGGCCAGCTCAGGGATCACTTCCAGGTTCTCGTTCACGTCCACCAGCTGGTTGTAGACCTGAGCCATCACCCGGATGGAGGCATGGGAGGAAATGGTATGGGGATCGAAGCCCGCAGGCTCGGTCTCCATGCCGTAGCGAAGGACGTTTGCCCCCTCCGCAAAGGACCCGGCAACGCTCAGAACCATCGCCAGAGCCAGCAACAAAGAGAACAGTTTCTTCATGAAATCCACCTCTTTCTTTTTTTCTTGCCAGGCGCATCCGCGCCAGGCTGCGTGTATGTTGTTGTATATATTGTAGCAGGTTTGGTCCATAGGCACAATAGGGAATTTTCTTTTTTGCGGCGCAGCGCTGATCCAGGCAGCGGGATGGTCCTTCGGAGCGGACAGCAGCAGCGGAACGGAAACGTTGACGGGAAGACCCGCAAGCCGTATAATAACCGCGAATCAATCCGAATAAGTTTCCGTAAACTGCATGGAAAGCTAACCTCAGAGCAGCATGACGGAATCACGGATTCAGAACCACGGTTCGGAACCACGGAACGGAGGCATATTTTACATGATCAGCCAGGAAAGACGGGCGCACCTGCAGCAGGCAGTAGCAGATCTAACAGAGCGGTACCGGAAAGCGGGGTATTTCCCGTCCGCCTGCGTGCGGGTGTTCGACGACCGGGAGACGCTGGCCGTCGTATGCGCAGGAGAGGCCCGGGAACATTCCCTGTTTGACGTGGCGAGCCTGACCAAGATCGCCACAGCGACCCAGATTCTTCGGCTCATCAGCGCCGGCAGGCTGGGGCTGGATACGGCGCTGGGAACGATCTTTCCGGAAGCGGAAGAAGAGGACATTCTGCGGGAGCGGCTGAGCAAAATCAGCATCCGGCAGCTGCTGACCCATACCTCCGGCATCGTGGACTGGTATCCCTTTTATTCCCGGAAGGGGGAACCCTTCTGGCAGGTGATGGCCTATGCCCTCGCCCATACGGAACCGGTATCGGGGATGGTGTATTCCGATCTGAACTACATGATCCTGGGAAAGGTGATTGAGCGCCTGCAGGAAAAAAGCCTGGATCGGTGCCTTCAGGAAGACCTGGTCGTCCCGCTGGGGCTGGGAAGGATGATGTACTGTCCTCCGGCCGATGCGGATATCATTCCCTCCAGCTACGGGAACCCCATCGAGGAGCGGATGTGCCGGGAGCGCGGCATTGCCTTCGACGGATTCAGAAACCGGGAGGAAGCTGTCCGGGGCGAAGTAAACGACGGAAACTGCCATTATTACTTCTGGGGCGTCTGCGGGCTGGCGGGAATCTTCGCGGAGGCGGAAGCCTATGAGCGGCTGTGCCGATACTATATGAATACCGGGGATCCGCTGCTGATCGAAGCCCAACGGGAGCAGCCCGGCGCGCCGTCCAGGGGGCTTGGCTTCCAGACGGGGGCTTCCTATCCCCACGGCTGCGGCCATACCGGCTTCACCGGGACCGGCATCTGGTTCTCCCGGAAGTACCGGATCGGCGCCGTTTCCATGACCAACCGCCTGTTTTACCGGGAGGCAAACCCGAACGCGATGGGAGATTTCCGGCGGACGCTGCATGAAATCGCGTTCGCGCTGGCCGGGATGGATACATAAAAGTCAGAAACGAAACGCAGTTTAGCAAGGAGGAAGCCTGAAAAATGGAGCAGCTGAAAAAACTTGAAAAGGAAACCCTGCGGGTGATCGGCCTGATGAGCGGCACCTCCGCGGACGGGATGGACGCGGCGCTGACCGAGATCTCCGGGTCCGGCACGGATACGCGCGTGCGGACGCTGGGCTTCGTGAGCCTGCCTTATTCCGACGAGATCCGGCGGGAGATCCTTCGCCTGGCTTCCGGGACGGAGGGAGGCAGCCGGGACCTGTGCCTGTTTTCCTTTTTAATGGGAGAGCTGGGGCTGGAAGCCTGCCGGGCGGTCTGCGAAGAGGCCGGCGTGGATCCGGCTGAAATCGACCTGGTCGGCAGCCATGGGCAGACCCTGTACCATCTGCCGGAGGCACAGCCCTACGTGGGCCGGATGATCCGCGGCACGCTGCAGCTGGGGGAGGCCTCGGTGATCGCCGAGGGCCTCGGATGTCCCGTGGTCAGCGATTTCCGGGTCCGGGATTTCGCGGCCGGCGGGCAGGGGGCGCCGCTGGTTCCCTATTCCGAATACCTGATTTACCGCCGGCCGGACAGAACAGTGGGGCTGCAGAACATCGGGGGCATCGGCAATCTGACGGTCCTGCCGAAGGGCGCCGGGCCCGATGAAACCGTCGCCTTTGATACCGGCCCCGGGAATATGGTCATGGACCAGATCACGGAACGGCTGACCGGCGGTGCCTGTCGATACGATGAAGGCGGAAAAATGGCGGCCCAGGGGAATTGCAGAGAAGCGCTGCTGCGGTGGCTCCTGGAGGATCCCTGGCTCCGGCTTCCGCCTCCCAAGTCCACGGGGCGCGAGGTTTACGGCGCACCTTATGTGGACCGGCTGATGGAAAAGGGAAAGGAACTGGGGCTGTCCGGGACGGATATCCTGGCGACCGCGACCCGGTTCACCGCGGCCTGCATCGGCATCGCCGTGCGGGACATGTGTCCCGTAAAGCCGGACGAACTGGTCGTGGGCGGCGGCGGAAGCCGGAACCCGACCCTGCTCCGGGACATTCGGCGGGAGGTTTCGATCCCCGTCCTGCTGAACGAGGATCTGGGGCTCAACAGCGACGCCAAGGAAGCGGTCGCCTTCGCCATCCTCGCCAACGAGTGCATCCGGGGACAGCAGAACAATATGCCCTCCGTAACGGGGGCCGCGCATCCGGTCGTCATGGGAAAGATCAGCCTGTAAAGCCGGCAAAAACCCCTTAGCGAACGGTCGATTGGTTCCCCGCCTTTGTCATCTGTCAATGCAGGCCACTGCCTGATGGGATCCGCCTGTTTCGTTTCCATATGTTCTTCGAAAAAAAATCCGCCCCGCACCTTCGGCAGAAGATGCGGAGCGTTTTTTACATACGGCCCGCGCCGGACCGGTGGTCTATCCTGGGAACCGGGATTTACCGCATGCTGTATTTGTATACGTAGGAAAAGGTCTTTTTCAGTTTTTTCGCGGAAATCTTTCCGTTCCAGCGGATCCGGCAGGTCTGCCCCCAGTTGCAGTCGGCGAAATAGACGGTGCCTTTTTCCACCCTCAGCACGAAAATCGTGTGCTTGTCCTTCAGGAAGCGCACCACGTCCCCGGGCTCCAGGGTGTCGGCAGCGGACGGATCGGTAACCTTGGACCGATTCGTGGGTTCCGAACCCCAGACATAGGTTGCCAGCATCATGGCAAACCCGTGGCACTGATAGCCGTTGTTGGCGTAATTGCAGGTGGCGGCGCGGTCGCGGAAGTTTTCCTTTTTGTGGGACCAGGCGTTGCACCGGCTGGAGCTGATGGTGGTGGTCATGCCGTTGTCCAGCCGGATGGTCGTAACACCCCTCACGCCATGATTCCAGAATTTCCCCTGCGGCAGCATATACTGCAGATAGTTAAACTTCCGCTGCATGGAATCCGTGGGCAGGGCGGTGTGCACGTATTTGGTGACTTTCCAGTTGAAGTTGAACGTGCGCGTCCTTTTGCCGCTGGTCAGGTCCACGCGGACCTTATAGGTGCCGGGATCGCTGCCCTTTGGAACGGAGCCGCTCCAGCTGACCGAGCCGCTCGCCCAGGACAGGTTCCAGCTCTGGTCCTGGCCGTTAACCACCTTGCCTCTCCCGTTGAGCAGGCGGACACGCATCGTATCCGCGTTGGAGTAATAAATCGTCAGCGGGGAGGTATAGGTCTGCCCGTTATCCGACCAGCCGAAGGTTTTGCCCGCCCGGATGGTCCGGTTATCCCAGGTAACGATATAGGCGTCTGTCTTCGCAGCCGCGGCTTCCGCCCTTCGCATCAGGGGCAGATCCACCGAGCAGGTAAAGCAGGCCACCAGCAGAAGGATGGCCATCAGGGTTCTGAAAAATCGTCTGGTTTTCATCATTTTCCATCTCTCCAAGCGGCATCATGTGTGCCTTTATTACGCGCAGTTTATCATGGAGCAAGCAAAAAAGCAACCTTATGATACTTTTGCAGCGGTGATCTATATGATTCTGGATTTCAGGCAATATTATTGAAAAACCCGTCCTGCAGAACGCAGGACGGGCAAATGGTTCCGGGAATTACTGCAGCTCAGCGAAGTACTTGATGGTACGGACCATCTGGCTGGTGTAGCTGTTCTCGTTGTCGTACCAGGACACGACCTGCACCTGATAGGTCGGCATCCCGCAAAGCGGTCTGCCGTAAGGGTTTGCGGCATGTTCTCCAATAATTCCAGTAGGCTACTTCGTTTGCCAAGTTCCCGTATGCCAGCCAGACCGGCGAACCGGTACTAAGCCAGCTGGAAAAGCCGGGAAGCCTTCTGCGGCACTATCAGCGGGTGCTTCGCGTTCGGAAGGAAAATCCCGAAATCGCCGCGGGAACCTATACGGCGCTGCGGGCTGAAGAAGAGAATTAGGG
>CADBTC010000072.1 GCA_902797445.1 uncultured Eubacteriales bacterium | reverse complement strand
GTCCTTTTCCTTGGGTTCCTCCGGCCGGTCGTCCCGGAAGATGATCCGGATTCCCTTGTTCAGGAACGCCATTTCCCGCAGCCGGTTCCGCAGGGTTTCGTATTCGAAGGACACGCCTTCCTCGAATATTCCCTCCGGGTTCTCGGCGCTGCGGATATCGGGCCAGAACTGGATCGTGGTCCCCGTCCGGTCCGTCGTCCCGATAACCTTCAGGTCGTACAGGTATTTGCCCCGGGAGTATTCCTGCTGGTAAATCTGCCCGTTCTGGTAGACCGTCACGGTGAAGTGCTCGCTCAGGGCATTCACCACCGAGGCGCCCACCCCGTGCAGCCCGCCGGATACCTTATATCCCCCGCCGCCGAACTTTCCGCCCGCGTGCAGGACGGTCAGGCAGACCTCCACGGCCGGCCGCTGCATCTTCGGGTGCAGCCCTACCGGAAAGCCGCGCCCATCGTCCTTGACCGTCACGCTGCCGTCCTTGTTCAGCGTCACGTCGATCTCATGGCAGTATCCGGCCAGCGCCTCGTCCACAGAGTTGTCCACAATTTCGTATACCAGATGATGCAGACCCCGCACGTCCGTAGAGCCGATATACATGCCAGGCCGCTTCCGAACCGCCTCCAGGCCTTCCAGCACCTGGATCTGCTCCTCCCCGTAATCGGAGGTCACCTGCATTTCGCTCTCAAGATTCTCTTCCGTCTTCCGCTCCAGTTCCTCTGCCATGTTTGCCCTTTCTCGATATCGCGCTTTGTCTCTTCGTTTTCGCCCCGGAATAGTCTTTTTTCGATGTCTGATCTGGTCAAAATTCAGACCTATCAGTTCGCCCCGAAAATGCCGTCCGCGCCTTGAAAAATCAAACGTTTCCGGACATGAAATTATACCACAAAATCCCCAAAAAGAAAAGAACCCGGAACCAATTTCCGGCATCTTTTCTTCGCCTTTTACAGCATCTGTTCAATCCGCACAATCCTCCATTCAGGATCCGTCTCATTCCGTCGGACACACAGGGAATACAGGTATTCTTCACCCTCTGCCGGGGCTCCCGCACGCCGGTCCTCCGTCGCCCTTCTGGCAGCTTCCCGCAGCGCCTCGGGCGGATCCGCAAAGCGCAGGCCCGGCGGATCCCTCAATACGCTGAAGTGATTCATGGAAACAGTTATCCCCGTTCCTGCGGCTTTCAGCCAGCTTTCCTTTCGGGTCCAGATCCGGGTGAAGGCCCGCTGCCATTCCCGTTCCGTCTCCCCGCCGAAGGAGGCCAGATACGCCTGCTCCTCCGGATGTAAAAAACGGGCTGCCAGCCGTTCGCGTCCCCGGCCAACCCGTTCCGTGTCACATCCCAGCTCCCCGTCCCCCACGGCGCACATCGCCCAGATCCCCGCATGGCTCAGATTGAAATGCATTTCCGGGAAATCCGGCAGATAGGGCTTCCCTCGGGAGGATTCCAGAACCCGGGCATCACAGCCCTCCGCGCCCCGCTCTTTCAGCGCCAGGACCAACAGCAGTCCCGCCCCAAGACTTTGCCGGCGGATGTCTTCGTGCCGCAGGGCGCGCACTTTTTCCCGCCGGCTTTCCGGAACCCGCTCCATCCCCGCCGCGAACAGCGCCGGATCGGACAGAGCCGATACCTCCGCCAAATAAACCGTGCATCTCGCTGCCATCCTGTCTCCCTTCGGCAAAAACAGCTGACAGCCAGGGCATACGCCCCGGCTGTCAGTCATACCGGTTTCTTTTTTATCCCGCACGCATGCCGCTTACTGCCCGTCCGCAGGCTGCGCTTCGGTCTCATCCGCCAGCGCTTCCTCCGTCGCATCCGTGGCCGCCACAGTCTCCTCAGAAGCTTCGTTAGCTGCGGCCGCCTCGTCCAGCAGCGCCTGTCCTTCCGCGGTATACTGGATGTCCGCCTCGTCCCGCCACTTGTTCATCATGGCGTCCACCAGTTCATTCTCTTTCTCCGCCAGGGCCTGGGCATGAATGTCTTCCCATTCCTCGTCCGTCAGCTCCACGGCGCCCGCAGGGATATCCCGGGTGTAATGAATCAGATGGACGCCGTAGGAACCCAGCACGGGCTCGCTCACATCCCCAACCTTTTCCAGACTCATAGCCCCTTCCTTAAAGGCCGGATCGTAGGCGATGCTTTGGGCATGAACCGCATACCCCTTGCTCTTATTGGGTTCCTGCGTCATTCCCGGATCGTTGCCATATTCGGCGATCAGATCCGCGAAGGGCGTGCCCGCCTCGAACTTCTGCATGATCTCATCCACGGTAGGCTGCACGCTGTCCAGAATCGCCTGCCTGGCCGCCGCGACCATTTCCTCTGTCACGGGCTCCTCCGGTGCTTCGGTGGGTTCAGCGGCCGCTTCAGCTGTTTTCTCGGCAGGCGCCGCGGTTTCCGCCGTCTGAGCCGTTTTCCCTTCCTCTGCCTCGATGGCTTCGTCAGAGGTAGCCTTCTCCTGCTGCTCCTCCAGCTTGGCGGCCAGCGTCGTGTAATTGTTCATCAGATCCTCGTCCACATTCAGCAGAATGTGGGTCACGCCCCGGTATCCCTCCGGCACATAGTAGCTGGTCTGCCCATAGTAATTGGTCATGTATTCGTACATGAAGATGTTGCCTTCGTACTGCTGCCGGTCCGCTTCCACCAGCTTATCAAAATAGGCGGTCGCTTCCTCGTCGCTCAGGACAATCTCGCCCAGCACGGCCTTTTCCACGTTCTCCCGGATCTGCATTTCCTCGTTGCTTTCCACATATCCGGCGATATAGGATTCCTCGGTATAGCCGTACATCTCCTGGATGGCAGCCAGCACCGTCTCCCGGGCCGCGGCTTTTTCCTCCTCGCTGGCATCCTCGGCCAGGCCCTGGGCGGACATGAGGTACGCCACATTTTCTTCCCAGACGGCCTTGGTGTCGCTTTCCAGCTGCGCCCTCTGTTCTTCCGTCATTTCGGGAATCTGCAGTTCTTTTGCCTTCTGGGCGTACAGCGCGCTGTCAATGGCCCAGCGAAGGCCCAATCCCTGTACAGCAGCCATAAAGGCGGGGTCGTCCGTATCGGCTCCCTGGGACGCGTAATATTCAACATAGGCGTCAACCAGCTGCTTCAGCGCGGTG
>CADBTC010000071.1 GCA_902797445.1 uncultured Eubacteriales bacterium | reverse complement strand
GCGGAAGCCCGGGAACGGCCGAACGCGGAGCGGGCGGAGACGCTGAAGGAGCGGAACAACCGGCTGCTGACCGAGCACTTCTTTCCGCTGCTGGACCGGCTGCCGGAAGCTTCGCCGGAGGAAATCGCGGAGCTGACCGCCTTTGGAGACCAGGCGCTGGACTGGAAGGTCAATCTGGATACGGGGGTCTATATCGCCATTCACGAAGCGCTGCTGCGGATGTATCGGATCCGGCGGGACCGGGAATCGGTGATCCGGGAGCTGTACCGGCTGGGAATGGGACTGTATTATCAGCGGCGGATGCTGACGGGACTGGCCGAGGGGCGGGAGAATTCCCCGCGGTTTGAAAACGAAATGGTGTTTACCGAGGCGGCCTCTTTTTTCCGGGAATATGCTTCGCTGAAAACCGAGGAGGCGAAGGGATACGTCATTCGGGCCATGGCCAATATCGCCCTTTGTGCCGCGGATTCACGGGGAAAGATCCGGGCCAGCAGCCGGGCGCTGCAGGCGGTGCGGAGTCCCGCCTGCCGGGCGGAGGCGCCGGGACTGCCCTGGGATCGGTTTGAACGGGCGCTGCATCAGCAGATGAGCAGCAACCGGGAATCCCTGTCCCGGGGGGATCTGAGCGCCGACGAGCTCAGCGAGGTGCTGGATTCCTGCTACGAGGTTTTCCGGCCGGAGGAGCATGCCGCCGCGCCCAGCGTCCGATGGCTGTGGCCCTATTACGAGATGGAATACAGCTGCGGATATGTGAACCCGGAGATTACCGCCAACCGGCTGCAGCGGCTGATCGAGGAGACGCCGTGGGATCAGTACGACATGGACGGGCTGTACGGCAATGTGCAGCTGCCCATCCATTACGGGAAGCTGATGCGTAAGAACAAGGTCCTGCGGGACAATCCGGGCCGGCGGGCTTTTCTGGCCAGGGCGCTGCGGAAAATGGAGCGGACGCTGATGACCTGCCCGGCGGAAGCGTACGGGGACTATACGATGTTCAACGTGCTGCTGCCCTTCGAGGACTATCTGGAGGTGCCCGGCGCGCCCGCCTGGAAGGACCTGATCTGCGGGCTGATCCGGAAATTCTTTCCGGCGGACTGGCGGCGCGGACAAAAAGTCGGGGAGCTTAGCGCGGTTCTGGCCGAAGCGGCCCTGCGCAGGGATCCGGCTTTCTATGACGATCTTCCGCTCTGGGCGGAGGAAAACGAAGCCTCCGATTCGGAGCATTTTCAGGCAGGCCGCGATGCCCGGGAGGCGGTGAAAACCGCGGCCATCAGGCAGTATGCCCGGGAATGCGGGATCTTCTGCGATATCGGCCAGACCACCATGAATCGGGAGCGGGTGTGCCGGAAGCCCATGGACCGGGAGGAGGAAATCCGGAAGCTGCATCCGGTGATCGGCCATGACCTGCTGATGAAGCATCCATCCGGCCGGCCTTTCGCGGAGGTGGCGCTGGGGCATCACGCGTGGTATAACGGAGGCGGATATCCGGAGGAATATGAGCGGACAAAATCCCCCTATCGCCAGATGGCGGATACGGTGGGGCTGGCCTCTTTCCTGGCGGATACGTTCCGGGGAGACATGGCGGATACGCTCCAAACAGTCTTCCGGGAGGAAAACAGGCAGTTTTCCCCGCTGCTGACGATGCTGCTGGCGGAGGAGAAGGTCAGAAACGAACTGGAAAAACTGCTGAAATAAAAAAACCGGCGCTGTGCCGGTTTTTTTGACGGTGTTAGTCTGCTTCGAGGCAGGCAGACCGCATTGGTACGGATGGACTGCCCGGCTGCGCATGGCCCGCGGCCGGTGACAGGAAAACGGGAAGAAGGGGAGCGGGACAGGGGTCCCGCGGTCCCGATTATGCATTCTCCGGATCCTTCTCCGCGGCGGCCCGGGGCTGCTGCAGGGCGGTATTGGCCAGGACGACGGAGGAGTAGGGCGGCAGATCGAAGGAAATATAGCCGTCCTGAACGGGCTCACAGGGCACATTCTCCAGGGTATGCCCGTCCTGATCCGTC
>CADBTC010000070.1 GCA_902797445.1 uncultured Eubacteriales bacterium | reverse complement strand
TCCGCCGGACGTTATCCGGCATCCTGCCCTGTGAAGCCCGGACTTTCCTCAGCCGGTCCCTTTCGGTCCTTCCGGCCGCGACCGCATGTCCCACTCGCAAAACATGCTTATTATAGAGCAGTTTTTACATAGAGGCAAGGCTTGCGTGGACTGCTACACATCAAAACAGCTTCCGCCGATGAATTCCCTCAAAATGGAGTTCTTGGGGACATCCTCTGAGGGATGCCCGAGAAAATAGTCCAGGAATTTCAACAGCCGGTTAGCTTCCAGATAAGCCGGTCTGTCTGTCGGAACCTGATACAGCAGCGGTTCGGCATAAACCTTCAGGACAGACAATTCATACAGCAGAGAGGAATTGAACATTTCATCCGCATTTTCCTGATTAGTGAAAATGTATTTTTCTTCTCCATTCCGTACGGATGCCCAGCGCTCGATCGTCTCGCAGGCCGATGTCCCTCTGTGATAATAATCCCGCACGATCCTGCGCAGAAGCCTCGCATCGGTCGTCGGAATGTAATTATGCGCATCAATATTCAGTGTGGTCAAAGCACTGATATAAATCCGATAGACCGATCCCTCGGGAAGCTTTTCGCTGAGTTTCGGGTTCAGGCCATGGATTCCCTCGATCACCATGATATCCTCATCGTGCAGCTGCAGGTAATCCCCCTTAAACTCCGGAGACCCGGTGAGAAAATTGAAATGCGGGATCTCCACGCGTTTTCCCCGCTGCAGATCTGCAAGCGTCTGCATGATCAGATCCACATCCAGTGCCTCGAGACACTCAAAATCCAATTCTCCGTTCTCATCTCTGGGACAGTCGGCACGATCCCTGTAGAAATTGTCCAGACTGAGAGGATGCGGCGTCAGTCCGCGCGCCATCAGCTGAATGGATAATCTTCTGGAGAAGGTCGTCTTCCCGGAAGACGACGGTCCGGCGATCATGACAAATTTTACATTGCCCCGTTTCTGAATGTCCGACGCGATCTCTGCAATCCTTCCCTCCTGCAGGGCCTCGGTGACCAGCATCTGCTGGCTGAACTGCTGCAGTGTAATGGCACGATTCAGATCGGCCACATTATTGATTCCCTGACGGTCTCCCCATTTTTCCGAAAGCTGCTGGACGCGGAATACCTTCGGGTACGGCGTAAACGGCCGCATAGTCTTTCCGTCAGCAGCGTCCGGCAGAACAAGAACCAATCCGTTCTCATAGACAGCAATATCAAAATACGGAAGATAACCTGTATGCCATACCATGAATCCATAGCAGTAGTCATAATAGTCTTCCAGCCGGTAGGTATTCACGAGAGAACCCCGCCGGAAGCGGAACAAATCTTTTTTGTCTGTCATCCCCTGCTGCTCAAACATACTTGCCGCATAGGCAGTTTTGACTTTTTCCTTTTCAATCGGCAGTTTTGCACTGACCAGCTCTTTCATCCGGTCCCGCACGGCATCCGCAAGAGCAGCGTCTGTTTCTCTTCCATTTATCGTGTAATAGAGTCCATTGCTGTTTGCAAAACAAAGAACAGCCTGTACGGTAATATCCTTCCCAGTCACATCACGAAGCGCCTTCAGAAACAGATAGTTCAGGCTCCGCTTGTAAGTTTCTCTGCCGATCTCGCTGTCCCGCATGACACATTTGACCGTGCAGCTTTTCAACAGAGGTTTGTGAAGCTCCCGGAGCGTTCCATCTGCGAGGATCAGCATGGTGTCGGACAATTTTTCCGGCGCCAGCTCCTGCAGGATCTCACCGTAAGGTGTACCGACGGGATATTCTCCTGACCTATTCTCTACAGTGACCTGAAACACAGCATCTGACATGCTCTTCTCCTTTCCGGCTCAGGATATAACCTGATAGGGCTGCCTTATCTTTGCTCCTTTCACGATCAGTTCAGGAAACAGTTTTTCCAGTTTCTTTTTCATATAGGAGATAAATACATATTCCGTGCCATAATGTCCGGCATCGATAATGCAGAGACCGTTTGCCAGCGCATCTATGGCAGAATGATAATCAATATCCCCCGTTACCAGAACCTGTGCCTTTTCCTCGACGGCCGCATCGATCATACTTTTACCGGACCCGCCGCAGACGGCGACCCGGCTGACGAGAGTCTCTCCGGCTCCTTCCTTTTGCTCGGGGCCATAGCAGCGAACTGCTTCAACGCCCATCCTTGTCCGCACGTACTCCGCAAAGTCTGTGAGGGTCATTGTTTCGGGCAGATACCCTACCCGTCCGATCCCTTCGACGATCCCGTCTATTTCCCGCGTCATCTCCAGCACATGGGTATCCTGCAGATCCAGCTGTTTTTCGTTGATGTGCGCCATGCCGAGCACATCAAAATTCGTGTGCATGGCGTAGTAGCTGATCTCGTGTTCAATCAGCGTCAGAATTCTTCTGCCGATAAACGTATCATCGTTT
>CADBTC010000069.1 GCA_902797445.1 uncultured Eubacteriales bacterium | reverse complement strand
GTGCCGAAATCCATGGAGGCGGTCCAGACCAATCCCTCCGAACTCTCCGGCACCGGCAGCAGATTCGGCAGCGCACCGGCGGTCCGGCCGCCCCGGGACAGCAGGAAGCAGAGGGGATAGCGCTCCGTCATCAGGGCAAAGCGGGGGGCAGGGCCCTCCAGTGCCCGTTCCTCTTCCTGGGTCAGGACGCTGAAACGGAAATCCCCGTCGCTGTGGGCCCAGGAAAAATACGCGCGCCAGCGATCCGGCGGGAAGGGCAGGGAAGGCCATACCGCCAGAGAGGGAAGATCGTGTGAATACAGCGGGACCTGCTCATCCGAGCTGTACAGCCGGGTCAGCTTCAGGGTAAAGGCGCCTTCCAGCGTCAGCGTGACCTGAATGCCGGTCCCCTCCGCTTCAAAGGACAGAAACCGGCTGTGAATCAGGCTCTGCCCCTTGGGCAGGCGGCAGATCGCGCTGGCAAAATCCGGACTCAGGGGGGGCAGGACCGCATCGGCGGGAACAGCGGGAATTTCTGGCTGGGCATCGGGAAGGGGAGCGGCCTGACCGAAACCGCCGGCCGGGAGGAACGCTTCCCCGGAAGCCGGGGAGGCGGGACGCTCCGCGGCAGCGCCGGTCTCCCCGGAGCTGATCGGGATATCGGCGTCTTTCGGCTGATTCCGCTGAATCTGGCAGCAGGCGGAGAGCAGATGGTCCCCGATGATTTCGCCGCCCCGGGCGGGAAACAGGACGAGCAGATCGCTGAAGGGCCGCAGAGCGGCTGCGGCCAGGTCGGGCCCCAGACATTCGGACAGCACCGTCAAAACAGAGGCGGATACCGTATCCCAGGGCCAGGTCAGCTCTGTCACCGCGTCCGCGATGGGGGCTTCCGCCTCGCGCAGGACGGCTTCCGCCGCTTCCCGGGCTATGGGATCGGCGGACGGGAAGCGGTCCAGCAGCTCCTGGATGCCCGCGGCCAGTGCGTCGTGATAGTCATCGGAGGAGCGGAGCAGAACCGCACATTCCTCGCCCAGAGAGGAAAGAAAATGCCGCTCTTCCGGTATGTTGGGGCTTTTCAACAGGCAGGATGCGCTTTCCCGGGCGATGGGGGTCCCCCGGAACGTATAGGTAACCTCCTCGCGGATCTGACACACCGGCGGGAGAAAATCCTGCTGCCCGGCCAGCGCTGCGCATACCGGATCCCCGGACAGGTCGGACTCGAAGAAGGCGGATACACGCTTCAGATCCGTCTTCCAGACGGGCAGACGGAAAAGTCCGCAGGCTACCCGCAGGCGGATCGGCAGCAGGTCGTCTTCCTCCGCGGCTCTGGGAGCCTGCATGATATCGGTATGCCAGGCGCTGAGAAAATCCGCGAAGGTGCGGTCCCCGGACGCGTTAAGCGCTGCCCGCAGACGGGTCAGCTGCTGCGTCAGCATCTGGCGGTCCCCATCGGAAAGGAAGGCGCAGGGATCCTCGAAACGGAGGGTCTCCCGGTTCAGCCAGAGAAGAAAGGAGGGAAAGGCATCGGCCTGGGCACCGGACAGCCGGGCGGGCTCCAGCCCTGTTCCCGGCAGCAACACGGACAGGGGCAGCTCTCTGTCCCAGTCCTCCCGCCCCAGGCAGGCCAGGGTGGCTTCCTTTACCCCGCGGGCAGCCAGATAGGCCCGGCACAGGGGCCCATCCTCCCCGCGGAGCGGATGAAAGCAAAGCGCGGCATCCTCTCCGGAGCGGCGCCGGTATTCCCGCAGGAGCAGGAAGCCCAGCAGTCCTCGCTTTTCCGCCGTTTCGTCCTGCGCAGCGGGAGCGAGAATCAGATCCGGGACCGCGGAAAGGGTAAAAAACCGGCCCTCTGCCCGCATGTCCGGCAAAAGAGGCAGGGCAGGCAGCTCCCCGGCGCTTTGGAAGCGCAGGCCGGACACTTCCACGCCGCATACGGAAAAGACCCCGGCCATCAGGCTGCGCAAAGGCGCGTCCGACTCCGGCATCCGGCAGACGGAGAGCAGATTTTTCAGGAGCATTTTGACATCATTGAGCGGATAATGCTTCAGGAGCCCTCCCAGTCCCTCCCGCAGGGCTTTGGCGGCGGCCTCCGCCTTTTCGCCCTCCATGGTCAGCATCAGGAAGGCCTGCTCCGCCAGGGAGGGATCCAGGATCTCGCCGGCAAAGGGAGCGGAAACGCCCTGGGCTGCTGGCCTTTCCAGGCTGGCTGGGCTGCAGAGCGCCTCCAGATCCTTTTCGCACCGACGAACGGCAGCGGAGAGCAGGCGCACACGCCGCTCCTGCAGCCCCAGGGCATAGCGCTCCTCCGGCTCTGCGGAGGGCATAACGGACAGCTTTTCCCGGGCGCTGACTTCCGCGACCTGGCAGCGGCTGAGGCAGTCCTCCAGGGCCTGGCGGGCCCGAAAACCGCCAATCTGATCAAAGACGGCCTGCCGGTCGGAAAGCAGCTGTTCCACCTCCCGGGACATGGCGTCCAGCTTCCGCATCAGCTGCTCTTCCTCGGTATCGGACATGGAAACCCGGTGCACCGGGGCAACCTTGTCCACCCCGGAATCCTCGGCTTCCTTCATGGAAACATCGTATTCCGCGCCCAGCGTTACAGCTCGGCCGCAGGCCTTCACGGCCTCGTGCCAGAGCGCGGAATCCGCCTCCGCGTCCCGCAGGGGAGCGGGAAGGGACCGCAGGAGGGAGAGAATCTGCAAAAGAAGGGCGCTGAGCGTCCGCTCCAGCAGCGCCAGCTCCTCCGGCAGCCCTCTTTCCCGGAAAAGCCGGTGGAAAAGCCCGCCCCGGGTAGCCGGAGCCAGGGACCGCAGGCGCACCGGGTGCTCAAAGAAGGAGCGCAGCGCCGGAAACAGATCGCAAAGGCACCAGCAGGATCCACGCAGGAAAGCGGCAAAGGGCTTGGCCTGCTCATCCAGAGACTGCAGCGTCAGCGTTCCGGGGAGCTCCCGGGTATGCAGGCCAGGGGTGGGAACCCGTGGAGACCCAAAGATGTCTCCCAGAATCCGGGCGGCTTCCCAGTCCAGCAGGCGGCTGCCCCCCTCCTCCTTTGCCAGGGCGGACGGAAGGCCCAGCAGCCAGAAGGCGTCGCCCCCAAGGGTATCCCGGCCTTCAGCGGGACGGATCAGGTTCCGGTTGCGCAGGACGGTCAGGACATCCCGGACCCGGGCACGCTGTTCCTCCGCGCCGGTTCCCTGAGGGCAGGCGGCGGCGATCAGCCCGATAAAAGGCGCGCGATCGGGAAAACACGTGTGAAAAAAACGGAGCAGGCCCAGGGCCAGACCGGCGGCATAGGGCTCCGTCAGATGGCAGTACAGCACCAGGCGCACATCCTCTCCGCTGGCCAGATCGCTCCGCAGACTGGCCAACAGATGGCGGAAGGGCTGAAGGGGATCCGTGAGACCCGCGGAAGCGCCGGGTGCAGGGGAATCGTCCCGCGGCGCCTCCAGCCCTTCCAGCAGAGCGGACAGCCCCCAGGAGACCGCTTCCGGATCCGCCGCATAGGCAAGCGGCCCCTGCCCGCGGAGGGCAGAGAGCAGCAGACGGCTGTTTTCATTTGACGCCAGTGCGTCCCGGCCCGGCAGCGCAGGCTGCCATGCGGACAGGGTCCACGCTGTGCGAAAAAAGGCAAAGGCATCCTTCCCGGCGAAGAAGCGCTGGCAGGCGTTCAGATCCGCGGCCATGGCGTCAGAAAGCGGGGAGGGGGCTGCGGACGCAATCCGCAGGACGGAGACGGCGGGAATGTCCCGGGCAGCCCCGCAGCTGACAGCGGAGAGCATCGCGGGCAGGGACTGATCTGCCCCGGCCCCCAGGGGAAGGAAGTAGGCTTTCAAGCGAAGGAACCTTCTTTCATCAGCGAAATCATCCCCCTCCGGACGGAAACCCGGCATCCGGGAAGCCTTGCGGAAAGGGATAACATATATACATTCTGCGGAAGGTGTTTTATTCCCTGCTTTTGGGGGAGAATCGAATGAAAGCGGGCAGCGGGCGAGACGTCCCCGGAAAAGGAAAAATTATTTTAGAACATGGCAGGAAATGGCGGAAAGGATGCCGAATAAAACATGTGTAAACCATAAAGGAAGGGCGTGATGCCCATGGCAGGGGTGCTTTCACGGAGGACCGGCTTCTGAAGAGAAGGAGAAGCCTGTGCTGCGTGATCTTTGCGTATCCGATGACGCAAAACGGATCCTATTTCCTGTGAAAGCAAATCAGGACACGAAAGGAGCTCAACCAAACATATGAAACTCACCATTAACGCGCGGAACATGTCAGTGACCCCGGGAATTACCCAGCGGATCGAGAAGAAAACCAATACCATGAGCCGGTATCTGCTGCCGGATACGGAGATGCAGGTCCGGATGCGGAAGGAAAAGAACGATAACCGGGTGGTGGAAATTACGGTTCCCATGGGGAACAATGTCATCCTCCGCAGCGAAGCCGCCGATCAGAACCTTTTCGTGGCGATTGATCAGGCGCTGACCAAGATGGAGCGGCAGATCCGCAAGCACAGGACCAAGCTGTCCAAGCGGCTGCGGGAGGATGCCTTCACGGCCATGCCGGAGCCCGAGTATCTGGAGGAGGAGCCGGAAGAGGAGCAGCTGAAGGTGGTTCGCCGGAAGACCTTCCCGGTGAGGCCGATGAGCGTGGAAGACGCCACGATCGAAATGGAACTGCTGGGGCACAGCTTCTTTGTTTTCGTCAATGTGGATACAGACCGGACCAACGTGCTGTACCTCCGGAAGGACGGGAACCTGGGTCTGCTGGAACCGGAAGCCTGAAAAACGGAAAAAGCCGCCCGCCGGTGAACCGGGGACGGATTCATATGCATGATATTCCCCCGGAGGCCTTCCCCGAGACCTCCGGAATCCCGCAGGGCCGCGAAAGCGGCCCTGTTTTTTTCAACCAAACGGCGGATGGCA
This sequence comes from uncultured Eubacteriales bacterium, assembly GCA_902797445.1. GTDB lineage: Bacteria > Bacillota > Clostridia > Christensenellales > Aristaeellaceae > Aristaeella. The sequence continues at coordinate 9,602 of CADBTC010000069.1, read as the reverse complement.
GCCCTGGCCGTCCGCCATTTGCTGCCGGAAGGGCCGGATTTGCCTGACGCGCTCCGCAATGCGGGCGGGAATGGAGAGAAGCTGCTGGACTGCTGTCTGAAGCTTTAGTCCTTCCCGGACGGCAATCACGCTTTCCGCAAAAAGACCAGATCCGCCAGCAGAACCCAGCATTCCTCCGCGTGATCCTGCCCCTTCCAGGCGACCAGGAAGCGTATGTTCCCTTTTCGGAAGGCATACCCCTTTTTCTCAAGCGCCCCGATCCGTTCTGCGCAGGCCCGGGAAAGCCTGGCTGCCCGGACCTGCTTTCCGTCCTGTGCCACCGTCAGGTATCCGTCCGCCAGACACAGGGGAAGCCCGGACCGGAGCCGGCCCAGAAGGCTTTCCCGGGACAGAAAATAATCAAGCACCACATCGCGGTGACCCAGCTGCATCAGCACTTCCGCCGGTTCAGGCTCCGAGTCCGTCACCTCCGCGACCGGCACGCCCTCCGGCAGATCGAACAGGCCGTTCCCGGCATCACAGTGAAGATACAGCTCCTGCCTGGCACGGCTGATGCCCACATAGATCCGGCGCTTTGCATCCTCGTCCCGGCCCCGGGCATCCGGAAGATACAGCCAGACCTGGTCATACTCCCGGCCTTTGGCCTTGTGCACGGTGGAAACGGTGATGGTTTCCCGGCTGTCCTCCGAAAAATCCTCCTCCCGGGATTCCTGAATAAACTGACGCAGATCCGAGCGGTACCATCCGGAGGCGGTTTCCTCAAAGTCGCGCCAGAGGTTTCGGCACAGCGCCAGAGCAGTACTTCCCTGGCAGCGCTTTTCGGTATGGGCTTTTGCACTGTCCCAGAGCTCCCTCGGGATAACAGAGGCATCCTTCATTCCCTGATCCAGAAAGCGGAGGAAGACCCGTACTTCGAGCAGGTTTTCCAGAGAGAAGCCGTCCATATTCTGAATCAGCTTCGCTTTCAGCCCCTCCCGTCGAAGAAGCGTGAAAAACTGCAGGGCTTCCTCATTGGTGCTGGTGAGCACAGCCGCGCTGCCTCCCCGGAACGTTTCCCGCACCTGACGGACCACGGACTGGAAGCAGCGGCCTCCCCGGTGGCGAAAGACCTGCACGCGGCCCGCTTCCGGCCGTACGGCCCGCAAAGGCATGGTTTTCATCCGGTCCGCCATGGTGTGCGCAAAGGCGTTTTCCATCTCCACCACAGCGCCTAGGCTGCGGAAATTCTCCGTCATTTCGTAGACCCGGGCGCCCGGCTCCCGGGCCAGAAGCCGCATGTATCCTGAGGAGGCCCCCCGGAACGCAAAGATATTCTGGTCGTCATCCCCCACGGCGATGACCCGCAGGTTTTCGTTCTGCCCCATCAGGGCCAGGACGAGCTTGTACTCATTCTCGTCCATGTCCTGGGCTTCATCGATGACCAGCACGCTCTTGCGTACCCTTCCCGGTTCGATTTCGCCGCTTTCGATCATGCGTACGGCGTCCGGAACCGCATTGGCGGCATCTGTCAGGCTGCCGGTCTTTCCCAGCAGGTTAAAGCAGTAGGAATGGAAGGTTCGGATTTCCACAAAGCTGGCGGCGTTTCCGATCAGCTCCTTCAGCCGTTTTTTGAACTCCGTGGCCGCGGCCCGGGTAAAGGTCAGCATCAGGAGCTGCTCATGCTTCACATCCTCCATCTGAAGCAGGGAAGCCAGCTTGCGGGTCAGCAGCCAGGTTTTTCCGCTGCCGGGTCCCGCGGCCACGACAATGACCCGCGATTCCGCGTCTCGGATGATTTCCGCCTGCCGGGCGGAGAGGTCGCGGAAAAGCTGGCGATGCTTTTCCGGGGTCATGTTCCGGCGAATCTCCCGCTCCCGTTCCCCTTTGAAATATTGCGCGATAAACGTTTTATATTCCATATGGAAATAGTCCCGCACAAAGGTCTGGGCGGCCTCGTAATCCTTCACCATCATGTTGGCGTATTCGCCGACAATATGGATTTGCTGGATCTTCTGCTGATAAAACTCGTCCAGCAGCCGGTAATCGCTCTGCTTGAAGCGGACCCGGTTATCCCTTTCGATCCGGTGAATTTCCATGCCGTTATACAGCACCAGGAAGCCGCCTTCCAGCCGCAGGGCTCCGATTTTCGACAGATAGAGCAGGGCGTCCTCCAGGTCGTGCAGGGTGACGGGGTTCTGATCCAGCGGCATGGATACCTGCTGGGGGGCAGTATAATGCCCGCCGGAGGGCGCGGCTGCCTCCTGGCCGCCCTGTACGCCGCCCGTGTATTTCATATACAGGCCCACCAGCGAAAAGGAAACGGGCAGCACCTCCGGGGAGGTTCCCGATTCTTCGGGTCCGTTTTTCGCGGCTGCGGTCTGCGACTCTGCCCGGTGATACAGCTCTCGGAGCGAAAAAGCGCATAAAGCGGCCCGCCGGCTGACCTGGTTGAGCACGACGGTTTCATCTGTCAGCCACGACAGGCGAATCGTATCCTGCTCCCGGTTTTCCGTTTTTCCGATCCATCCCCGAAGCGTCCAGTAGTAGAGAATTGTCCGCAGGGCCCGGACGGTGCAGAATCCCCTTCCTGTGTCCTGGGCTTCTTCATTGAGCCTGCGCAGCTCAAAGAGTTTGTTCTGCCCCGCGGTCCGGTCCAGCAGGAACTGCTCCAGATCCAGGAAGCGGCGGAGGAGCAGTTCTGATTTGTGCTGGCTGTCCGAGGCGAGCAGATAGGCGGACATATCCTGCGTATCCGCCAGGATGCCTTCCCGGCGAAGAAGATGGACGGTGTCGATCACAGCGCGCTTTTCCAGCCCCAGCAGGTCTGCGATATAATCAATCCGGGTTTCCGCTTCGTCGTTTCCGGCTTTGGCGATGCTGCGGCGGGAAATCAGAAACTGCAAAATCCGCAGCGCGCTGCGCTCTTCCTCCCCGGCGAAGAGGGGCGATTTCCGGACCCGTTCCGCGGCTTCTGCCATGGAGGCGGCGCGGATACCGGAAGCAAAGACCTGCGGCACGTTCCGCCCCCGCTTTACGTATCCCGCATTCTCCAGGGCAGCGACCGCGGTCTTGACCCGGGTTTCCATTTCCGGCCCGGCGGTTTCCCATCCGGCCTGCCGGGCGATCTCCAGCGGGGAACAGGTAATATCCGGCCGGCTCCGGGTCAGCTCCTTGACAGCCCGCCAAACTTGCTGGATTTCTCCCATGCTGAGCTTTGTCTGATTCAGAAGGACAAAATGCTTGTCCAGATCCTGATTGTTAAACAGCACGTAACATTCCGCCCGAATTCCCGGGTCCCGTCCGGCCCGGCCGGACTCCTGCACATAGTTTTCCAGAGAATCGGAAATATCATAATGGATCACCATGCCCACGTCTTTTTTATCCACGCCCATGCCGAAGGCGGAGGTGGCGACCATGATCCGCACATCCCCCCGCAGGAAGGCTTCCTGGTTCTCCGTCTTCTCCGCCGGATTCATCTTTCCGTTGAAGGCCCGGGCAGAGAGACCGTCGCTGCGCAGCCGTTCGGCCAGCTCCAGTGTCTTTTTCGTGCGGGAGGCGTAAACGATGGCCGGGCAGTCCCGTTCCCGCAGCAGCTGACGCATGGTATCGTACTTTTCCTGTTCTGTCTCCCGAAAAAGTACGGTATAATGCAGGTTTTCCCGCGCTGACTCCGTGGCGAAAAGGGTCAGATGCAGGTTCAGCTTTCTGGCAAAGTAATCCTGAATATCCCGGATGACTTTTTGCTTGGCGGTGGCGGTGAAACAGGATACGGCGATGGGCGCCTTTCCGCTGCGCGCTTCCTGCAGCTCCCGGATAAAATCCCCGATATACATGTAGTCCACCCGGAATTCCTGCCCCCAGGCGGAAAAACAGTGCGCCTCGTCAATGACGAAGCGGATCACCGTGCGGGAACGCAGAAGCGTCTGCACCGTACGGGAGCGCAGCTGCTCCGGGGCGATGAACAGGAGGGCGGCCCGCCCGTCCAGCACCCGCTGGCAGGCTTCCGCCCGTTCAATCGGGCTGATGGAGCCGTGAATCGTGACGGCGGAGACGATCCCTGCCGCTTCCAGGTGATCCACCTGATCCTTCATCAGGGACTGGAGGGGAGAAATGACCACTGTCAGGCCGTGCATTGCTTCCCCCTGCAAAAGCGCTGGAAGCTGAAAAGTGATGGATTTGCCGCCTCCGGTGGGAAAAATGGCCAGCAGGGATTCCCCGCGCATGGCGGCCTGGGCGGCCCGCTCCTGCAGGGGCTCTCCCTGATAGGTGCGAAAATCCGAATAGCCGAAGAGCCGGCGCAGCCCGCTGCGCAGATTTAATCGCGCATCGCAGTAGGAACACCCGCTGCAGGGAACGGCCCGCAGCTGGCGCAGAACTTCCGAAAGGCGGGGATAGGTGCAAAGCACCCAGGGCGGGGGAACGGAATCGCCGTCCCCGGCCCGGATCAGGGCCAGTGCATAGGCCAGCTCGGCTGGCGCGTCGCGCAGAAAAGATTCCAGGGGCGCGTTTTGGCAGATATTCCCCTGAAAGAGCATGCGGATCCGCTCGGGCAGGCCGGCCAGGTTCCCTTCCAGCCCCATGCGGAGAAAGAAGCACCGGAATTCCGGCACATCCTTCAGCAGGTCCGCATAAAGCCTTTGCATTTCCTCCGGCAGCGCCAAAAAGGCCCCCACCTCATCCAGATAGAGCCGGCGAGCCTTTTCACAGTCATTGACCGGGTTATTCAGTTCATCCGTTTGCAGCTTATCGTCCTTCAGCAGCGCGTGGTAGGGCTTTTTCGGAAAGAGCAGGGGGCTGAGGTACAGCGTATCGATGACGGGCCCGGCCCACCGTTTGCCGGAGACCTTTTTCAGCAGGGGAAGATCGTAATGGAGGATGTTATGCCCGCAGAGCACCCTTGCGCCCTGCAGAAAGGCGAACAGCGGGGGCAGCATCGCGCTGTGGAAGACGCTGCCCTCCCGCAGTGCACCGATATCCAGAATTTTGCGCCTTTCCGAATCCGCTTCCAGATCCAGAAAAGCCATTCCTTCCGTTTCTTTCATGCCGCCTCCCGCTTTCTGACCTCAGAATGTATTGATCTGATCAGAAAGCAGTTTACAGAAGCCGCCTGCCCTTGTCAAGCATGCAGATGGACGGGTTTTCTGCCTGACGGCGCAGGAAGAGATCAGCGCGCCGATCCCCTGATTCATGTGCGGGACCGCATGGTTACGGGGCTGTGCCTGCTTTTTTCTTCCAGGGCGCTTCTCCTTCCGCGGCCTTGAAATTATAGACCGGCTTCATGACATCGATGATATCGACCGTATCCCGGATGACATCGATGATGTCCGAAAGGGACTTATAGGCCATGGGCGCTTCATCCAGGGTGTTTTCGTTGACGGAGGTGGAATAGATGCCTGCCATGGCGGCCCGATAGGTCTCCAGACTGAGGGTTTGCTTCGCTCGGCTTCGGGACATCAGCCGGCCCGCGCCGTGCGGAGCGGATTGGTTCCATTCCTGATTGCCCTTGCCAACTGCGAGTACAGAGCCGTCCCGCATGTTGATCGGAATCAGTACCTTTTCCCCCCGATGCGCCGCGATCGCCCCCTTGCGAAGGATCATTTCCTCCGTGTCGATGTAATTGTGAACGGTATGGAAAGCATCCGCCGAGGAAAGGTGCGCGCGCTGCAGGATGATTTCCGCCATCAGCTCCCGGCTCCTTCTGGCAAAGCGCTGGCAGATTTCCACATCGTGGAGGTATGCTTTCAGATGTTCACCGGTCAGCCAGCACATTTCTTCGGGAACGTCCGGCTTTTTTTCTTTGTACGCCTTTTTTAAGGCCGCCAGCGCTGGCTGAATCTCGTCATACCGCTGCTGTTCCCGCAGGGAAAGAACGAGTGCTTTCCGCTGTCCGTCCAGGTCGTCCATGCCCCGCTGCTGGTCGATGGCCAGGCGCTGATAGCAGCCCGCAGTCTGCTTTCCCAGATTGCGGGACCCGGAATGCACGATCAGGTAAAAGGCCCCGTCGGCTGCCCGGTCGATCTCGATAAAGTGATTGCCTCCGCCCAGGGTCCCCAGAGAGCAGGCCAGCCGCTCTTTCTCCAGCAATTGCGGATAGCAGAGCAGATCGGTCAGGCAGAAGGCCTCCACAGGCCTTTCCCACACGTTCAGCCCCGAAGGAATAAAGTGGCACGCCTCGTCAACGGCGGCAAGGTCGATGTCCTGTTCGTTCAGCCGGACGGTGTACATGCCGCAGCCGATATCCACGCCGACGATGTTCGGGCAGGCTTTATCTCTGACCGTCATGGTGGTGCCAACGATGCAGCCGGTTCCAGCATGCGCGTCCGGCATGATGCGGACCTGGCACCCTTCTGTCAGCTCCGTATCGCACATTTTCTGAATCTGGGCGATGGCCTCTTCCTCAATGACCTTCGCATAGCAGAGGGCTGTGGCATATTTGCCCTTAATGGTCAGCATGAGGCTGCTCCTTTCCGCTTCTGCACTGGAAGCCTGATGATGTGATCATGGATCTTACTCGTCATAGCTTCTTTTGCTCATGATGCGGCGCTTTTCCCGGGCATGGAAGCCAAAGACGGATGATCCCAGAGAATGCCGCGGATGCCGCTGAAGTCCTTGATCAGCTCCCGATAAGCCATGGCAAGCCCTCCTATTTGAACACTGTAAAAAGTATACCATATCGGCCGGGCGGAGGGGAAGATCGATTATTTTTGTATTTTTGCGGCGGAGACGCTTTCCCCAAAGGACCGCCGAAGGCACGAAGCGCATGATTTCGTTAGGCGGACTGTACCATGCAGCATCCGGGGGGCATCAGCGTTCCGGGAAGGAAACGCTTCATGATTCGGTCTTGCCCGGAAGGGGAAATCCTGATACAATCGGAAACGTGAATAACGGAAAGGCCGGTGGAAAACGATGGATCAGGAAATACTGCGGGCGGTACGGGCTTTTGACTTGCCGGAGGGGGACATTCAGGCAGAGTCTCACGGCAACGGGCATATCAACCGGACCTACCGGATAACGATATCGGGGGACAGCGGACGGTATATCCTGCAGTGGATAAACCAGCACGTGTTCCATCATCCGGATCAGGTGCAGGAGAACATTCTGGCGGTGACGTCCCATCTGAGAAAAAAGATCCAGGCGGATGGGGGAGACCCGGAGCGGGAGACCCTGCGGGTGATCCCGGCGAAGGACGGAAAGCCCTATTATTATGACGGGAAGGGAAACTGGTGGCGGATTTTTCCTTATATTGCCAACACCAGCAGCCGGGATCTGCCCGATACGACGGCCCTGTTCGAGGAATGCGGGCGGGCCTTTGGGCGATTCCAGAGGCGGCTTAACGATTTCCCGGCAGCGAGCCTGTATGAGACGATTCCCAACTTCCACAACACCCCCTGGCGGCTGGAGCAGCTGGAAAACGCAGCCCGGAAGGATCCGGAAGGCCGGCTGAAGGATATAAAGGAGGAGCTGGCCTTTTGCCTGAAACGGGCGGAGTGGACCGGAAAGTTGACGGAAGGCCTGGCGGCGGGGAAGCTGCCTCTGCGGGTGACCCATAATGATACAAAGCTGAATAATGTGCTGCTGGACCGGGAAACAGGGCGGGCGATCTGCGTGGTGGATCTGGATACGGTGATGCCCGGCCTGATGGCCTATGATTACGGGGAAGCCATCAGAACCGGGGCAAGCCTGGCACCGGAGGATGAGCGGGATTTAAGCAAGGTGCAGCTGTCCATGGATCTGGTGAAAGCCTATACGCGGGGCTTCCTGGCGGAAACGGGAAGCGAAATGGTAGAAGCGGAAATCTGTTCCCTGCCCTGGGGTGCACGGATGATGGCTCTGGAAAACGGAATGCGTTTTCTGACGGATGATCTGGAGGGAGATCGGTATTTCGCCATCCACCGGAAGCGGCACAACCTGGACCGGGCCAGGGCTCAGCTGACGCTGGTAAAACGCATGGAAGAACGATGGGACGAAATGCTGGAGGCGCTGGAGACGTAAAATGAAAGCGCTTGCGATCCATTTTCTGATTTGCTATAATACGCCCGTTGTCTGCACAGGGCTGCGGGAATAAAGGGAGACCTATTCTGTCCGCGGCTGCAGATCGTCAACCGCGGCCGCAAGGCCAGAAACGAAGTGCCGCTTCGTGAGGAGGATATATGCTGAAACAGTATCTGATTGCCTTTCTGATTTCCATGGTTCCTCTGATTGAACTGAGAGGCGCCCTGCCTTACGCGCTGGCCAACGGTATTCCCACGCTTCCGGCCTATATCGTGTGCATGGTTGGGAATATGCTGCCAGTGCCAGTCATCTTTTTTTTCGCGCGCAGGGTCCTGGAGTGGGGCGCGGACAAAAAGTACATCGGCCCTTTTTTCAGATGGTGCCTGGAAAAAGGGCATAACGCTGGCAGAAAGCTCAAGGAGAAAGCCGGATCCAAGGGGCTGTTCATCGCGCTTCTGCTGTTTGTCGGCATTCCCCTTCCCGGTACCGGCGCCTGGACGGGAACCCTGGCCGCGAGCATCCTGGATATGGATTTCAAAACCAGCGTTCTGGCGGTTTTGCTGGGGGTTATGCTGGCGGCCATCATTATGGGCGTAGGAAGCCTGCTGGTGATTAACGGTATTCATTTGTTTGCCTGAAAGAGGTGTTTCGACCATGCTGCAATGGATTCTTGATGTTGTGCGCGGTGCTGTGATCGGTGTTTCGAATATTATCCCGGGCGTATCGGGCGGAACCATGGCGGTGTCCATGGGTATTTATGACCGTCTGATCTACGCTTTCAATCAACTCTTCAGGCAGTTCAAGAAAAGCTTCCGGGAGATTCTGCCGATTCTCATCGGGGTTCTGATCGGGCTGTTTGCGTTTGCCGCACTGATTGGGACCCTGCTGGGAACGGACGCCGAGGAGATCCCGGGCACCCGGCTTCCCACCAATTTCGCGTTTATCGGCTTGATTCTCGGCGGGCTCCCCGCGATTTACAAGCGGGTGAATATGAGAAAGGCGAAATTCCCCGGCGTGGTTCTTTTCCTGCTGTTCCTGGCGCTGGTGGTGGGGCTGCCCCTCCTGAATCCGCCGGAGATGAGAACCGTGGATCATTCCATCGGCACGGCGCTTCTGATGATCCCACTCGGCGCGATCGCGTCCGCCACCATGGTTGTTCCGGGCATTTCGGGCTCCATGATTCTGATGCTACTGGGATATTATAATTCGGTGATCAACGCGATGAATGACCTGCGGGGCGGGGACTGGTCCAGCCTGGTCATTCTGGCACCTTATACGATCGGCCTTGTGATTGGCATCGTGTTCATTGCAAAGCTCATGAACTTCCTGCTGAAAAAGCATGCCGCGCTGACGTTCTGCGCCATTTTCGGCCTGGTAATCGGATCCCCGGTTGCGCTGCTGATGCAGAATCGGGAATGCTTCCCTCTGGCAAACGCCGGAACCTGGATCGCCAGCATCATCTGCCTGATCATCGGATTTGCGATTGCCTGGTTTATGTCCACGCTGGACGGAAAACAGGGGAAAACGGAATGATGCAGGACGAACTGCCGACAAAGCGGACCCCATTCTGCAGCGCCTTCACTCTTTGAATCAATATCCGCCGTAGCGGTCTATCCAGTCCGCATCCTCCG
>CADBTC010000068.1 GCA_902797445.1 uncultured Eubacteriales bacterium | reverse complement strand
GCCTTCTTCCTCCGCGACGCGGATGCCCGGCAGGAAATCCCGCAGGAAGGCTTTGCAGCCCACGGGCCCGCTGCCCGGACCTCCGCCCCCGTGGGGCGTGGCAAAGGTCTTGTGCAGGTTCACGTGTACGACGTCGAACCCCATATCCCCGGGCCGCACGATGCCCATAATGGCGTTCAGGTTCGCCCCGTCATAATAGTTCAGGCCCCCCGCCTCATGCACGGTTTTTGTGATTTCCGCGATATTCGGGTCAAAGAGCCCCACCGTATTGGGATTGGTCAGCATCAGTCCCGCCGTATCCGGCCCCGCGGCCGCCTTCAGCGCCTGCAGATCCACATATCCCTTCCCGTCGGAGGGAATGTTCACCACCTCAAACCCGGCCATGACCGCGCTGGCGGGATTGGTGCCGTGGGCGGAATCCGGGATCAGAATCTTTGTCCGCTTCCCGTCCCCCCTGGCCCGGTGATACGCCTTGATCAGCAGCAGCCCGGTAAATTCCCCGTGGGCCCCGGCTGCCGGCTGCAGCGTGACGGCGTCCATGCCCGTAATCTCCGCCAGGCAGGCTTCCGCCAGACGCATGACTTCCAGGCAGCCCTGTACCGTGCCGTCCGGCTGCAGGGGATGCACATCCGTAAAGCCCGGGGCCGCCGCCGCGTCCTCCAGCAGGGCGGGATTGTACTTCATCGTGCAGGAGCCCAGGGGATAGAATCCCCCGTTCACACCCCGGGTTTCCTTCGCCAGGGCGGTATAGTGCCGATCCACCTGCGTTTCGGAAAGCTCCGGCAGCCGCAGGGGCTTCTCCCGCTCCTTAAAATCCGGCGCCGCCTGCGGCACATCGATCTCCGGCAGGTACGCCGTGCCCCGCCCGGCCGCGCTCTGTTCAAATATCAGCTTCATGCGCCCAGCACCTCCCTGACGGTTTCCGCCGCCCGGTCCATCTCCTCCCGGGTATTCATCTCCGTGGCGCACCAGAGCATCCTTCCGCCGCCCAGGGGCAGCCCGCCCAGCATATCCCTGGCATCCAGCGCCTTCAGGATCTCCTCCGCGTGCGGTCCCTCCGTCACGAATTCATGGAAAAACGGATGGGCATATGCCGCCTTCAGCCCGGCCTCCTCCAGCTTTTCCCTCAGATAATGCGCCTTGGCATGGCAGGAAAGCGCCGCTTTCCGCAGCCCCTCCGGCCCCATGGCCGCGAGATAGACCCCGGCCGTCAGGGCGCAGAGCGCCTCATTGGAGCAGATGTTGGAGCCCGCCTTTTCCCGGCGGATGTGCTGCTCCCGGGCCTGCATGGTCAGCACAAAGCAGCGCTCCCCCTTCCGGTCCTCGGTCTGCCCCACGATCCGCCCGGGCAGCTTCCGCGTCATTTTTTCGTCCGCGGCCATGAAGCCCAGATACGGCCCGCCGAAGCTCAGGGGCAGCCCCAGGGGCTGGCCCTCCCCCACCGCGATATCCGCCCCGGTTTCCCCCGGGGTTTTCATCACCGCCAGGGCGATGGGGTTGCAGCTCATGATCAGCTTCGCCCCCGCCCCGTGAACCGTTTCCGCCGCGGCGTCCGCGTCCTCGAAGCAGCCGAAATAGTTCGGGGTCTGCAGAAGGAGGCACGCACTCTCCCCGTCCGCCATCTCCTTCAGCGCCTCCAGGTCCGTCACGCCCTCCCGCTCCGGCACGGTGATCACCTCCGCGTCCCGGCCGAAGGCATAGGTCCGCACCACGGAAAGCACCTTGGGATCCACCGTCGCGGAAACCAGGATCTTCCGCCGTTTTTTCTCCAGGCACATCCCGCAGGCCTCGGCCGCCGCCGTCGCCCCGTCGTATACGCTGGCGTTGGCCGCCGCCATCCCGGTCAGTTCGCAGATATCCGTCTGAAATTCAAAGATCGACTGCAGAACCCCCTGGCTGATTTCCGCCTGATAGGGCGTATAGGCCGTCCGGAAATCCTCTTTGCGCAAGACCTCCCCCACAATGGAGGGAATATAATGCCGGTACGCCCCGGCCCCCCGGAAGACGGTGCCGTACACCCGGTTTTTCCGGGCCAGCCCTTCCATCCGGCGGCGAACCTCCATTTCCGTTTTTCCTTCCGGAATCGCCAGCGGCTCCTTCCGCTTCAGCTCCTCCGGAATCCCGGCATACAGGTCCTCCATGCGCTCCATGCCGCAGGCCTTCAGCATGATTTCCCGATCCGCCGCAGTGTTCGGTACATACGTTCCCATGCGCTTTCCCTCCCCAGACGCCGGTCCTTCCCCGGCCGTCACCGGATTGTTCTTCCAGGGCGATGGCCGGCTTCTCTTTCCCTGTCGATCAGCGGCTATCCTTTCCCCGGCGTTAACCGCCTTATCCTTCCGATGCCGCGTAAGCCTCATAGGCCTCCGCGTCCATCAGCTCCTCCGTCTCCGTGATGTCCCCCGCCAGCACGAACCAGGCCTCGTAAGGCGCCTCGTTCATCTTTTCCGGCGCATCCTGCAGTTCTTCGTTCACCTGCAGCACCGTACCCGTCACCGGCGAATTCACATCGGAAACCGCCTTCACGGATTCCACGTCCGCGAAGGATTCTCCCGCCGTCAGCGCGTCCCCCTCCTCCGGCAGATTGACGAATACCAGGTCCCCCAGCTGATCCTGGGCAAAATCCGTGATTCCGATATACGCTTTGCCGTCCTCCGTAAAGCGGATCCATTCATGGGTCTTCGTGTACTTCAGTTCCTTCGGAAAATGCATCTTTTTTCTCCTTTCATTCTGTTCGGTTTCTTTTTTCTTCCGGTTTTTTCGGTGTAACTATTCAGCCGCTCCGCTCTCTGAGGTATTCCCCTCCGGGGGACGGCTCTCGCCTCCGTTCGCTTACGCAGCGGTTCTAAGCTCTGTCTTCGCCTTCGGCTCGCCAATCGCTAAGAACCGGCGAGACTCAAGGCCCCCGGAGGGAAACACCTCAGCGCTACGCTTGCAGGACTGAACAGTTACTTCAACAGTTACTTTTCTTTTTTGTAGAAGGGCATCCGGACCACCTCGGCCTCCACGCGGCGTCCCCGCACATCCACTTCCACCCTCGTTCCCGGTTCGCGGTATTCCGCGTCCAGAATGGCCATGGCCGCCGGATAGCCCACATAGGGGCAGTGGGTCCCAGAGGTGGTGTGGCCGATCAGCCGCCCGTCCGCGTATACGTCCTGATGCTCCCGCAGAATGCCCTTGCCGATGGCCTTCAGTCCGACCCGGCGCTGCTTCGGCGCGCCCGCCGCTTCCAGCGCGGCCTTGCCGATAAAGTCCGGCTTGTCCATTTTCACAAAGAAGCCCAGCCCGGCCGTCAGGGGCGAGATATCGTCGCTCAGCTCGTGCCCGTACAGGGGCATGGCCGCCTCCAGCCGCAGGGTATCCCTGGCACCAAGCCCGCAGGGGATCAGTCCCTCGTCCGCGCCGGCTTCCAGCAGCAGATCCCACAGCTTTTCCGTCTCCTCCGCCGGCGCATAAAGCTCAAACCCGTCGGACCCGGTATATCCCGTCCGGGACACGATGCAGCGGATTCCCCCCACGTCCCTGTCCCAGCAGGCGTGGTAGGATTTGAGCGGAATGTTTTCCGGCGCCGTCAGCTTGCTGAGAATGGCCTCCGCCCGCGGCCCCTGGAGCGCGATCTGTCCGTAGGAATCGGATACATCGCATGCCCGCGCATCGCCGGTCAGGTGGTCCTGAATCCACTGTACATCCTTTTCCCGGTTGGAGGCGTTGACGACGATAAAATACCGGCCGTCGGGCATTTTGTAGACGATCAGATCGTCCACCGTGCCTCCCCGCTCGTTGCACATGGGGCTGTACCTGGCCTGCCCCTCCGCCATCTCCGTATAATCGTTGGTCAGCAGCCGGTTCAGATTCGCGACCGCATCCGGTCCCTCCAGGATGACCTCCCCCATATGGGATACATCGAACAGCCCGCAGGCCGTCCGCACCGCCATGTGCTCCCGGATGACACCGGTTTTATACTGCACCGGCATCTCGAATCCGCCGAATTCCACCATTTTCCCGCCGCACCGGATATGCGCCTCGTACAGCGGCGTCCGTTTCAGTTCCATTCCATCCTCCTTTCGACACGCGCAAAAGGGCACACCGCGCCGGCTCTTCAGCCGATCGCCGTGTGCCCTGTCTGCAAACCTGAAAGATTCGGCGTTTTCCCCGGGAACAGCGCCTTGCTTCTTCGGTGTGATCTTCACTTTCCAGGGACGCGTCCGGATCCGGTTCTTTTACCTGAGAGTTTTGCCCCTTCGGTTCCCCCGGTCTTTTACCAAGGGTCTCTCCCGAACCCCTCTTCCGCTGTCTGAATTATATCTGTTTTTTCCCATTTCGTCAATCGTTTCTTTCCTTCATTTTCTCCCAGCCGCGCAGAAAACGCCGCCACGCACTGCGCGCACACGCCGCACGGCGAAGCATTTTATGTCCCCGCCTGTCACAAACGGCAACAAGCAGCCAAAATACAGCAAAAAAACAATCTTCCCTATTGCACGAGGCGCCATTTTATGCTAAACTGCGCTAAACCGTTGAAGAAGAGTGAGTACCTTATCCGGATGTTCCTCACAGAGAGCCGCCGGCGGTGGGAATGCGGCAGGAGCGGGAAAAGGGAATGGACTTCTGAGGGCGACCAGAAAAGGCTTCCGCCTGAGTATGGGAGACGGGCTGACCTTCCGTCATTTGGGTCCGCGTATGATGGTACGCATGAGTGGGCGCGAAAGCGTCAAGCCGGGTGGCACCGCAGGTTAGATATTTTAACCTGTCCCAGCACACAAAATGCATTGGGACAGGTTTTTTCTGTCCCCGACGAAAGAAAGGAGAACAGAACCATGGCACGCAGCGACATTCCCTACAAAATCTATCTGACCGAAGACGAGATGCCGAAAACCTGGTACAACCTGCGGGCGGACATGAAAAACAAGCCCGCGCCCCTGCTGAACCCCGGCACCCATCAGCCCATGACCGCGGAAGAGCTGCAGGGCGTTTTCTGCGAGGAGCTGGTGAAGCAGGAGCTGGACAACGACACCCGGGAATATCCCGTTCCCCAGGAAATTCTGGATTTCTATAAGATGTACCGTCCCTCCCCCCTGGTGCGGGCCTACTGTCTGGAAAAGAAGCTGAACACCCCCGCGAAGATCTATTACAAGTTTGAGGGCAACAACACCAGCGGCAGCCACAAGCT
>CADBTC010000067.1 GCA_902797445.1 uncultured Eubacteriales bacterium | reverse complement strand
GATATCCCCGCCCAGGCTCTGAAACATGTGTCTTTCCAGCCGGTGGTCCGGGTCCGACAGGGGCTCCATTTCATCCCCGCCGATCCTCTCAAGGGTCATCAGCACGCAGGGGCTTTCCGGATCAATCCGGCTGCGCCGCATGAGCATGCCTCTGCGCAGCTCATCCCTGGTCAGATCCCGGTCAGTGACCAACCGGCGGAACAGCTTCCGGCGGCAGTACACCAGTTTTTCCCCTTCCCGGGTATATTCGTTGGAAAAGTCCGCCCGGAGCCAGTTCAGCAGCGTACACAGCTCCTGCAGCCAGGCCGATGCTTCCTCCGGCGTCCGGCCCGCTTCGCATACAGGAAGCGTTGGATGGGTATTCCGCAGCCAGACCATCAGCTCATGCTTCTTCTCCGGGCCGAATCCGACCACCAGGGCATCGGCATGATGCACTTTCATGCATTCTTTGACCCCATCCAGATCCTGCCGGACATGAGGCTTGCGGAAGCCGTTGAATTCCCACTGAATCTGATCAAACGCGTCCAGTACCTCTTTCTGGTCCGAAGCAAGAAGCAGCTTGTACATACATCAACCTCCGCCCTTTTTCCGATTCCGGAAGGGTCTGAAACCCGCCGGTAGCGTAAATTATATCTGTTTTCTGTCTGCTGTGCAATTGTTTTTTTGGTATACCCGGATTTGATCGTTTTTCTTCGCGCCCTCGGTTCCTGCCGCTTTCATTCCGCGGATCCTCCGCGGAGTGCCTACCCCGCGCCGTTTTCCCAAATTGTGCATCTTTTGCGGATTTTCTTCCTTTTTTGTCCGTTCAGCTCCTGATTCGCAATTTTTGATCATGTATACCGCAATTTATGATCAGGTTTCACTTGTCTTTTTCCCCCGGAAATGATAGGATAAGCGTATGAACAAATACGATTACGCATCCGGATATTCCGGCTTCGGGGGCTGAAAGCGAAGCCCTTCGCATGACGGTATCGGATGCCCGGAAGCCGCGGTATACAAGCGTTTCGGCGCAGTGGACAAAGCCTGTGCGCCCCGGAAGCAGGCTGCGGCCCGCGGAGCGGCGGCAGTTCAGCATCAGCGAAATCTTCTTGTGAGGAGGATCAGACGATGGAGCATATGAACAGCGGCGAAATACAGCAAAAAAACAAGCGTTTTCCGGACGGTTTCCGGATTATGCAGGGACAGCAGGAGTTCGTCACCTATACGGAGCACTCCTCTATCCGCATCTGGGAATCCGAAGCTGCCACCCATTTTGATCTGCATCAGCATTCCGCTGTGGAACTGATCATGCCCCTGGAAGGGGTTTCCCAGTATCGTATGCCCGATGGCCAGTATAATGTTCAGGCCGGACAGATTCTGATCATTCCCCCGACCTGTCCCCACGAACTGACGGAGGTCCCGGGCACCCGCCGCTATCTGATGCTCTTCGAGCCCACGCCCCTGATCAGCCTTCGGGACCAGCCCAGCTTTTCCCAGATCATGCACACGCCCATTCACCTGAAGGAAGAATCGGCGCTGCGGACCCGGATCGTGGGACTGCTGATGCAGATGATTGCGGTTTATTTTGAGCAGGAGCCCATGTGGAATACGCTTTGCTATGCCTATCTGCTGCAGCTTTACGCCGCCCTGGGCAGCCAACCGGCCTTTACCCTCGCCGCGAAGAACGAGGTGCGTATCGATTCCGAGATTCTCAACGGCGCCATGACCTATATCAATCAGCACTTCATGGAGGATATCTGTCTGGAGGATGTGGCCTCCTTCACCGGCTTTTCCCGTTTTTACTTCTCCCGGGTATTCCGCCAGTTCGCAGGCTGCTCGTTTACAGAGTATCTGACCCGAAAGCGCATGAACGTAGCCATAGATCTCCTGGTCCGGACCGACGCTCCCGTGCAGGAAGTGGCCTCCCAGGCCGGCTTCGGCTCCGTTGCCACCTTTAATCGGGTCTTCCGCCGCCAGAATCAGTGCACGCCCACCCAGTACCGGGCCATTTATGGCCGGAATATGGCGCCAGGTGCAGCCCGCTGGATTTTCTCGGAAGAAGAGCATCTCCGGGAAGCCAGAAGCGCCGGTTTCCCCGCCGGGAATGACGGAAATCCGGAATACTGATTCCGGACGCCGTACTCTTTGCAGGAAAGGACTATGTATTGGCCCGGACAGACAAAGCACGCCTAGACCCATAAAAAACCGGAAGCCGCCTGCTTCCGGTTTTTTATGCATTTTTACGGACGGTATACATAGTAGTCCCTCACATTATCGAAGCGGAAAATCGTGACGCACGCTCCTTCCACATCAAAGCAGCCATAGCCTCGTTCGTGCGCGGTTACCTCCGTTTCCGCTTCCTCCCGCGGCACGCCCAGTATGCACAGGGACACGCCCCCG
>CADBTC010000066.1 GCA_902797445.1 uncultured Eubacteriales bacterium | reverse complement strand
TATTGTTCCACAAAAACGGACTCGTAAGTGCCTTTTTCTATCAACGATTCACACTCTTTTTTAGCCATAGGGTTTCGGCCCTATGGCCTTTTTTCGCATTTTTTTGAAAACAACAAAAACAGATTAAAGAGACACAGAAAACGAACAATCTACAAAATCACTTCCTCCGCGAAAAATCTTTCGAAGGATACAGCGACAGCTCCGTCCTGGAAACCCTGCTTGCTGCTTCCGGTGTCCGTGGCGATATTCCTTTTAAACCCAGCCCCTTGTGAGAGGATTGCTTTCATGTTATAATTCCAGGCAACAAGTGCAGGAGGATATGGATATGAGCACGGATAACGTAATGGAATCGGTGTCCCGAGAGGATTTGAAAGAAAAGCTGGTTGAACATCTGGTAAAGTACTGCGACTGTACCGAAGAAAATGCCCGGATCGCCGTTGGAGAATTTGCTGATCCATGGAAGTCATTACAACCAGTATCTATAAGCATAGCTTTTGAGACACACTGAAATCACGTATCAGACCCTTCACCGGGCGGGTATTGGAACGTTCCAGTATCCGCCCTATTTTTTTGAGACAAATTAGCAGCCGACTTTATAAAGCGCTGCCGATTCATGGAGGTAAAATGAGAGTAGCCTACTGATGGAAATATATTACAGCGTGCTCTAACTTCACGAAAAAACAGTTTGATATTCTCTTTTGGCGTATGGTATAATTTCAACCGGAGCAAGACCAAGTATCAAACTATCCGGATATCGGCTGTGAAGGAAGATGCTTATGAACCCGATTCTCGATAAGCGGCAGATGAGTGAGGAAGACATCAAGCTTCACTTTATCACTCCAGCGCTTACTGCGAAGTGGACCATGGATTACATGACCATGGAAACCAAATTTACTGACAGCAGACAGAGTTCTTGCAGCTGGATCCCTTTAAGAAGTATGGTAAACCAACCCGAATTGGTTCCTGTTTCGGTAACAAAAAAGGATACAGGCATGCCGTTCAGGAATTAGGGAAAAATGTATCATGTCGGATGAGTGTTCGGAAAGGAAGTGAAACATCCATGTGCTCCAGACAGACTGCCTTTGAGATTATAGAGGGGATGAGTAAGAGAATTCGTAAGCTATTCCCCAACGGGAAATTGGATGTGATTCTTTATGGCTCCTATGCCCGTAACGAAGAGACGGATGAGTCCGATATCGATATTTTGTATCTCGTCGATGAGTCACGTGAAGCCATCTCTTCCATGAGCTGGCAGATCGGGGAAGCTGCAGCTGAATTGATGGTGGAATATGGGGTTGTTGTCTCTCCGGTCGTGGAGAACAAGGATTACTTCATCGAGAATACAGATGTTCTCCCTTTCTTTGCCAATATCCAACGCGAAGGGGTGAAACTCAGTGCGTAAGCAGGAACTTGTAGATCTGTCAAAATACAGGATTGAAAAAGCAGAGAAAATGTTAAAGGCTGCCCTTCGCGATCGCTCAGAAAACGACTATGCGTCTGCTAACAACTGAGCGTATTATTGCATATTCCATGCGATGCGGGCTGTGCTCGCACTGGAACAGAAAGATTATAGCAAACATTCAGGCGTTATTAGTGAGTTTATGAAGTCCTATTTGAAGACTGGCATACTTTCTCGGAAATATGGAGCTTTAATTTCGAATTTGTCAGCATATACGGATACTGATGTGATGGATTAACTTTGCAAAGAGCCGGATGCAGGAAAGCTGCATCCGGCTCTGTGGGGGAGAGGTCTCGAAAGGGACCTGTCTACCCGACAATTACCTGATGATCGGTGTATATCCGTTCTCGATGGCCCAGCTCTCCGCGAAACTGCCGCTTCCCACAATCAGCGTCACCTCTGCCGGGAATGCGTTGGCTCCGATGGAGGTGACACCATCCGGAATATCAATGACTTCTGCGCTTACACCCAGGAAGGCTTCCTCCTCTATCGTCGACAGATTTCTCGGCAAAACCAGCGTATTGCTGCTTGATGCTCCCGGAAGATCCACTTTGATTAAAGTATAACCCACCAGGTTGACGTTTGTGTCCATCGCGGCCAGAAGGACATATAATGGTTTTCCCAGATCACTCTCGTCTACAGGACAGCTATTATAGGCGCCGAACGGAAGAGATTGCGGCTGGAATGAACTCTCGTATTGCTTCCAGACAGAAACCATGAATTCCGCAGTCTCTCGCACTTCGTCTGACGTAGGTGCAACCTCACTCCACCAGGAGGAAATCCGGACTTCCGCAACATTGGACGGCCCTTCAACAGTCGCGGAGATGTACAGCTCTCCCGACGTCAGATACTCTGCATCCACAGCGCTGAGCTGCAGATTCTCTGACAGGAAAATCACCGGGGACAGGGAATGGCTTTCCGGTGAATGGGCTTCCCCAATCTGACCGTCAACGCAATAAATCACCGCCTGCTGCAGCTTATCCCAGGTATCATCGTTGTCATAGATGTTGATTGCCTGCCATTGTGCTGTCGTTCCATCGTAGTAGATTGATTCCAGCGAGGTGCAGTTATAGAACGGAGAACCATATATTTCCGTTACACTGGCCGGAATGCTAACCCACATCAAACTCTGGCATTGCTGGAACATGCCGCGGCTGATCTCTGTGACCCCGTTCGGGATTGTCAGATTCGAAATTGCAGTAGACTGGAATGCGGCCGCTCCGATCTCTGTCACACTATCCGGTAGGATGATTTCGTACAAATTCGTACACGAGTCAAACGCAAAACTGCAGATGGATGTGACGCCGTCTTCAATGATGACTCTTTGAATAGTTTCCAGATAATTATTCCATGGAAGGCTATTATATCCATAATTCGACATCGGACCTGAGCCGGAGATAGTCATCTTGCCGCCCTGCATCAGCGCCCAGGAAACATTCTCGCCGCAGGTGCCGCTTGCAAAAACGGTTCCCGGCGTGACTGTAAATTCAATGATCGCCTGCGCTGTCCAAACGCCATTGATCTGGCCATCGACGATGAAGCGATAAGAGCCCGCATCATATTTGAAATATCCGATATAAGAATCATCATACCAGATGGTAGGCCCTTCGCCGTAAAGAGGTTCGCCGTCCTTATATCTCCAGGCTCGCAGCTCGTCATATGTTTGATCCAGCTGGATTTTTACCCAATCATCCTCGGTTGGATTAGCCGGATCCAGGGTCCAGGTCGGTGCTGGAAGCTCTGCCTGATCATTTCCATAGTTGCCGTCGTCAGCCGTAGATGTTGCTCCCGCAATCAATGGTACGAGAATGAGAATAAGGATCATGCTAAAGGCAAGCAGAAAATGGTTTCTTTCTCTCATGATGTTTTGAAGGCTCCTTTCCCTACACTTTGTGTCTGTGTTCATTTACAGTATCCTCCTTATGTGTCCAG
>CADBTC010000065.1 GCA_902797445.1 uncultured Eubacteriales bacterium | reverse complement strand
GTGGTGCCGATATTGACTTCGCTGTCCCGGTGATACTCCAGGCAGTTCAGCTTCGTGTTGTGCCCCCAGCACATCCCCAGCTGCACCGGCATGCCGCCGTAGGCCCGATCCCGGAAATCCTTCAGGATGCCGCAGGCTTCCAGGCTTTCGATGCCGGGCTCGTAGGCCGTGCCGCTTTCCGGCAGCGCAATCTTCTCCATAGCGGAGAGCAGCTCGGCCGTGTCGTACCCCTCCAGCACCTTGCCGTAGGGCTTGAAGGCCTCGTCATAAACGGAATAAACAGTCATGTGGATTCCTCCTTTGTATTCTGATTCGCCGCTTCTTTTTGCCGCGCTTCCGCTGAACCGGCGGCGGTTCTGTGTCTTTACGCGCATTATGAAGGAATGTGTCCTGTTTGTCAAGGCGGATTTTGTCCTGGCGCTTATCGAAATTTGTCATATTGACTGCGGATATGGATGATATGGATGACCGGGAGCGGCGGTTCATGGCGGGCCCGGTGCGGATCCTGCGTTCGCCTTCTTATTGACAGGGATGGACAAAAGCTTTACAATTCAAAAAAGAAGAGAATTTTGCATAAAAAAAAGGAGCGACGGAACATGCTGCGGGACGAACTGCGGAATCACCTGACGGAGAAAATTCTGCCCTTCTGGGAGGGCCTGAAGGACGGGGAAAACGGCGGCTTCTTCGGATATGTGGACAAGGAGCTGCGGGTGGACCGGCGGGCGGACAAGGGCTGTATCCTGCACAGCCGGATCCTGTGGACCTTCGCCACCGCGGCCAGGGTGCTGGGGAGCGGGGAATACAGGGCGTATGCGGACTGGGCCTATGAAAGCCTTTCCCTGTTTGAGGACCGGGAAAACGGCGGGGTCTTCTGGAGCGTAACCTTTGACGGAAAGCCGGCGGACACGACCAAGCATACCTACTGCCAGGCCTTTGCCATCTACGGGCTGGCGGCCTATTACCGGCTGACGGGCAGGGCGGAGGCGCTGGAGAAGGCGCAGGCGCTGCAGCGGCTGATCGAAGCAAAATGCACCGTGTATAACGGATACGGGGAGGCCTACAAGGCGGATTTCTCCCCGGAAAGCAACGAGAAGCTCAGCGAGAACGGGGTCATGGCCAGCCGGACCATGAACACGCTGCTGCACGTGATCGAGGCCTATGCCGAGCTTCACCGGGCCAGGCCCGATGCCGCGCTGGCCCGGCTGACGGGGGAGCGGCTGGAGATCGTGCGGGAAAAGATGTACAACCCCGGGAAGCGGCGGCTGGAGGTCTTCTTCGACGCGGAATACCGGCCGCTGCTGGACATGCAGAGCTTCGGGCATGATATCGAAGCCGGATGGCTGCTGTGGGACGCAGCCCGGGAGGTGCTGCCGGAAGAAAAGCAGGGGGCTTATCGGGATATGTGCCTGGACCTGATCCGTTCTGTCCGGGAGCGGGCGTTTACCGACCACGGGCTGGAGAACGAAAGGGTGAATGGGAAAACCGATACGCTTCGGATCTGGTGGGTGCAGGCGGAGACCATGCTGGGCCTGGCGGAAGGATGGGAAA
This sequence comes from uncultured Eubacteriales bacterium, assembly GCA_902797445.1. Taxonomy (GTDB): domain Bacteria; phylum Bacillota; class Clostridia; order Christensenellales; family Aristaeellaceae; genus Aristaeella. The sequence continues at coordinate 7,598 of CADBTC010000065.1, read as the reverse complement.
TGACCGGCGAGGCCGGCTGGCTGAAGGATCTGGAAACCCAGTGGGCAGCCGTTCAGCGGCTGATCGTGGATCCCCGGCCCAATGGAGAATGGTACTGGTCGGTTTATGAGGACGGGAGCCTGACGGAACGGCCCATGGTGGAGGAGTGGAAATGCCCCTATCACAACGGCCGGATGTGCATGCGGCTCATGGAGAAGGAGCTGCCGGTCTGAGCCGCCCGCGTGGCCGGGGAAGGATGCGGGAACGGCTTTTACAGGACAAATCTGCAGAAGACGGAAGGCTTAAATGTTTACTTTCACGAAGCATGGATGAAGAGGAGGTTCAGGACATCACATGAGCGAGATCAGGATCCTCAACGCCGGGGCGCTGCCCAATATTCCCTGGCAGGAAAAGCCGGAAGGATTCCGCATGGCGGCGCCCGTCTGGCGGTACAGTGAAAACCCCATTCTGGGGCGGAACCCCACGCCGGAGATCGCCCGCATTTTTAACAGCGCGGTGGTCCCCTGGGAGGACGGCTTCATCGCCGTGCTGCGGGGAGAGCAGGTCAACGGGATTCCCCATGTCTACCTGGGCCATTCGAAGGACGGTATCCACTGGGAGGTGGAGCGGGAAAAGGTACCCTTCACGGATGAGCAGGGAGAGCCCATGCTGCCCCACTATGCCTATGATCCCCGGCTGGTGAAGGTGGAGGATACCTATTACATCATCTGGTGCACCGACTTTTTCGGGGCGGCGATCGGCATGGCGAAGACGAAGGACTTTAAAACCTTTACGCGGGTGGAGAACCCCTTCATCCCCTTCAACCGCAACGCGGTGCTCTTCCCGCGGCGGGTGGGAGGTATGTATAAGCTGCTGAGCCGGCCCTCGGACAGCGGGCATACGCCCTTCGGGGATATCTTCCTCAGCGAGAGCCCGGATATGGTGTACTGGGGACGGCACCGGCATGTGATGAGCCGGGGGCATGAATGGTGGGAGAGTGTCAAGATCGGCGGCGGCGCGGCGCCTATCGAGACCACGGAAGGCTGGCTGCTGCTGTATCACGGCGTCAGCAGCACCTGCAACGGCTTCGTCTATTCCATGGGCGGCGCGATTCTGGATATCGACGAGCCCAGCAAAGTGCTCTACCGGTGCGAAAACTACCTGCTGACCCCGGAGGAGCCCTATGAAGTGACGGGGTTCGTGCCAAACGTGATTTTCCCCTGCGCCACGCTGCAGGACGAACCCACGGGGCGGATTGCCATTTACTACGGCTGCGCGGATACCCACGTGGGGCTGGCCTTTACGAAGGCGGATGAGGTGGTTCAGTACATCAAGGACCACAGCGTGCTAGGCCCCGGGGACGGGGAAGCCGTGCATCATTATTAAGAAAAGAGGTACGAAACATGCGGCAGCGGAGCTTTAATTCCCTGATGGAAGCCTATGAACGGCTTCTGGCCCGGCCGAACCCGGCGGATGAGCATTTCTATAACGGGCTGTATACCCGGTATCGGAACCCGGTGCTGACCCGGGAGCATATCCCGCCCTTCTGGATGTATGACGCGGATCCGAAGACCAATCCCTTTATGATGCAGCGGCTGGGGATCAACGCGACCCTCAACAGCGGCGCCATCAAGGTGAACGGGAAGTACTGCCTGGTGGTCCGGGTGGAGGGCATGGACCGGAAGAGCTTCTTCGCGGTGGCGGAGAGCGACAAGCCCACGGAAGGATTCCGATTCCGGGACCGGCCCATTCTGCTGCCGGATACGGAAAAGGCGGAAACCAATGTATACGACATGCGGCTGACCCGGCATGAGGACGGATGGATCTACGGGGTGTTCTGCTCCGAGAGCAAGGACCCGAACAACGCGGATCTGTCCGCCGCGGTGGCCGCGGCGGGGATCGTCCGGACGAAGGATCTGGAAAACTGGGAGCGCCTGCCGAATCTGAAGACGCTGCGCTCCCCGCAGCAGCGGAACGTGGTGCTGCATCCGGAATTCGTGGAAGGGAAGTACGCCTTCTATACCCGGCCCATGGATGACTTTATCGAAACCGGGAGCGGCGGAGGCATCGGCTTCGGCCTGTGCGGGGACATCACCCATCCGGTCATCGATGAGGAAAGGATCATCAGCCGGCGGAGGTATCATACGATTACGGAGAGCAAGAACGGCGCCGGTGCGGTGCCCATTAAAACGGAAAAGGGATGGCTGCACATCGCCCACGGGGTCCGGAACACGGCGGCGGGGCTTCGGTATGTGCTCTATGCCTTTGCCACGGATCTGAAGGATCCCTCGAAGATCATCGCCGAGCCCGGCGGCATGCTGCTGGGGCCCCTGGGGCATGAACGGATCGGGGACGTGAGCAATGTGGTCTTCACCAACGGGGCCATCCGGGACGAGGACGGAAAGGTCTACATTTATTATGCCTCCTCCGATACCCGGATGCATGTGGCGGAAACGGATACGGAGCGCCTGTGCGACTGGATTTTCCATACCCCGGAGGATGCCCTGCGGAGCGTGGACTGCGTAAAGCAGCGGCTGGAGCTGATCGAACGGAACCTGGCCTATCTGAACGGAAAAAAGTAAGGGAAACGGTCTCCCCCGATGAAAAAGCCCCGACGGAAAACCGCCGGGGCTTTTTGGTGCCCGATTTGCGGAAAAAACGGCTTGAAAAGCCAATGTAAAAGGATAAGGACAGGGCCTGTCGGACGACAGACCCCGTCCTTGCGTTCCACAGCCTTCATCCGATGCGGAAAAGCGCCGCCCCCGGGAAGGGGCGGCGCTGGCAGTTATGTTGATTTCGTTCCCAGGCAATGCTTCAGAATGAAAACTGTCCGGAACGTACTTCTCTCTGAGAAATTACTTAAGAGGAGCGGGGTAGAGGATCTGGGTATCGGTGAAGGTGAAGGGCCACACGGTCTTCCACTCGCCGTCCTGCACCTGAGCGATGGCGACGGAGGCGGAAGTGTTGTCGCGGTAATGGGGTTCACCGGCCAGATCGTAGTTCTCGAAGTCGATCTTGTCATAGGGCAGGATGATCTTGCGGCCGCCGGGGAATTCGCCGTCGATCACCAGGTCCGCCAGCGCGTCGCGCACGGCGGTGCCATCGGTGGTGCCGGCAGCTTCCAGAGCGGTCTTGAAGATCCAGACCACGGTGTAGCTTTCCGCGGAGTGGCCGTTCATATTGACGCCGTACTTGGCCTTGAACTCTTCGTTGATTTCCTTACCGTTGATCAGGTCGGGGTTGAATTCCACCACGGAGGCCACGCCGTTGGCGGCGGCGCCCAGGTTGGCGATAAAGGCGGGATCGGTGAAGCCGTTGGCCTTCGCCACGATCATCTTCGGGATATAGTTCTGGGCATTCAGGGTCTGCACGAAGAGCGTCGCGTCGCCGATGTAGCTGTCGCACAGGATCGCATCGGGATCCGCCTGCTTCAGCGCCAGCACCTGAGCGCTCAGGTCCGTCGCGTTGCTGGAATAGTCAACCGTGGCAACAAGGTCGAAGCCGAACTCATCCTTGAACAGCTCGACGCAGCGGATCAGTTCCTGGCCGATGGCGGCGCGGTCGGTGAAGATGGCGATCTTCTTGATTTCTTCGCCGGTCTGGGCGGAGGCATCCTTCAGATACTGCAGCATATCCCGCACATACACGCTGTTCAGGGGGCAGAGACGGAAGAAGTAGTCATAGGCTTCGTGCTCCGCGTTGGACAGCATATCCAGGGTGGAAATGGCGGTAATCATGGGGACCTTGTTGATGGTGCAGACCTGGGCGACAACGTCCGTCACAACGGACATATGGCAGCCCATGATCACATCGACGTGCTCCTGGTTGATCAGGCGCTCCGCCTCGGACTTGCCGGTCTGAGGATCGCCGGCATGGTCGCCGCGAACGACTTCCAGCATCTTGCCGTTCACGCCGCCCTTGGCATTGATTTCTTCCACGGCGAAGTCGATGCCGCGCAGAATGTTTTCACCGATGGCCGCGTTGCCGCCGCTCATGGCATAAATTGTACCGATCTTGATCGTGTCTCCCTCTGCCGCAGCAACGGCAGAAACCATCGTCAGGAGCATCGCAACGACGCTCAGCAGAGCAATCAGCTTTTTCATTGATGATTATCCTCCCTCAATCATTATGGTTTTATGATGCACGCCGAACTGCCAGCGGCGTTTATCAACACTTGGAATCCAGGGGCATTTCGCGGAGGCGGGGACGGCCCGCTTCGTCAGATGCCCAGGTACGCCTTCTTTACATGCTCATTGGCGGAGAGCGCCGCCGCGGTTCCCTCCAGGGCGATGCGGCCGTTCTCGATCACGTAGCCGCGGTCGGCGCAGGCGAGGGCTTTGGTAATATCCTGCTCCACCAGCAGCACGGAGATCCTGTCCCTGCGGGCCATATCCGCCGCCACCTGCAGGATATCGTCCACGATGTTGGGCGCCAGACCCAGGGACGGCTCATCCAGAATGAGCAGCTTGGGCATGCCGATCAGCGCCCGCGCCACGGCCAGCATCTGCTGCTCGCCGCCGGAAAGGGTGCCGGCTGCCTGCTTTGCGCGCTCCTCCAGCCGGGGGAAGCGCTGGTAAGCCGTCCGGAGATTCTCCTGGAAGGCGGCCCGGGTTTCCTTGTTAAAGGCGCCCATCTCCAGGTTTTCCAGCACGGTCATTTCCGTAAAGATCTGCCGGCCCTCCGGAACCTGCACGATTCCCTGGTCCAGGATATAGCGGGAGCTCTTCTTCGCCAGGTCCTCCCCGTTAAACTGGACAACGCCCGCGCTGGGGCGGACCATCCCTGTGACGGCGCGTACCATGGTGGTTTTACCGGCTCCGTTGGAGCCCAGGATGGCAACGATTTCTCCCTCCGCTACCTGGAAGCTGATATCCCAGAGGATGTTGATGGCGCCGTATCCGGCTCGAAGGTCTTTTACGTTAAGCATGGTCCTTTCCTCCCTTCGCGCCCAGATATACCTCCATGACCAGGGGATCGTTCATGACCTGCTCCGGGGTTCCTTCCGCGATCTTTTCCCCGTGATGCAGCACGATCACGTTTTCGCACAGGCTGACCACGGCCTGCATGATATGCTCGATCAGGAAAATGGTTACGCCGCTTTTGTTGATTTCCCGGATCAGCTCGATGGCGGACTCCGTCTCGGCGGGGTTCAGTCCGGCCATGTTTTCATCAAGGAACAGAAGCTCCGGCTTGGTGGCAAGCGCCCGGGCCATCTCCAGCCGCTTCTGGTCCGGCGTGCCCATGTCCTTGGAAAGCACGTGCCGCTTTTCGTAAAGCCCGGTGAACTGCAGGATGTCCATCGCCCGCTCCCGCGCTTCGTGCTGGCTCCTGGCGGCGGCATGGCCGAAGTAGCAGCTGGCCACCACGTTTTCCAGCACGCTGAGGTTCTTCAGCGGCTTCATGATCTGAAAGGTGCGGGCAATTTTCATGCTGGTGTATTCGTAGGCCTTTTTGTTCGTGATGTCCTCGCCCCGGAAGAAGATTTTGCCTTCCGTGGGGGGATAATACCCGCAGATCATGTTGAAGGTGGTGGACTTGCCGGCGCCGTTGGGGCCGATCATCCCCGTGATGGCGCCCTCCCGGATCGAAAAGGAGACATCCTTCACGGCTGTCAGGCCTTTGAATTTCTTGGTAATATGCTGGACCTCAATGATTGGCGTCTTTTCCATCGGATTACGCCTCCTTCCTTTGCCGCCGGGCCAGTTCCACTTCCTCGATGACTTCGATGGGCGGCTTCTTCAGGATCTTCGTATCGATAAAGGTTTTGAGCTTGCTGTGGCTGTACCATCCGAGAATGCCGGCGGGCCGGAAGCGGATGACCGCCAGGAGCGCGACGGCGTACAGCAGCATGTTGATGCCTGGCAGGATCTTGCTGAAGTTGGCCCGCAGGAATTCGCTCAGGGGAACCATGATCAGTCCGCCGACCAGCGGTCCTTCCACGAAGGCGGCGCCGCCGACCACGGCGGGGAGCACGGATTCGGTGGACTTCGCCTGGATCATCATTTCCGGGTCGATATAGCGGATGTAGCTGGCATAGAAGAAGCCCACCAGCCCGGCTACCATGGCGCTGACCACGACGGCCATGATTTTGTATTTCATCGGGTTGATGCCGATGGCCGCCGCCGCGTCCTCATCCTCCCGGATGGTGCGCAGCGCGTAGCCCATGCGGGAGCGCTCGATTTTTTTCATGACCAGGTAGACCAGCAGCAGCATGACCAGCCCCACGTAGTAGTACGGCTCCTTGGACCCGAAGCGGAAATCCAGCCAGGAATCCCGGCCGAAGGGAAGACCGATGCCGCTGGCCCGGCCGAAGAAGGCGCTGTTGATGATAAACTGCCGCAGCGCCTCGCCGAAGGCGATGGACACCAGCGTAAAATACGGGCCCTTCAGGATGAAGCAGGGATAGAAGATGACGCCGGCCACCAGCCCCACGGCGATCATGCCCAGGATTCCGCTGAGCCAGGGATTCAGATGCGCCTTGGTGATCAGCATGCTGGCCGCATAGGCGCCCAGGCCCATGTAGGCCGCGTGGCCCAGCGAGTTCTGGCCCGTCATGCCGCCCAGCAGGTTCCACGCCATGGACAGGGTCGACGTATAGAAAATCAGAATAAACACGTTGAGGGTATACGGGTTTTTGACGAACGCGGGGATCAGCAGGAAGACGGCCAGAATCCCTCCCAGGCAGATGATCGTATTCCGGCGGTATGCCCGGACCGCTTTTTCGTTCACGCTCATGCTTACTTCCTCCTGAGAATAATCAGCTGACGGACGACAAGGATGACGATAAAGGTCACGAAGACGATCAGATCACTGTAGGAAGGACTGATGAACAGGGCGACCATCGTCTCCAGCAGACCCAGGAAAATGCCCGCGAAGAACGCGCCGGGGATGGAGCCCAGGCCGCCGACCACCACCACGATCAGGGCGCGGAAGCCGAAGCTGGCGCCTGCCGTCGGATAGATGGTGTAAAAGCCCGTAAGCAGGGAGCCCGCAATGCCGGCCAGCGCGGTGCCGATGCCGTAGGTCAGGACATAGATTTTTTTCGCGTTGATCCCGACCACCTCCGCGCCGACGGGGTTCTGGCTGACGGCGCGGATCTGCTTTCCCGTGGTGCTCTTTTTCAGGAAGATAAACAGCGCGACGGAGATCACGATCAGCACGCAGAAGCTGATCAGCCGGGGCAGGGGAATGTTCACCATGCCCAGGGAGATATTCGTCTGTGCATAGGAGGTGGGAATCGTCCTGTATTCCGAGCCGAACAGAACCAGGGCCCCGTTGGACAGCAGCAGGCCCAGCCCCACGGTCAGAAACAGCAGGTTGGTAAAGCTCTTTGTCCCCAGGGACGGGGTAATCAGCGTATGCTGAATCAGGGCGCCCAGCCCAAACATGAGCAGCGCCACAATCGGCACGCAAAGATAGGGATCCAGCCCGAAGGTCTGGTTCAGCACATAGGTCAGGTACATGCCGACCATCAGCATTTCGCCATGACAGAAGTTCACGATCTTCATGACGCCGAAGATGACGTTCTGCCCCATTCCCATGAGGGAATAGAAGCCGCCCATCAACAGCCCGTTTACACAAGCCTGCAGAAAAATATCCAACTGTTCAACCTCCCCTGT
>CADBTC010000064.1 GCA_902797445.1 uncultured Eubacteriales bacterium | reverse complement strand
CGACATGGCCCTGGGCGCCATCGACGCCATCAAGGCCGCCGGCAAGGTGCCCGGCAAGGACATCATCATCGTGGGCTGCGACTCCGTGAAGGCTGCCTTCGAAGCCATCGTGGCGGGCGAGATGAACTGCACCGTCGAGTGCAACCCCCTGTACGGCCCCTTCGTTGTCCAGACCATCGAGGCGCTGGAAGCCGGCCAGACCTTCGACAAGACGGTCGTGCATCCCGAAGAAGGCGTGTTTGACTGCGTGGGCGGCATCGCGGTGGAAGGAACCACCTCTGTGCTGGCGAGCGACGTCATCAACGAGCGGCAGTATTAATCCCCTTGCGCTCACGGTACCCCATACCGCTGAAGCAATTCTGACATGAAAGCAGGGCGGCGGGTTTCCCGCCGCCCTGTATTTCATCCATCATTCTATCCATCGTTTCGCAGGAAAGAGACCCCGCTTCGGGGCTCGCGGCAGCCTTTGGAGCCGCGGGAAAAAGGAGGAATCGGCTTGCCAGAGGAAGTACGGAAGCAGACAAACGAACCCCAGAACATCCTCGAGATGCGGGGAATCGAAATGCAGTTTCCCGGCGTCAAGGCCCTGGACGGCGTGGACTTTTTCCTTCGGGCAGGCGAGATTCACGCCCTGCTGGGGGAAAACGGCGCCGGAAAATCCACGCTGATCAAGTGCCTGACGGGGGTAAACCACAAGGACGCGGGCACCATCCTGTTCGACGGGAAGGAGATTACCCCCACCAGCCCGCAGAACGCCATCCAGATGGGCATCGCCACCGTGTTCCAGGAGATTAACCTCTGCCCGAACCTGACGGTGGCGGAGAACATCTTCGTGGGGCGGAAGGAGTTCAAGCGGAAGATCATCAACGCCAAAGCCCGGGAGCTGATGCAGCGCTTCCATCTGGACATCGATGTGACCCGGCCGCTTTCCTACTACTCCACGGCCGTGCAGCAGATGGTGTCCATCGCCCGGGCCGTGAACATCGAATCCAAGATCCTGATTCTCGACGAGCCCACCTCCTCCCTGGATGAGAACGAGGTGCAGCTGCTCTTTGCCGTCATGCGGGAGCTGAAAGCGGCGGGCATGGGCATCATCTTCATCACCCACTTCCTGGACCAGATCTATGCCATTTCGGACCGGATGACCATCCTGCGAAACGGCAGGCTGGTGGGCACCTATGATATCGGGGAGATCAACAAGCTGCAGCTGGTGACGCTGATGGTCGGCAAGGATATGGAAAATATCTTTGACCTGCATCCCGTACAGGTGGCGCCGGACGCGCCGGACACGCTGAAGGCGGAGCATCTGGGCGCGCCGGGGCCGGTGGCGGACATCAGCCTGGAGATGAAAAAGGGCGAGCTGCTGGGCTTCGCGGGGCTGCTGGGCTCCGGCCGGACTGAGACGGCGGAGATGATCTTCGGGGCCAACCGCCCGACCTCCGGCAAGGTCGAGCTGAAGGGCAAAGCCGTGGTCGTCAAAAAGCCCTTCGACGCCATCATGAACGGCGTCGCCTTCTGTCCGGAGGACCGGAAGCGGGACGGCATCGTGGGGGATCTGTCCATCCGGGAAAACATCATGCTGGCGGTGCAGGCGAAGCGGGGCTTCCTGCATCCCCTGAGCCGGGCGGAGCAGAACGAGCTGGCGGATAAATACATCAAGGCCCTCTCCATCGCCACGCCGGACGCGGAAAAGAAGATCGGGGAGCTTTCCGGCGGCAATCAGCAGAAGGTGATTCTGGCCCGCTGGATGGCGACCCAGCCGGATCTGCTGATCCTCGACGAGCCCACCCGGGGCATCGACGTCGGCGCCAAGGCGGAAATCCAGCGGCTGATGCTGGAGATGTGCAAGGACGGGGTATCCGTCATCTTCATTTCCTCCGAGATGGAGGAGGTCATCCGCTGCTCCAACCGCATCGTCGTCATGCGGGACGGCAAGAAGGCCGCGGAGCTGACCGGGCCCTTTGACAGCGAAACCCAGAGCAAAATCCTGCAGATCATCGCCGAGGGAGGTGAGGCCTCATGAAAAAGAAACTGCATCTGATCCTGCTGATCGCGGGCGCGCTGGTGCTGGCGGCCGGCTTGTACTGCTTCGCCAGCATCTGCGGGATGAAGGACGCGGTGTACGCCGGATACGGCGTGAGCTTTTCCGACGCGGCCTTCCAGTCGGTGTTTATGAATGATCACGACGAAGCCGCCGTCCGGGCGGATTTCAACGCGGCGGTGCTCTCCGGGACGGGAGACAGCGCCGCGGAAGGCACGGACGGAACGGAAGCGCCGGACGGCACGGAGGCCCCGGCTGAAACGGAAGCCACCGGAGCCGAAACCGAAACCGCCCCGGCCGCAGCGGCGGCCGGCGCGCCGTATGACACGGTGATCGGCTCCTTCTCCAGGGTGTCCTCCCTGCGGACGGCCTGGCGGCTGCAGGGCATCTTCCTGCCGGTCGGCGCGCTGCTGTGCCTGGCGGGGCTGGTGCTCATCCTCCGGGGGAAGCATCTGGATTTCGCCTCCATTATGCGGTCAAAAATCACCTGGGCCGTCATCGCGGAGATCCTGATCCTGATCGTGTGCCTGATCATCCGGCCGGATTTCTTCTCCATCAGCTATCAGCCGTCGAACCATATGCTCTACGGCAACCTGATTGATATCATCAACCGCTCGGCGGAGATTACGATCATCGGCATGGGCATGACGATGGTCATCGCCCTGGGCGGCACGGACCTGTCCGTGGGCGCCCTGGTGGCGGTGTCCGGCGCCCTGGCGCTGAAGCTGATGCGCTGGGATCCCACCAATCCCCTGTATCAGACCCCCGGCGACTATACCGTGTATCCCTTCATCCTGGTGCTGGCGGTGCCGCTGCTGGTCTGCCTGCTGATGGGCCTGTTCAACGGCATGCTCATCGGGCGGCTGAAGCTCCAGCCGATTATCGCCACCCTGATTCTGATGGTGTCCGGCCGGGGCATCGCCCAGATCGTCACCAACGGCAAGCAGTATACCACCATGTATTCCCCCTTCCGGTGGATCGGGCAGGGGAGCTGCCTGTATCTGCCGACGCCGATTGTGATCACGGTGGTGATCGTGGTCGGGGTCATGCTCTTCGTGCGGAAAACGGCCTTCGGCACCTTCGTGGAATCGGTGGGCATCAACGCGAATTCCTCCCGGCTGTCCGGCATTAACTCCCGGGCCATCATCCTGATCGTCTTTGCCCTGACGGGGCTGCTGAGCGGCATCTCCGGCCTCATCTATTCCAGCCGGATCATGTCCAACGACTCCAACAACGCGGGCCTGAACTACGAAACGGACGCGATTCTGTCGGTGGTTATCGGCGGAACCAGCATGACGGGGGGCAAGTTCAGCCTGGCCGGCACGGTGATCGGATCCATCATCATCCGCACCATCGTGACCTTCGTGTATTTCTTCGGCATCCCGGCGGACGCGACCATGGCCTTCAAGGCCCTGATCATCGCCGTGGTGATCGTGCTGCAGGCTGAACCCGTGCGCGTCTGGATGGCCAAGCGCACCGAACGCAGAGCCTTGGCGAAGGGAGGCGCAATGAAATGAGCGTAAGAACAGAAAAGCGCCAGAGCCTGCTGACCCGGATCATGAATCCCAAGTACATGATGGTGTACGCGACGGTGATCATCTTCCTGATCATCTATGCCTACGGCGCCATCCGGTACGGCAAAAGCGGCTTTACGACGCTGCGCACCTTCGTCAACTTCTTTACGGATAACGCCTATTACGGCATTTCCGCGGTGGGCATGACCATGGTGCTGATTACGGGCGGCATCGACCTGTCCGTGGCGTCCGTGGCCTCCCTGACGGGCATGATCGTCGCCTATGGCTATGAGCGGATGGGCATCTCCCCGGTCATCACCATGCTCTTCTCCATGCTGGTGGGCATCGGCCTGGGGGCGCTGATGGGCGCGGCGATTCACTATCTGAACGTGCCGCCCTTTATCACGACCCTGACCGGCAGCTTCCTGGCCCGCGGCATCTGCAGCCTGATTTCCCGGGAATCCATCAGCATGAACCACCCGCTGATCGATCAGCTGGCGGGCACCAAAATCACCCTGTATCATCTGGTGGACGGGGAATGGGTCAAAATCAAGCCCATTACCAAAATCGATATGACGGTCATCATCTTCATCGTCATGATCATCGCCGGCACGATCCTCCTGCAGCATACCCGCTTCGGCCGCAATGTATACGCCATCGGCGGCAACGAGGCCAGCGCGAAGCTGATGGGCCTGCCGGTGGGCCGGACGAAGATCGCCGTGTACGCGATTAACGGCTTCTGCTCCGCCCTGGCGGGCATCGCCTACGTGCTGGTGGTGAAGTCCGGATGGAATATGGCGCTGCTGGGCGGCGAGCTGGAGGTCATCTCCAGCGCGGTCATCGGCGGTACGCTGCTGACCGGCGGCGTCGGCTACATGGTGGGCACCATGTTCGGCGTGCTGCTCAAATCGGTCATCCCGGCGATCATCAACTTCAACGGCACCCTGTCCTCCTGGTGGGGCAAGATCGCGACCGGCGGCCTGCTGCTGCTGTTTATCGTCATCCAGCGGCTGGTGGTTTCCTATACCGAGCGGAAGAGAAAGTAACTGATCCGATACCTGTTTAGAACGGGCAGTCTGCCCGTTCTATTTTTTTCGCGAAAAAGATGACAAAAATTTAAAAAAATCTTGACAAAATCGGCATAGTGCTTTAGGATTAATTGATCGGCTGAAGCGGGGACTTCGGTCTCCGCTCGCTGTTTTCGATAGATTCAGTTCGTGTTTGCCATTGCGGCGGGGTTTTGTGCCGCAATTGTGATTTGCGTGTGTGTCCTGGAAGCAGCGCTCAGCCGCGGGATGTATTCTTCGCGGCTTTTTGTCGTGGCCTTGTTCCCCTTTTTTTGAAAAGGACAGGCCGGTCGATCGCCTGAATATGCATTTGGAATTCTAGAAAGGAAAAGGGGGGTACAATTGTCCGCGATCATCTGGATTTTACTCATTCTGGCCGCCGGGGCCGCGTCGGGCTTCGGGGGTTATATCTATCGGAAAAACTTTGTGGAAAAGAAAATTGGCCGGACGGAGGATATGGCCCGCCGTCTGTATGACGATGCGGTAAAGAAGGCCGAGGAATACAAGAAGGAAAAGGTGCTGGAAGCCAAGGAGGAAATCCTCAAGGCCAGGGCGGAAAACGACCGGGAAAAAGCGGAAAACGAAAAGGAAATGCGCGAGCGGCGCAACGAGGTGCAGCGCAGCGAGCGCCATCTGATCCAGCGGGAGGATACCCTGGATAAGAAGGCTGCCAACCTGGAAGCCCGGGAGGAAAACCTGAACCAGCGGGCGGCGGATCTGACCCGGAAGGAGACGGAGCTGGAAGAGCTCAAGGCCAAGCAGGTGACCGAGCTGGAGCGCGTCGCCGCCATGACGCGGGACGAAGCCAAGCAGATTATCATTGACAAGGTCCAGAAGGAAGCGTATCACGACGCGGCAGCCATGGTCCGGGATATCGAATCCCAGGCCAAGGAAGAGGGCGAGAAGAAGGCCCGGAACATCGTGGCCCTGGCGATCCAGAAATGCGCCGCCGACCATGTGGCCGAGACGACGGTCAGCGTCATCAACCTGCCCAACGACGATATGAAGGGCCGGATCATCGGCCGCGAGGGCCGGAACATCCGGGCCCTGGAGACGGCGACCGGCGTGGATCTGATCATCGACGATACCCCCGAGGCGGTCATCGTTTCCGCCTTCGACCCGGTGCGGCGTGAAATCGCCCGCCTGGCGGTGGAAAAGCTGATCATGGACGGGCGGATTCATCCCGCCCGCATCGAGGAAACCGTGGAAAAGGCCCGGCGGGAAGTGGAGAACCAGATCCGCGAAGCTGGCGAGAACGCGGTGTTCGAAACCAATCAGCACGGCATTCATCACGAGCTGGTCAAGATCCTGGGCCGCCTGAAATACCGGACCAGCTATGGCCAGAACGTGCTGAAGCACTCCATCGAGGTCAGCCATCTGGCGGGCCTGATGGCCGCGGAGCTGGGCGCGGACGTCCAGCTGGCGAAGCGGGCCGGCCTGCTGCATGACATCGGCAAGGCGGTGGACCATGAAAGCGAAGGCACGCATGTGAGCCTGGGCGTCGAGCTGGCGCGGAAGTATCACGAGAGCGAAGCCGTG
>CADBTC010000063.1 GCA_902797445.1 uncultured Eubacteriales bacterium | reverse complement strand
TCCGCGGATACTTCGCCGTCCCGGATCGTGACCAGGATGCCCATATTGGCATGCTGGGTCTGCAGGACTTCCACATTCCACTGCTCCAGCAGGCGCAGAACCCGGCGGGCGGGGGTGGAGGCCTTTTCCTCCGTGCTGGTAGAGATGACGGCCACCTTCGGGCGGACATGGTTGATCAGGGCTTCGCTGGTTGCGTCATTATCCCCGTGATTGGCGACCTTCAGGACATCGGCGGGGGAGATCAGCCCGGCGGAGATCAGATCGGATTCCTCCGGGAACTCCATATCCCCGGTCAGCAGCATGGTCCCGCCGGCCGCCCGGGCCAGGAGGACGACGGAATTGTTATCATCCTTGTCCGCGGCGGCGCGAATGGGGCCGAGCACGTCCAGGGAGCCGCCCTCAAGCGGCAGGGTATCGCCGCTTTTCAGGAATTCCACGGCCAGATCTTGTTTATCCGCTGCCTTCAGAACCGGATGATCCTTGTCGTCTTCCTCCGGGAGATAGAAAGCGGAGGTATACAGATGGTCGATCTGAATCCCTGACTTCAGCAGCTTTTTCAGGCCGCCCACATGATCCGAATCGGTATGCGTGATAATGACGCCGTCCAGATGCGTCACATTCAGGGTATCCAGGGCCTTTTCCAGCGTGTCGAACGTCCGGCCGCGGCCGGTATCGATCAGGTAGGCGCTGTCCCCGCTGCGCAGGAGCATGGCGTCGGCCTTGCCCACATTGAGGACCAGCAGGGACATTTCCTCCGCGGCCCCGGAGGGGACGGCTCCGATCATCAGGGAAGACAGCAGACTCATCAGCAGAACGATTCCTTTTCGCATGGACACTCCTCTCTGTGCTGGCCGGGAAGACTTTTTCACCGCAGCGGACCAAAGCACGGCGGGCGTTTTTTCCTATATGCATGGGGCGGATACGGAACAGCGGGCGGTGCCCGTCAGACGGGATCCTTTGCCTGCGTATGCGAGCGCCGGGACCGGAAAAATGTTTCCAGCAGGGCGCGGCATTCCGCCTCCCGCACGCCGGCGGTCCATCGGGTATCCGCGGCGAAAGCGGGATCCGCGGGCAGGTCATACACGCTGCCGCAGCAGCCCTTTTCCGGATCGGAGGCCCCGAAAACGACGCGGCCCAGGCGGCTCATCGCCAGGGCGCCGGCGCACATGGGACAGGGCTCCAGGGTGACGTACAGGGTGCAGTCGGAAAGCCGCCAATCCCCCTTGCGGACCGCGCCATGGCGGAGACAGAGCATCTCCGCGTGCGCGGTTGGGTCCATTGCCTGCTCCCGGCGGTTATGATCCGCCCAGAGGACTTCATCCCCCCGGACGAGGACCGCCCCCACGGGGATCTCTCCCTCCTGCAGGGCCTTTTCCGCTTCCGACAGGGCCAGTGCCATTCCGTCCATCCTTCACTCCCGAAACGAATAAAAATTCACACAAGAAAGAATATAATCTCATAGAAAAGACTTGTCAACCCACCAGATTTTCGTGTATAATATTCAATATAACAACTGCACACAAAGGATGGTATCAGCATGAACCTTAGGGATTTGCGGGAAGCGATGGGGCTTTCGGTTACACAGGTAGCGGAAGAGCTCGGGGTGCCGAAACAGGATGTGGAAGACTGCGAGGAGACGGGGTCCACCTGGCTGTTGCAGCCTTTTATTGCTGCTTTTCCGATTAATCCCGCGATCATCAGCGATCCGGACGCGGACCCTTTTCTGGAAAGCTACGTGCAGAACGAGCTGGCGGACCGGGCCGCGGAATGGCGGGCCGAAAACGGCCTGACAGCGGAGCAGATGGCGAAAGCCCTGGGGATGACGGCGGATCAGCTGGACACCCTGGAGAAGAGCGGAAAGATTACACGGGCCCTGGGGATCAAGATCGAGCGGACGATCGGCATGAACCGGAAATGGCTTATGTACGGCGACGGGCGGAAAAAGGGGGAGTGCGTCTTCAAGGCTGCACAGCCGGAGAAGCACCGGAAGAAGGGCGCGAGCCGGGGCGAAGCCGCGAATACGCCGGCCCGGACCGCGCCGAACCGGGAGGCGGGCCTGCGGATGAAGAACGCCCGGAAGGAGGCGGGGCTCACCCGGGAGGAAGTTGCCGAAAGGCTGGGCCTGTCTGTCAGCCGGATCGCCCAGATGGAGAGCGGATACATCAAGGACAGCAAGGCGGACGAAACGATCCGGATGATGCGGGCTGACAAGGACGGGAAGTCCGCGGGCCTGCAGCTTCGGGAAGCCCGGAAAGCCGCGGGGTTGAAGCTGAAGGAAGCGGCAGGGATTGTAGGTCTGGCAGCCGGAACGCTGGCGGCCATGGAATGCGGGCATGTTTCCGAAAATCGGGCGAAAGAGCTGATCGCGATGATGCAGAGCGCGGAGAAGCCGAAGGACGAAGAGAACACCTTCAGCAGGGAAGCGGGCGC
>CADBTC010000062.1 GCA_902797445.1 uncultured Eubacteriales bacterium | reverse complement strand
TCGGAGGCAACGTTCATCATTTCATCGAAATTCCATCCGTCCAGGATCGAGGTAATGAAGCCGAATTTCATGATAGATACATCCTTTCTGCGGCAAAATGAGGGATAATGGGTATCCTGTTTCATCGGTATAAGGAATGGAAAAATTATAATACAGGGGATAAAGCAAGTCAAGAATGTCCGGTCCGTTCGCGGCCGGCTCCTGCGCAGCCATTTCAACCGGCGCGCAGACGCCTGGGGGACGGCGGGGCGGGACTCAATGCAGGTAAACTTTCAGAGGGTCATTGACAGGGGCCTGCTCTTGTATTACAATATATAAAAAAGAGAAAGCAATGCGCCCATTTCCGACAGGATTTTCGGGATTTACCCCAAAACGGAAAAACGGGGGATGGGGCAGGGGCTTTCCGCAAGAAAAAAAGGAGGAACTCATGATGAAAAAGGTTCTCGCTCTGCTTCTGGCCATGATGCTTTGCGCCGCAATCGTACCCGCGTTCGCTGAAGCCGCGCCCGTCAAGGTCGGCGTGCTCGTGCCCGTGATGACCCACGGCTGGGTCAGCGGCATCACCTATCAGGCGGAAGCCTATGCCAAGGAACTGGAAGCCGCCGGCAAGATCGAGTACAAGCTGACCACCTCCAGCAACGCCGAAGAAATGACCGCCCAGATCGACGAAGCGATCAACTGGGGCGCGCAGGTTCTGGTCATCGCTCCGCAGTGGACCGGCATGGAAGTGCCCGTGCAGGAAGCCATCGACAAGGGCCTGGTCGTGGTCGCGTTTGACATGGACATCGACGCCGAGGGCATCCTGAAGGTCACCGGCGACAACAAGTCCATGGGCGTGGCCGGCGCCAAGTTCATCGTCGACAAGGTCGGCCCTGAAGCCACCGTCGTGGCGCTGCCCGTTCCCACCAGCGGCTCCGTTTCCGAGCTGCGGATGGCCGGCTTCAACGAGACCATCAAGGAAATCGCGCCCAACCTGAACGTCATCGAATACGCCACCAAGTTCACCCGTGAAGACGGTCTGAAGGACTTCGCGGACATCCTGGCCGCCAATCCCCAGATCGACGCCGTGTACAGCCTGGACGATGAAACCTCCATCGGCGTGCTGCAGGCCATCGCGGATGCCGGCCGGACCGACATCAAGGCCATCACCGGCGGCGGCGGATGCCAGGAATACTTCCAGCTGATCGCCGAGAACAAGGACATCGCCGTCAGCTCCAGCCTGTACAGCCCCCTGATGATCCGTGACTGCTTCGACGTCGCCCTGGCCAAGCTGGCCGGCGAGGAAGTCGAAGCCGTGACCGTGATCCCCTCCCAGATCGTGGATGCCTCCAACGTGGAGCAGTATCTGGATCCCAGCAACACCATCTATTAATGTAACTGGTCAACGATCGAGCGGTTTCGCGCGGCCTGCGGCCTGTATCAAAAACATCCCCGCCTGAAGCGGGGCGTGCTTTGAAGCGAAATCGGGATGAACAAGCGAAGGCCGTGGCTCAACACCACGGCCTTCGTTTGAATCAGGACTCCTGCGCGCGGGCGGAAGAGATGCGCATGCGCCCGCCGCGCCGGCGGCTTCCGGGCAGAGGCGCGGAAGCCCGTGCCATCGCATCTTCGGCGCGCCTTCGGGGCGGGCAGACCGCTCCGGGCGGTTTGGACGAGGATACGCATGAAAAACTGAAGGATGTGAAGCCATGAACGTACGCATGAAGGGGATCGTCAAATCCTTCGGGGCCAACGACGTGCTCCGGCAGGTGGATTTCAGCGTCCAGGGCGGGGAAATCTGCGCCCTGCTGGGGGAAAACGGGGCGGGGAAATCCACGCTGATGAACATCCTGGGCGGCGTGCTGCAGCCGGACCGGGGCCAGATCGAGCTGGACGGGGAGACCGTCGCCTTTCATTCCCCCGCCCAGTCGCTGAAGGCGGGCATCGCCTTTATCCATCAGGAGCTGAACCTGATTAACGACCTGCCGGTATACGAAAACATGTTCATCGGCCGGGAGATCAAAAAGGCCGGCGGCTTCATCAACCACAAGGAGGAGCTGCGGCAGACCGGGGAGCTGTTCCGGAATCTGGACATCAGCCTGGACCCCATGGCGATGGTGTCCTCCCTGGACGCCAGCTACAAACAGATCGTGGAAATTGCGCGCGCGCTGCTGATGAAGGCCTCCATTATCATCATGGACGAGCCGACCACATCGCTGACCGATCCGGAGATCGAGCGCGTTTTCGATATGCTGCGGACGCTGAAAAAACAGAACGTGGGCGTCGTGTTTATCTCCCACAAGCTGCGGGAGGTCATGGAGATCTGCGACACGTACGTGGTGCTGCGGGACGGCGTCGTCGTGAGCGGCGGGCAGGTGAAGGACACCAGCATTCCCCGGATTTCCCGGGACATGGTGGGCCACGAGGTCCGCACCGAGAGCCTGGAGCAGGGCGCGGAGGTCGGGCCGGAGGTGCTGCGGCTGGAGAACCTGACCCAGGAACCGCACTACCGGAACATCAGCCTGAGCGTCCGGGCCGGGGAGGTGCTGGGCGTCACGGGGCTGCTGGGCGACGGGCGGAGCGAGCTGTTCCGCACCGTGTTCGGGGACGGCGGCAAATACCAGGGAGGGATCTTTATTGAGGGAAAGCCCGTCCGGATGAAGTCCGCGCCCCAGGCGCTGAAGCTGGGGGTGGCGTATCTGCCCCGGAACCGCAAGGAGAACGGGATCATCAAGGATATGGACATCCTGGACAACGGGACCATCGTCATGCTGGACCGGCTGGCTCGCTTCGGGCTGATCGACCGGAAAAAGCAGGCAGCGGACTTCGACCGGCAGAGGCGGGAGCTGCAGATCAAGATGGGCAGCCCGTCGGATATGATCGGGAGCCTGTCGGGCGGCAATCAGCAGAAGGTCGTGCTGGCCAAATGGCTGATGACGGATCCGAAGCTGCTGATCCTGGACAACCCCACCCAGGGCGTGGACGTGGGCGCGAAGGAGGAGATCTACGATATCATCCTGCGCCTGGCGAAACGCGGGGTGGCCGTGGTGGTGCTGAGCAACGAGGCGCAGGAAATCATCCGCGTATGCGGGCGGGCACTGGTCATGTACCACGGGGACATCCGCGCGGAGGTCCGGGGAGAGACGATGAACGAAGCGAATATCATGCGGCTGGCCACAGGCGGCTGACAAGGGAGGAAGAACACCATGTCCGTCAAAAACAAGATGCAGGAAGCCCCTCGCGGGCAGGCCGCGGGTTTTGTCCGCCGGCTGGCCGCCAAATGGCAGGAAAACCCGCTGTATTCCACCGGCGCCGTGCTGGTGATCATGATCATCGTCCAGACCGTCGCGCTGGGCTTTGACTTCCCCACCTTCGGGGACTGGTTCGCCAGCTGGGGGAAGAACTGGATCAGCATCCTGCGCAACAACGCCCCGGTGGGCATCGTGGCGCTGGGAATGGCCTTCGTCATTATCTCCGGGGGCATTGACCTGGCGGTCGGCTCCACGCTGGTGGCCGTCGGCGCGGTGATGATGGTGCTGATCAACGG
>CADBTC010000061.1 GCA_902797445.1 uncultured Eubacteriales bacterium | reverse complement strand
CGAAACAGCTCTTTGAGGAACGGGCGCCGCAGCGCTTTGATCTCTTTCTTGTTCATGATGATCCTCTTTTTCTGAATCATAAGGATTCCGATGATTCCCGTTCCGTGTTTATCTTCCGGCAATTACCATACGGTGATTTCCGCGGCCCCCTCGGCGAAGGGTCCGGGCAGGGCTTCCGGCCCCCTGTGGGCGCCGAAATAGTCGCTGTCGAAGGTGATGGGCGTGCCGTCCGGATGCTCGAAAGCCTGCTCCGGCTGGAAGGCCTTGCCCAGGGTCTCCGTGGTGATGATCCCGGCGCGGAAGTCCCTGATCAAATCATAGATATTGGTTTTCAGCACCATGCGGCCGTCCTTCTCCTCCAGGGCGATCTCCGCCCGGCCCTCCGGCTGACAGCCGCTGTGCTCGTGCCTGCTCACCGTGGCGCCGTTCAGATAGGCGTTTCCGCCGACCCAGGCCGGCAGATGGCCGAAGTGATAGGTTCCCAGCGCGTGCATATCCGGCTCCTGTCCCATCATGAAGTGGCTGATCCACTCCTCATAGCTGGGGAAGATGTCGAAGGGCGCGGTGCCGGCCCGCTCGTGCTCATGGGCTTCCGGGGTCCATTCCGGATGCTCGATCGGGTAATGCTGGACGATGATGTTGTTATACACCCGATCGTCCCCGTGCAGGATGGTCATGAAGCCCGCCACCTCCGTCCGGTGCCGGATGTGATAGGGGGTGTACCGGGGCTCCCGCTGACCGTTGACGATGCTGTCCACGCCGGAGTTGATGAGGGAGAACCCGCCCAGCATCAGGTTATGCACCGCGGCGATGCCCTCGCTGGGGATGGTGATGCTGACCTTGGAGAGCATCACGTTGTTGTCGATCAGGGTCGGCCCGTGGCCCACCTCGATGAACACGTCCGTGGAGAACATGGCCCCCTGGGCCTGCTGGGTTCCCTCCGGCCGCATGTTGTCATGGAACAGGTTCCGGGTGACCCGGGCGCCCTGGGCTTCCCAGTCCAGCCAGACCCCCTGGATGCAGTGATGGATGTGGTTCCGCCGGATCGTCACGTCGATGGCCGCGTGCAGCTTGATGCCCGCCGTCTCCGCGCCGCCCAGCTGGGAGGAATTGCAGATATGGTGGATATGGCAGTCCTCAATCGTGGAGAAAACCGCCCCCATCCGGCCCACGATGCCGGTCTGCTCGCAGTGGTGCACCTCGCACCGTCGGATGATGTGATGCCCGATTTTCTCCTTGAGCCATCCGTGATACTGCCCGCGGCACACCGCGTCCCGCTCCATCTGGGTGGGAGACTTGACATGCTTCGTATAGAAATACATGTCGTTTTCCGGATCCCGGTATTTCCCCAGGGAGATGCCGCAGCACTTGCTGCCGAAGACCTCGCAGTCCTCGATGATCCAGCCCTTACTCCAGTGGGGCCCGATCAGCCCGTCCTGATAGGCCGCCGGCGGGGCCCAGGTGGTCGCCGCCTTGTCCAGCACGAAGCCGCTGACCGTAATGTAATCGATGCCGTTTTCCTCGGGCATGAACACGTTCCGCCGGACGGAGATTTCCGTATTTTCCTCGTTGGGATTCAGGCCGTGGAAGTTGGCGTAGAGGACGGTCTCCTCCCCATCCTGCTCCGTATACCAGGTCCAGGTGGACGCCTCCCGGTCCCAGGCGCAGGGATCCGCCTTCCCGTCCAGGCAGTCCTGCAGGCTGGTTGTTTCGTACATCATCCGGTCGTTGATGAATACGGCGCCCGTATGCCGGACCGTGGGGGCGAAATACCAGTCCCCGCAGACCATCTCCTTATAGGGATTCCAGTTCCCGAACAGGCTGTTATGCACCCGAGCGGTCCAGGTATCCCCCTGATAGGGCTTCCAGCACTTCAGCTCCTCCGCCCCGGTGATCCGGGCGCCCCGGATCTTTTCGCTGCGGAAGGTAATCCGCGCGTCCTCCCGACCGGCCCGGACGGGATGCACCGCCTCCCGGTAGATCCCCGGCGCGACCACGATCTCGTCCCCGGGCCGGGCGATCTTCGCCGCGTCGTTCACATGGCGGAAGGGGCGCGCCGCGCTGCCGTCCCCGTCCCTATAAGCGGATGCGTTGACATAGTAGATCATGGGAAGCATCTCCTCGTTCATTTATTCTATGGGGTCGGACGTCCTGCCGCCCCGGGGTTCTGATTTTCAAAGCCGGGCCACGCCGCTGTCCCGGGCAGCCTGGGCCACAGCCGCGGCCACCGCCGGGCCGATGCGCTTGTCAAAGGCCAGGGGCAGAATATACCGGGCGTTCAGCTCCTCGGGG
>CADBTC010000060.1 GCA_902797445.1 uncultured Eubacteriales bacterium | reverse complement strand
TTCTGATTCCGTGCAGTTTTCTTCCGGGGTCATCTCTTATTCTGTCTTCTTTTCCGCCTGACCGCGTCTCAGGCAGGCCGGAGGCGTCGAAGTCACCACATCCCTGTGATTGGCGACACATTCAAAGCAGTTTCCGTGCCGCGGGCAGTTCCTCGTGCAGGGACAGTTCTGTTCCATCATCGGATTCACCGGAACCGCCGGGTCTCTGGGCGCAGGATTCGAAATCAAATGGCTCACCTCCATCCTGGCGCAATTCAAATCGTATTAAAAAGAGGGGGCCGAAATGCCCTTTCCCGGTCACCCCGGCCCCAATGAATACGGTGCTTTATGCTTTCTTCTCCTTTAATTTAGCAAACAGGTATTTGATAATCGGAGAGAAAATGCACCCGATCGCGATCACCACCAGTACGCATGACAGAGGGCGGGTAAAGAAAGTGGTTACCGTACCCGTATTCTGGAACGCTTTCAACATATTGCTTTCCAGGGTTGGCCCCAGAATGAAAGCCAGAATCAGCGGCGACTGCGGCAGCCCTCCGGCAGCCATCAAAACGCCAACCACTGCAAACACCAGCATCATACCGCACTTGTACAGGCTGGAAGAATCTACATACGCGCTCAGCAGCGAGATCACCAGAAGCGCAGGATACAGGTAATGATAAGGCACTTTCAGGATCTGCGGAAATACGCGCATTCCAATTGCCTGCAGGAAGAAACACACAATCGCGCATACCGCCACTATCGCAAACATCATATATACGATATTGCCGGAATTCCGGAATACCATGGGGCCCATCTCCAGCCCCTGAATAGTCAGGGCGCCAATCAGCAGAGCTGTCGACGTATCACCCGGAATACCCAGCGCCGCCATGGGGATCATGGCGCCGCCAATCGAAGCATTGTTGGCAACTTCAGGCGCCCAGATACCATCCGGGTCACCCTTGCCAAAAGTTTCCGGATGCTTGGACGCGTTCTTCGCCGAAGAATAAGCAACCAGGTTTGACAGGCCGGAACCCATACCGGGGAGGAAACCGATCACAAGGCCCATGACAAAGGAACGAATAATCGTCCAAGTATGAGGAATGATCTCTTTGATCGAAATTCCGATCCCTCTAATCATCTTGGTATCCACTTCCGGCAGCGGATCAAAGGTCTTCGCGTGAGCGATCACCATGATGCTGACACCGAAAACACCGATCAGCACTACGGTCATTCCCAGCCCGCCCGCAAGATACATGTTATTAAAAGTAAACCGTGCCTGAGCGTCAATAGGCGAATATCCTACAGATCCCAACAGCAGCCCGATACAGGCGCTGGTCAGGCCCTTTAGCATATTCCCCTTTGAAATGGCGAGCACCATGGTAATGGCACAGAAGCACAGCCCAAAGTATTCCCAGGGGCCAATGGCGAAGGCAATGTCCGCAACCGCCTGTGCACAGAATCCACCAACGATCGCGCTGACAAATGTGCCCAGGAATGAGGCACACATACCGATGGCAAGTGCTTTGCCGGCTTTCCCGGATTTGGCCATCGGATGGCCATCAAAGCAGGTCGCAACTGACGCGGGAGACCCTGGGATACCCAGAAGTACTGACCCAATAAACCCGCCGGAGCACCCGCCAATCCACAGAGACATCAGAAAGATTACGGCAGGCCCAGTATCCATGGCATAGGTCATGGGCATGAAAAGCATCATTGCCATTGTACCATTCAGCCCGGGGATCGCTCCAAATATCATGCCGACAATATTCCCGGCCCAGAGCAGGAGCAAACCGGTTGGAGTGAATAGTTCAGAAAAAATATACGGTAAATACTCTATCATGGCTGCCTCCTACTCAAAAAACGCGCCAACCGGCAAGCTATAGCCAAACAGCACCTCATAAACCAGGAATACAACAACAGTGAAGACAACGGAAAAGAGAATCCGCTGCCAGATCTTTGTCTTGTATCCCTGTGCATAATAGGTACAGAAAGCATAGAGGCAGAGCACCGTGGAAGGCCAGAAGCCAATATAAGTCAGGCCCAGAACATAAAGAGCCAGCATGGCAATAGAAATTCCCAACCGTTTCCATCCATTCAGGCTCAAAAAAGCCTTCTCGCCTTTCTTTTTGCAACCCTGGATAAAGATTCCGGCGCCGCAGATCAGAAAGCCGATTCCTGCAAGCCCCGGTAACGCCATCGGACCAGGATAAGCAGCGGTAAAGGGAACCTTATATCCCTGGATCGAGAAAAACACAAAGATGCCAAGCGCAAATATAAGCACGCCTGTTATCTGATCTCGATTCGCTTTCATCATAATCCTCTTTCCTGACACACTTCTCGATTCGTGCCGACAGATTGATAAGGCAGATATGAAAGCAATACTTTCATATCTGCCTTGATGGTATGATCATTCATGCCCACCGGAGGAAACAGCGTTTAACTCACTGCTTCAGGCCGAGTGCCTCAATGACCGGATCCAGGGTTTCTTCCATTTCCTTCAGTGCGGCAAGCCCTTCTTCATAAGGGAGCATTTCCATATCCATACCGGCCGGAACCAGGATCTCATTCACGGCGTCCGACTTCGCGGCTTCCGCGTAATAATTCCAGATCAGCTTCGCCAGTTCATCATCCATGCTGGCAGGTCCCAGGATGAAATTGTACAGGTTCCAGCTGATGTCATATCCCAGCTCCTGCATATTCGGCACATCCGGAAGAATGGAGCTGCGAGTAGCAGGATTACCATCGCCCACTGCCGCGATGCAGAACACCTTACCAGCTTCAATATACTGCTTGGCCTGATTCCCGTTGACAAACACAGCATCCACCGTTCCACCGACCAGAGCAGTCAGCTGTTCGGTCGCGCTTCCAGATTCGACATACCGCAGATTCAGTCCAGCCTTCTCCGCCATCAGGCCGCTCAGAATATGCGCCTGGCCGCCGGTCTCAATACCCATCTTCGTCTCATTCGCTTTGGCATATTCCACAAACTTTTCCATAGAATCCAGGCCAGAATTAGAATTGGTCAGCAGGAAATAGGTAACTTTCTCGTTCGGCACGCCAACAGCGATGACTTTGAAATCTTCGGTCGCTTTCTTGTCATACACGCCAGTCGCGCTCTTAATCAGCATCGTCGTATGGAAGGCCAGCAGTTTCGAGCCGTCCGCTTTCGCGTTCCGAACGGTTTCACAGGCAACAACACCGGCACCGTCCGTATTGTTCACAACGGTAAACTTGGTACCGCTCTGCGCCCCGATTTCCTGGGTCAGGGCGCGGGCCATCACGTCCGTACCGCCACCAGCTTTTGCGGGAACCTGGATTTCAATCTTCTTGGGCATTTTCGCTTCCGCACAGGCAACCGTCATCATCATAGCCATGGCAAGCAGAAGCAGGGACACCAGGAACCTCTTGGTTTTCTTCATTGTGGAACCCTCCTTTTTTATTACAGTCCTCCGGTTATGTACCGGATTCCCTGTATTCATCAATTAATTTTCCAGCTGTTCAGCGCTTGCTGATTCAGGCAGAAAGCATATTACCGGTTCTTATATTGAATGCTCTGCAGCAGCCCGTCAGACTGCAGTTTTTCAAAATTCATCCGCATCGGGGTTCCGGGCACATCCGGCAAATAGAATCTCCCATCATCTATCCTGCACGTCAGGCTGAGATAGGGCACAATCACTTCCATAATCGGCTGATGATACTCAATCAACTGATGCTCGTCATACAATGCTCCCAGAACAACATTGATGAACGTGATTCCCCCGGAAGAAAGCATCAGCCCCCGTTCGTCGGCCAGCTGTTTGCACTTCATATATTCATCAATGCACCAAAGCGCCGCATTTGCCGGCTGGATATGCCGGACGCCGTGATCCGAGTACTGCACATGCTCATAATAGCTGCGAACGGACTCGCCCATGGCCACATCCAGGTCGATGCCTGCATCCGCCACCCGATCCGTCAGTTCCCGAAGGCCATCCATATCATAAGCATGAATCGGTTCCTCCATCCAGGAGACGCCAAGCTGCTTAACCTCTTTCATGAAATTGAAAGCGGTATCCACATCCCATTTCTGGTTAGCATCGACAGCGATGCCAAAGTCATCCCCAACCGCTTTCCGAATTTTTTCGACGCGTTCAATATCACGACCCCAGTCGTCTGTTCCGCCGACCTTGATCTTCGTTTGATGATAGCCTTCCGCCTTGAAACGGAGAATATCCTTCACAAGATCTTCATCACTCAGCAATACAGATCCGCCGCCCTTGTAGACGCTCGCAAAGTCCTTCCGGGCTCCGAGAAAACGGTGGAGCGGCTGATCGTTCCTTCGGGAAAGCAGATCCAACAGGATCATATCCAGCGCACCGAGCTCACGTACATGAAAGCTCTGATAACCAAAATTACGGATATTCCAGTACAGCTTCGTCCTGAGCTCGTTCAGCGTCATGGGTTCAGACTTCAGCAGAATGGGTACAAAGTATTCCCATACCAGGGATGTACACGGGCCTTCGCCGCATACGCCATCCGCATCATATAGTCTGACCCAGTCTCCGAAGAGGCTGTTATACCGCACCTGTCCGGTTGCATCCTTAAAGGGAACAGGTAAAGGCAATGGAGACAGTTTGTAGTACTCAGCCCGCTGGATCTTGATCGGATCCCGATAGTCAGTCATAAACTTCATTTTTTCCCCTTCTCTTTGTCAAATAACCCATCGTCTCTTGCCAAATTGAGTATAGTCCATTATAATCAGCAAGTAAAGTTCATAATATTTGCAAAAACTGTGCAGTAAAATTCACATCTCAGAGGAGGATGCAAGAATGGATTTTCGACAACTGTCATATATCACTACGATCGCTGACGAAAAAAGCATCACCAAAGCAGCGGAAAAACTCTATATCACTCGTTCCGCTCTGAATTATTCTCTGTTAAACACAGAGAAGGCTCTCGGCTTTCCGCTGTTTAATCGTATTTCCAACAGGCTGATCCCAACCTACGCCGGTGAAATCTTCCTGGAAAACGCCCGAAAAGTCCTGGCTTCCTGCAAAGAAATGGATCACTCATTGCTGGCACTTTCTGACGCAACGCAACAGCGTTTGTCCATCGGCATTACAGTTGGCGGAGGACAGGCCGCCTTTGCCAGCATGTTTCCTGATTACCATCAGCAATACCCGCTGATCAGAGTCAATTTGCTGGAAGGAAATATGCGCATTCTCGAAGAGGCCCTTCTGAATGGTACAATCGACATTGCATTCTTCGGAGAAATCCCCGATAATCCATTGATCACCTTCAGGGAAGTTTTAGACCCTCAGCCCCTCTTGCTGGCTGTTCCCGAAGACCATTTCCTGATCAGTCAGTATGGATTAAAAAGCGGAGATTTGGTCGACCTGAAACTGTTTGAATCTGAATCCTTTATCATAATGAATCGAAAATCCTTTCTGAATGAAAAAATCAGCGATATCTTTCATGAGTCAAAAATCCGACCGCATATCATCATGGAATGCAGCCAGATGAATATGGTTCTACATTTTATAGAGGGGAAAGTCGGACTGGGATTTGTTCCGGGCAGTTTACTAAAGGATCATCCACATCTGATGAGCTTCTCGGTCCAACCGGAGGTCATGATCCATCAAACCATTCTGTTCAGGAAAAACTCTTTCTTTTCCCAGCCGGAGCTTGATTTTATAGACGGAATTATACATCATCATTCACGATCTGTATAATACAGCCTTGCCCACCGTTTAGCCTCATATCCGATTTCTGTTCGTAAGCTCGTCGGCTTTGCTATTCCGCTTCCTCCCCTCCTGCCATTACTGGCAGCAGCTTGCGGTTCGCTACACTTGGCGGTAAATACACGTGGCGGGACTTTCACCCGCAAGAATTGTGCCATGCCCGGCACACCATGAAAACACGACCCGGCCGAAATGGTCGGGTCGTGTTTTTTTTGAAATCACAGACTAAAGTAATCGCATCCGAGGAACTCTTCCCGGTACTTCATGCATTCTCCATCGGTTCTGTTTTTCCTTCATCCGGCATCGTCACTCCTGAAGGGTTTTTCCGCATAAAGGCAAACAGCTCCCAGAGGTCATCCCTTTCGGGAAGAAGGTTTTTCTTCAGCTGTTCTTCTGTTGGAAGGTCTCCCGCCTTCACGTCCACCGTATAGAAGCAGCGGTCCATGTACACCGCTGCCCATTCTGATGAACAGCGAATGGCCGAGATGTTCTCCAGCCTGGCGGTTATCCCGGCAATCCGGGGGATCATCCTCTCAGGATAAACGCCCTCATCCTTGACCCCCACAGCAAAACGCTGATCAAATTGATTGTTTTCCGTTTGAATTTCGTGATAACCTTCTTCCCTGAAGAAAGCTTCCAACACACCCGATGCCAGCAGATCCCTTTTAATCGCGACCCAGTCCGGATGTTCAGCCAATGGCTGATCAAAGGAAACAGTCATCAGGGCACCGCTCAAAAAAGCAAAATCAGTCCGTTTCGGACTCCTGGCATAATGGGAAGTCGATTCCCATCCCCGTATGACCATCCCTTCTTTTTCGCCTTCAAACCCCTGACGGAGCAGCAGTGGATGATTGTTCAGATGAACCGGAAAAATCGCCATTTCTTTCAGTTCTTTCCCCGTTAATCCTTCCTGACCCAGATAAGCAGGGTTTTTCAGTCCCGAAATCAGTCCATTCAGGATACTCGCTTTAGCCACCTCGTCACTGTATCCGCGATATTGCTTTCGGAGCCAGAAAAAGTAGAAAAGCAAAGCAGCCCCTGTAATAACAGCACCAGGTATTTGCTGCCGAAAAATGGTCAGCCCCACTCCGAGAATCAGTACTGCAAAATAGATCAGACCGATTGTCTTCAGCTTTTTCTGTATCTCTCTCAGATGCTCAATCGTTTCCTTCATTCGTCTTCTCCCATTCCGCTTATTGGGCAGCTCCCGTCTGATTGTGCCGCAAGCAGGCCGGCGGCGTTGATGTCACCACATCGCGGTGATTCGCGACACATTCAAAGCAGTTTCCATGCCGGGGACAGCTCCGCGTACAGGGACAATTCTGCTCAATCAAAGGATTCACCGGAATATCAGAATCCCTGGGCACTGGGTTTGCGATCATTTTTTCTTCCTCTTCCGATAATGTCTTTCAGGGCGTCATTTTGTTGATCTCATCGATAATCGTTTCCTGAGCCTTCCACCAGTCGTCCAGCATTCGCACGGTGAACCCATGGCGGCTTTCAGGAAAGCTGACCCTCTTCACCTGAGTGCCCACAGATTCCAGCATGCTTCCAAACTTGCGGTTTGTTTCCACAAATGGGCATTTTCCCGCCTCAATGATCAGCGTTGGGGGGAATCCTTTCAACTGTTCCGGCTCAGCAAAGACCGGTGAAACCATGGGATCCTTCAGCAGTTCCTCGTCCCCGTCCGCATACAGCAACGAGAAAGCGCGGCTCCTGATATTCTCTTCTCCGTTCAGCACAAAGTAATTATCATTTGCGGCGTAGTCAAGGACCACTCCCTGAAGGGAGAAATCTCCTGTCCGCAAATTCTTCATTGCGGTAACTACCGCCAGATTCCCCCCCGCGCTATGTCCGCCAATCGTCACTTTTTTCGGATCAGCTCCCCAGCTTTCAGACTGCTCAATGGCCCAGGACGTGACCGCATAAGCCTGGTTCACTGCAGCAGGAAACGGGTTATTGTCAGAGCAGGCATAGTCAACGTCCACAACGATGCC
>CADBTC010000059.1 GCA_902797445.1 uncultured Eubacteriales bacterium | reverse complement strand
GAGAGCATCCTCGCGTTCGTCCAGCCCATCCGGGTGGTCAGATACAGGACCACCGGCAGCTGGAAGGCAATCCCGAAGGGGACGATGAAACCGAACAGGAAGCTGACGTATTTGTCGATGCTCAGCATGGGCCTGGCCAGCCCGTCCCCCTGCACGAGGAAGAAATCCACCGCCAGGGTGTAGACCGCGAAATAGCAGAAGCTGACCCCCGCCAGGAACAGCAGCAGCGCCGCGGCGAAAAGGATCCGGAAATGCTTCTGCTCCTTCGGATACAGCCCCGGCTTGATAAAGCTCCAGACCTGCCAGATGATCACGGGGCTGGCCAGAATCACGCCCGCGATCAGGGCCACCTTGAATTTGGTCACCATCGCCTCGGACATGGCCGTATAGATGATCTCAATGCCCCGCGCCGCGATAGGCGCGATGATCCAGTTCATCAGGGGATCGATCCAGAAGCTGAAGACGGCAAAGAACGCGATCACCACCGACGCGGCGCAGATGATCAGCACCTTGCGCAGTGCCATCAGGTGGCTCAGCAGCGTCGCCCGCTTTTCCTGGGGCGTTTCGTCCGCCTGCGGATCCCGGTTTTCCGCTCCCTTCAGGCCGCGCGATCCTTCGGCCCGCTTTGCGGGATTATCGGTTTCACTCATGCCTGCGCCTGGCCGTCGGAGGAATCCTTCTTTTCACCCTTGGCCTGATCCGCGGGGCCTTCCTCCTTCACCTCGTTCTTGAAATCCTTGATGCTCTTCCCCAGCGCCTTGCCCACGCCCGCCAGCTTTCCGCCGCCGAACAGCACCAGTGCCAGGATCAGAATCAGGACGATTTCCGTTGTTCCCAGTCTCATTTCTTTTCTCCTCCGTTTTCCCTTATTTCCGTAACTTTTTCAGCCGTTCCGTCTTCAGGGCTGATCAGTTGCATTTTCCTTATTGTCCGCAATTTCCGGACGGTCCGGCCGCTCCGTTTTTTCGGTCTGCTCCGGCCGCTCCGCCTGCGCTGTTTCGCCTGTATCTCCCCGCGCTTCCGCATGTTCCGGGCGCTCGGCGCCGCCCGCATCCCCGGTCTGCTCCGCGCCGCGCTTTTCCGTCAGGGCCTCCGCCCGCTCTTTCCGCTTCCGGCTTTCCCATTCTTTAAAGGAAAGCGGTCTGTCCGCGCTTTCCCGCGGCTTCTCTTCCCGCCCCGCCGACGCCGGGGCCGCCCCTGCCGAATTTCCTCCGGCGGGCTTTTTCATGGTATCCTTTTCCGCTTCCCGGAGGGATTGCTGCAGGGTCTTCTGCGCATCCGTCAGATCCCTGCGGATATCCGCGTCCTTCATTACGCCTTCGATATCCCGGCGGACGTCCTGGGTCTCGTTCATCATCTCGTCCCATCCGACTTCCGCCTTCAGATCCCCGATCATCTGTCTCGCATAGCGCACCATGCGCCCCAGCCACCGGGCCACCTTGGGCAGGTCCTTCGGCCCCACGATGACATAAGCGATGACCAGGATCAGCAGCAGCTCCGCAAATCCGATGTTAAACATCCGCGGCCCCTCCTTCACCTCTCATGGATTATAGAGGATTTCCCCCCGCTTTGCAAGACGAAGGTGATCCGCAGCCAGATTCTGTTCCGTCTTTTTTCCGGCAGGCCGCCGGAGACGAACGCCTCTTCCGGGCAAAGAAAAAAACCGCAGGCCGTCTTCGGCTTGCGGTTGGTGGTACGCCCGGCAGGATTCGAACCTGTGACCTTCAGAGTCGGAGTCTGACACTCTATCCATCTGAGCTACGAGCGCTCAACACGGGATATACTACCACAATCTCCGTCCTCTGTCAAGGAGTTCGCGGACAAAATTCGATGCTGTTTCCCGGCAGTTCGCGGAACGCTCACAGCGGCATTCACGGACGCGGGCGCTTTCGTTTTCGTTCAGGCGCAGCGGTTCCAGGCTCTGACTGCGCGCTCACGCGCTTGCCAGCCGCTAAAAACCGGCGTTTTCAGAGCCCGTGTCCTGCAGGCACCGCATGGACGCCGCCGTAAATTTGAGCTGTCACAGCAGGGCGGTCAGGGCATCTGCCTCTTCCCTGCCGGTGGCCCAGCTGGTCGCGATCCGGAAAACCGTATGATGCGCATCCGGCTTTTCCCAGAAGCTCATCTCCACCTTTTCGGACAGGGCCGCGGCAGCTTCGTCCTCCAGGGTGATGAAAATCTGATTGGTGGGAGACTGAATCGCGAGCGTATACCCTTTTTCGATCAGGGCCTTGCGGATGCGGTCCGCGGCCTCCATGGCGGTTTTGCCGATCTCGAAATAGAGCCCGTCGGTAAACAGGGTCTCAAACTGGATGCCTGCGATCCGCCCCTTCGCCAGCAGCGCTCCATGCTGCTTGATGATGGAGAAAAAGTGCGGAATGTAATCGTGCTGCGGGATGACAACGGCCTCCCCGAACAGCGCGCCGCATTTGGTCCCGCCGATGTAGAACACATCGCACAGCTTTCCCAGGTCCGGAAGCGTCACATCGTTCTCCGGACAGGCCAGCGCGTAGGCGAGCCTCGCCCCGTCCAGGTACAGGGGAATCTTCCGTTCCCGGCATACGGCGCTGATTTCGCTCAGCTCCTCCAGGGAATAGAGCGTGCCGTATTCCGTGGGCTGGGAAAGATAGACCATCCCCGGCATCACCATGTGCTCATGGTTTCCGTCCGCCCAATATCGATCGATATACGCCCTGACATCCGCCGCGGACAGCTTTCCGTCATGATGCGGAATCGTCAGCACCTTGTGGCCGCCGAACTCGATGGCGCCGGCCTCATGCCCGCTGATGTGCCCGGTATCCGCAGCAATGACGCCCTGATAGGAGCGAAGCAGCGCGTCGATCACCGTGGCGTTGGTCTGCGTGCCGCCTGCGAGAAAGAAAATGTCCGCGTCCGGCGTGCCGCAGGCCTGCCGGATTTTCTCTTTTGCGGAGGCTGAATATTCATCGAGCCCGTACCCGGCCGTCTTCAGCAGATTCGTTTCCATCAGCCGCTGAAGGATCAGCGGATGCGCCCCCTCCATGTAATCGGAAGCAAAAAACAGTTTGTTTCCCATTGCGTTTGCCCTCCCCTGGTTTCTTCCTGTGTCTATTATATGCCGCCAACTGGGAAAACACAAACGACATGCTGTATTCATTCTGTTCCGGATTTCGTTTCCAGTATACGCTGATCAGATCAACCGTCCTGCCAGCCTGTTGACAATCTTCCGCCGGGAAGGGTATACTTGCTCTATCGAAAACGCAAGGAGCTGAGCTGACTGATGTCTGTTTACCGTCGGGTTTTTGTGATTGTGCTGGATTCCCTGGGCGTGGGGCCCATGGCGGACTCCGATGCCTTCGGGGATCACGGCGTGGATACCCTGGGCCATATCGCCGAAAAGGCGGATCATCTGGTGATCCCGAACCTTCGCCGCTGGGGCATGGCGAATCTGCATCCCCTGAAGGGAATTCTCCCCGTGGAAAAGCCGCTGGCCTACTATGCGAAGCTGAACGAGCGCAGCGCCGGCAAGGATACCATGACCGGGCACTGGGAGATGATGGGCCTGCATACCACCAAGCCCTTCATCACCTTTACCGAAACCGGGTTCCCGAAGGAACTGCTGGACGAGCTGGAAAAGCGGACCGGGCATAAGGTCATCGGGAACAAGGCCGCCAGCGGGACCGAGATCCTCGACGAGCTAGGCGAAGAGGAAATCGCCACCGGGCACATGATCGTCTATACCTCCGCCGATTCCGTGCTGCAGATCTGCGGCAACGAGGAAACCTTCGGCCTGCAGGAGCTCTATCGCTGCTGCGAGATCGCCCGGGAGCTGACCATGCGGGACGACTGGAAGGTGGGCCGGGTCATCGCCCGCCCCTATGTCGGAAAGAAGAAGGGCGAATTCGTCCGCACGCCGAACCGGCACGATTACGCGGTCAAGCCCTTCGGGCGGACCGTGCTCAACGCCCTGAAGGACGCGGGGCGGGACGTAATCTCCGTCGGAAAGATCAATGATATTTTCGTGGGCGAGGGCATCACCGAGGCTTTCAAATCCCAGAGCTCCGTCCACGGCATGGAGCAGACCATCGACATCGCCACCGGGAATTTTGACGGCCTGTGCTTCGTGAACCTGGTGGATTTCGACGCCCTCTGGGGACATCGGCGGAATGTCAACGGATACGCCGGCGAGCTGGAGCGCTTCGACGTGAAGCTGGGGCAGCTGGAAGCGGTGCTCCGTCCGGACGACCTGGTGATCCTGACCGCCGACCACGGGAACGATCCCACCTATACGGGCACCGATCATACCCGGGAAAAGGTCCCCTTCCTGGCCTACTCCCCCTCCATGAAGGGCGCCGGTCCCCTGCCGGAGACCGATACCTTCGCCGTCATCGGGGCCACCGTCGCGGAAAACTTCGGCGTCAGGATGCCTGAAGGCACCATCGGTACGTCCATTCTCTCTTCCCTGGTATAGCCGCTCCCGTTCTGGATGGGATGCATCGATTCCCGGCCGCTGCCCGGCTCAACCAGATTCTGATCTCAGGGAAGAACGGCAGTCGAAGTGTCGTTCCCCGTGGCGTTGTTCCTGCACCGAACACTGGTGAGGAAATCGGCTTGCGGGTCATTAAATACGGATCATGATCAACGCTGGGAGACAGTGAACAGCGAATAGAAGTAACCCTTCTGCGCCATGAGATCATCAAAGGTCCCCTGTT
>CADBTC010000058.1 GCA_902797445.1 uncultured Eubacteriales bacterium | reverse complement strand
GCGCGCTGGGCGGCTTTGATTTCCGCGTCCGCGCGATCCAGTCTCATGGCAGCCTTCAGGACGTCCTCAGCCGCGCGAATCCGGCTGTCAGCTCCGTACGTAAATTCCGGGCGGGCAGAAATTAGATGAAACCTGTCATTGCGTTTTTTATCTGTTCGGTTCTGCGGTGTGAAGATCGAAACAGCGGTCCGTGCAGCAACCCTCCAGCCAGGAGGCCATCTCCTTCAGCGCCGCGGCAGAGCCCGGGCCGTAGGCGCTGTTCAGATCTGTCTCCACCTCAGCCCAGGCCTCTTCGAAGAGATCCAGCTGGTCAAAGGCGACATCGCTCGTTTCGCCCCATTCGTCATAGAGGGCATAGATGTTTTTGAGCCAGAGATCAACGGCGCGGGCTGCCACCTGGGCTGCAGCCTTGTCCGGCAGGCCGGGCTTCAGCATCAACGCCATCAGGTGCCCCGCCTCCTGGTGGCGCCAGCAGTAGTCCACCTGGCCCGCATCGTCGCCGGTGCGGCTGCAGCCGTCGGGGTACATTTCCTTCAGCTCCTCGGGATCGAGGCCGTCGCCTTCCATGGCGCCGGTGACATCGTAATAGAGGAACATCAGCTGTTCCCGCTGGCTGTCCGTCAGCCTCCCGTTCTGCTTGACGCCGATGGTCTTCTGGAAAGCCTTTACCGCGGCCTCGGTTTTCCTGCCGAACTTTCCGTCGGCGGCATCGTTCAGATAGCCCAGATCGATCAGCCACTGCTGAATCTCCGCCACGGCTTTTCCGCTGCTGTTCCTTTTCAGGGTTTCCGTCAGGGCGGTCAGAGGCACAGCCAGGAGGCACAGGACGGTCAGCGCTGCGATCCAGTGTTTCATACGCTTCATTCTGCTCACGATCCTTTCATTCGTGCTGAGTCGCGTGTTTATTTCTTCTCAAATCAGGCGTCTGCGGCTTTCCTGCATCGGATGGAGCGAATACTCTGTATGAACTGCCAGGCGACGCTCCATTCCGGCACTTTGTGGACCAATTCCTCACACTTTCCATTCAATAAATATATACTGCATGAACAGGCGAGTTCCTGCAGGCGGTCAATCTTTCCGGCTTCAACGGCACGACAGTCGAAGCACCCGTGCCCATGTTCAATGTGCGCGTCACGGTGCCCTGCACGAATGTCACAGCGCTGCCGCTGACGGACAGCGGCGTGGCCCTGTCTCCGGCGGAAGAAGGTACTTTTTCGTCTTGCGCGTGCCGGCAGCCATCTTCATAAAACGGCCAGAAAAGATATTGCAATGAGGCAGATTTATCGGTATCATGGCTGCGCGGAGAAAAATAGCGGAAGGACGGTCGGGAAACCGAAGGGATCCGATTCGCAGTGAAGGAGGCTTCATGCCGGCATGCGGATTATTAAAAAAGAAGGATGAAAAACTTCGCCTGCTGCTGGCTTTTAACATGCTGATTTCCCTCTCGATGGAGCACAGCGATATGAGAGACGCGGTGGCCGGGACGCGGACGGCGCAGACAGAGGCGCTTCCGGAAGCTGGAGAGGCGGAAACGGTCCCTCCTGTGAAGAAAGAAAAGGATAAGCTGAAACGGGGAATGGAAAAACACGCGGAGGGAGAAAAACGGAATGGGGCGGAAAAAAGCGTATCAGGCCATTCTGGCGGGGCTGCTGACGGCGCTGACGGTGCTGCTGTGCGCCGCGGCCGTCCGGATCTGGCAGGAGGGCTCGGCCCGGAAGGCGGAAAGTCCGCTGGAAGCGGTTTATACCGCGGATATCGCGGCGGAGGAGCTTCTTCGGATCAGCCCGCTTCTGCTCGCGGTGATCGGCATGGCGGCAGCCGGGCCGATCCTGGGAATCCGTGATGAGCACAGCGCCCGCCCGGTTTCCTCGCCGGAGGCGGAGCGGGATCTGCTGGCTTCCCGGCTGGGAGCGCCGGGGGAGGAGATTCGCAGGGAACGGAAAAAGCAGCGGATCCTCCGATGGATCCGGTGGGCCGCCTTTGTGGCGTGCATGGTGCCGATTCTGATCTACTGCACGGACCGGGGGCATTTCCCCGAGAAGGATCTGGAGGGCATGATCGCGTCCCTGATGCTGCATGCGGCGCCCTGGGCCGCGGCGGGTCTCCTGATTCTGCTGGGCGGCACGGTGCTGGAGACGCGAAGCATCCGCCGGGAAATCGACGCGGCCCGGGCTCAGCTGCAGGCGGAAAAGGGGCGCGGGCAGGCAGACGCCGGAAACCCTTCAGCCCTGGCGCAGCCGCAGGCGAAAAAAAACGGCCAAAGGGCGGCTGTGCCTGCCGAAAAGCGCCCGGCGGGCGGAACCGCCGCGGTCAGGATCGCCCTGCTGCTGGCGGCCGCGGTGCTGATCGTACTGGGGGCATTGAACGGAAGCCTGCAGGATGTGCTGCTGAAAGCGATCAATATCTGTACGGAGTGTATCGGCCTTGGATAAGAGAAATGAGGGGACCTGGCGGGAGCGCTGCCGCCCGACGACCCGGCGGCTGGTCCAGGTATACAGCGCGCTGCTGTATAACGCGCATCTGAAGGGCTTTGTGACCGGGGAGATTTACCGGGGCAAAACCAAAGCGGTCTGCGTGCCGGGCTTCAACTGCTATTCCTGTCCGGGGGCGGTGGGCGCCTGCCCGCTGGGGGCCCTGCAGAACGCGCTGGCCGCCGCGGGTCATCGGGCGGGATGGTATGTTTTCGGGATCCTGCTGTTCTACGGCGTGATGCTGGGTAGGACGGTCTGCGGATGGATCTGCCCCCTGGGATGGATCCAGGAGCTGCTGCATAAAATCCCGACGCCGAAGATCCGGAAGTCCGCTGTGACGAGGACGCTGACCTGGCTGAAATACATCGTGCTGGCGGTGTTCGTTATCATGCTGCCCCTGATCTACGGGTTGGCGTATGATCTTCCGCTGCCGGCGTTCTGCAAATACATCTGTCCGGCGGGTACGCTGGAGGGGGCCATGGGGCTCCTGCCCACGAATCCCGACTTTTTCAGCATGCTGGGGATCCTGTTTACGCGGAAATTCGTGATCATGCTGATCATCGGCCTGGCCTGTGTTTTCTGCTACCGGTCCTTCTGCCGCTTCCTGTGCCCGCTGGGGGCAGTCTACGGCCTGTTTAACCGGATCAATGTCATCGGGGTCCGGGTGGATCCGAACCGGTGCAATCATTGCGGCGCCTGCGTGCGGCACTGCGAAATGGATATCCGCAGGGTGGGGGACCACGAATGCATAAACTGCGGGAAATGCATGGCGCATTGCAGCCAGGGAGCGATCTCAATCCGGGCCGGAAGGATCACGCTGAAGGCGCCGGAGATCCCCGGGCGGGAAGACGGTCCGGACGCGGCGCGGAAACAGCGTTCCCGGGGACGGGCACTGTGGGGGCCGGCGCTGGCGGTGCTCTGCTTCGCCGTATTATGGTACAACGTGATCGATCCGGCCGTCGCCGGGAAGGCGGGGACGGAAACGGAAACCCGATGGGAGAGCGATGCCCCCATCGGATACGAGGTCGGGCAGCAGCTGGCGGATTTTTCGGCGGAATGCATGGACGGAAGCACCTTCCGTCTGGCCGACTGCCGGGGAAAGATCGTTTTCCTCAATCTGTGGGCCACCTGGTGCACGCCCTGCGTGCAGGAACTGCCGCACTTCAATACCCTGTATCAGGAGAAGGAGGATGCGGCCGTGCTGGCGATCCATTCCCCCGAAGTGCTGGACGATCCGGCGGACTATCTGGCGGGCAAGGGGTACGCGTTCCCCTTCGCGGCGGTATCCGAAGCCGAAAAGCTGTTTGAAATCGTGCACGGAAGCGCCGCGCTTCCCCAGACGATCGTGCTGAACCGGTCGGGGGAGGTTATCTATAACAAGGTCGGGTCCGTCACGCTGGAAGCGCTGGAGGCGCTTTACGACGCCGCGGACGGCCAATAATGCTGATTCTAATAAATAGCGGTTTAGGCCATAGAAAAGGGGCTGCTGCAGAAACGTCAACGTCTGCAGCAGCCCCGTATTGATTATGCTTCCAGATTCCGAAGATCGTAGGGAGTCGTCTGATACACCAGGTAATTCAGCCAGTTCGCGTACAGCAGATGCGCGTGGCCCCGCCATGTGACCCGCGGCGGCCGGGTGTCGTCGTCCTCCGGATAGTAGTTTTTCGGCACCTCGATGGGCAGCCCCGCCGCCTTGTCCCGCTTGTATTCCTTCTCGAGCGTCAGGGGATCGTACTCGCTGTGGCCCGTAATAAAGACCTGCTTTCCGTTTTCCGTGCTCATGGCGTAAATCCCCGCCTCCTCGGAGGAGGCCAGAATCTTCAGCTCAGGGTGCTTTTCCACTTCCTCCCGGTCCACGGTGGTATGGCGGGAATGGGGCACCATAAAGACATCGTCGAAGCCTCTGAGCAGGATATAGTGTTCCCGTTCCGCCCGATGCGGAAAGACGCCGAAGAGCTTCTTTTCCAGCTGGCGCTTCGGGATGCCGAAGTGATAGTACAGTCCGGCCTGGGCGCCCCAGCAGATATGGAAGGTGGAGTGCACATGCCGCTTGGACCATTCCATGATCCCGCACAGCTCGTCCCAGTATTCCACCTCTTCGAACGGCAGGTGCTCCACCGGCGCCCCGGTGATGATCATGCCGTCAAAATT
>CADBTC010000057.1 GCA_902797445.1 uncultured Eubacteriales bacterium | reverse complement strand
CAGGCTGTGGCAGAACACGGTGGACTTCTTCCGGACGCTGGATATCCCGGTGCGGACGCTGGAGTGCTGCAGCGGCGACCTGGCGGATCTGAAGGTCAAGAGCCTGGATGTGGAAGCCTGGAGCCCCCGCCAGAAGAAGTATTTTGAGGTCGGATCCTGCTCCAACCTGGGGGATGCGCAGGCCAGAAGGCTGCAGATCCGTGTGAAGACCAAGGACAAGAAAAAGTATTTCGCGCATACGCTGAACAATACCTGCGTGGCGCCGCCGCGGATGCTGATTGCCTTCCTGGAGAACAATCTGCGGGAGGACGGGACCGTGGCTATTCCGGAAGCGCTGCGGATGTATATGGGCGGAAAAGATCATATCGGATAAGCTGGAATAAAAACGGGCGGAGCCGCGCACCGAAAGGGTCGCGGCTCCGCTTTTTTTTCTGAAGGGCGAACGGTCAAAGAACAGGTAAGGGGATCAGGGAAGGAGGAAAAAGCAGGAAGCCGCCCCGCCAGAATGAAAAACGCAAGCGCAGCGGCGTTTATACAGGAGAAGAGAAAACTATGGCGCCTGAATTTCATCGAGGGTTCCGTAGACGGGTTCGGCGCTTTTTTCGCAAAGAACCTGCTGGGTCATAATGGCGAAGTTAAAGCCGCGCAGGGCGTCAAAAGGGGCGAAGATTTTGGCCCGCTTCCCGGGATCCATGGCGGGATGCCGGAGGGAGAAATCGTCTGTCGGCATGTGGACGGGTTTGCCGAGGATGAAAACTTCCCGGTATTTAAAATCCGGGGGCATGGGAAGGAAACCGACGGGATGCATGGAAAAACCTCCTTTCGGAAACCATACGGGAATGCGAATCAGGACCAGCGGGAATGGGATGGAGCGGATTGGGGATTTTGACGGAGGACAAGGATTTCCGTCAAAATCAGCATCAGGCCCGGTGCCCGCCGATCTGGTGATTCCGCTCCAGGGCAGTTCCCCCCTCCACCAGGTTGGAGGCACGAAAGACGGAATTGGGCCCGTATTTTTGCCGGATGCGGGCCATCGCGATCCGGACGCGGTTTTCCCGCTCCTGGGACGCATAATCGGTCAAAAAGTTCAGCTGGAACCCGGACAGCCCGCTCCCGGCTTCGTTGGCGCAGATCCCCAGCCGCCGGAAGAGGAGACGCCGGTCCGCCTTTCGGTCAAAGGAAGAGAGAACCGCCTCCCGGACGGCGGGGAAGCTGTTGGTCGGACCGCTGGTCTGGACGATGCCCTGGATATGGACCGGATGCAGCCGGCCGTAGAAGTCCAGGGATACGGGGCCGTCGAATTCGGGGCAGACCTCCAGACTCTTGAAATCATAGGATACCCACCAGGAGAAGGAGGTGCTGACCAGATGCTTGGCAAAAAGATCGGTACAGAGCGCCTCGATCATCTCGCACAGAACCAGGCGGGCTTCCGGGAAGGCATAGGGACGGGGGAGAACCTGCCCGCTGGACACGCTGGAGGCCTCCGGATGGTAAGCTTTGATGTCGGCGATGGTCACGGGCTCGACGCCCCAGGCATGGTCAATCAGGATTTCTCCGTCGATTCCGAACGTCCGATAGAACCATTCCTCGTCGATCTGGGTCCGGGCGGCCACATCTCCCATGGTATAGAGGCCGGATTTTGCCAGCCGGCGGGCTTTGCCCGGACCGATCTGCCAGAAATCGGTCAGAGGCCGGTGCCCCCAGAGGAGAAATTTATAGCTGCTTTCATTAAGCTCCGCGACGCGAACCCCATCCTGATCCGGCGGTTTCTTTTTGGCTACGATGTCCATGGCCACCTTGGCGAGATACAGATTGGTTCCGATCCCACAGGTGGCAGTAATCCCTGTTTCCGTTAAAACGGCGCGGATCATGGTCATGGCCATCAGATGGGCGGGATGAATCCTCAGACGGGCGGCGTCCCGGGCATAGAAACGGAGATAAGGCGTACAGTCGATAAAGGATTCATCAATGCTGTAAACGTGGATATCCTCGGGGGCTATGAACCGGAGGAAGATGCCGTAGATCCGGGCAGAAACGCGTTCATATTCCGCCATGCGGGGAAGGGCGATGATGTAGGAAACCTTCGTCCGGTGAGCGGCCTCGTATTCCCGGATGGCCTGCCGCGCCTCGAAAAGACGGGGCCGCCCGGGAACACCGATCGCTTTCAGCGCCGGGGAGACGGCGAGGCAGATCGTCTGATCCGAGCGGGATTCATCGGCTACCAGCAGGCGGGCGCGTAAAGGATCCAGACCCCGGGCGACACATTCCACGGAAGCATAAAAGGACTTCATATCGATGGCGGCATAGACCCTTTCCATAACGAATTCCCCTTTCTGAAATCATGCCGGGAGCATGCTTTTCTCTTTTCAGCGGCTGAGCCGCCCTGCAGATTCCGCCGGCTCAGCTGCGCAGGCAGCCGACGGGCTCGGCGCCGCGGCTGCTTCCGCCGCCCTGAAAGACTCTTCCGATGCTGTATCGAAGGAAGAGCGGCGGAGGGGATGAGAAGCGCATATGCGGATCATAACACAAAATTTGTGATAAGTAAATAATAAAAAATAGAAAAAGTTAAAAAATAATGTAGAAATTTCCGAGAGCTGACATCGGACTCTTCCGGAAAGCTGCCTCTTCCGGAAACAGAAGCCGCTTTCCCGGCAGGAAGGGGAATGCCGGGCAGAAAGACAGTATCCTTTTCCGAAAAACGAATGCAGCCGACAAAAAACGATATCTGTTCTGTTGTTCTATCATATGGTGCAAAAAAGAACAGGTGTTGACGGAGGTGGATTGAGATGTCTTTCGATCAATGCTTTCAGTATTTTGATTCCTGGAAAGTGTTACAACTCCGGATGTATTTTTAATGTACAGACCTGAAAATCCGTTGACAGCTTCCTTCGCCATCCCATATAATGCATGACAAGGAGTTCTCAAATTTTGAAGGAGGTTTTTATCCATGAAGAAGCTG
>CADBTC010000056.1 GCA_902797445.1 uncultured Eubacteriales bacterium | reverse complement strand
TTGGCGTCCAGGCTGTCCCCGCCGGTCAGATCCTTGATCCGTGCCAGCAGGAAGGGGGTGCTCTCCTTGCCGTGGATGCCCTGCTCCTCTGCTTCCCGGACGGCCTGGTCGATGGCCCGGTTGATGACCTCCGGATCCATGGAATACTCCTCCGGAATCGGATTGGCCACCAGGATGCCGCCCTGCAGCCCCAGGGCTTTTTTGATATAAATGGCTTTCGCCAGCTCGGCGGGGGAGTCCACCTGATAGTCCACCTCCAGGCCGCTGTGACGCGTATAGAAGGCGGCCAGCTCCTTCGTCTGATAGCCCAGCACCGGCACGCCCTTGGTTTCCAGATATTCCAGGGTCAGGGGCAGGTCCAGAATCGCCTTGGCGCCGGCACAGACCACCGTCACCGGCGTCATGGCCAGCTCCTCCAGGTCAGCGGAGATATCAAAGGTTTTCTGGGCTCCCCGATGGACACCGCCGATGCCGCCGGTGGCGAAAATCGAAATGCCCGCCATATGGGCGATGATCATGGTGGTGGTGACCGTGGTGGCCCCGTCCAGCCCCTTGGCGACGATCAGGGGAAGATCCCTTCTGGAGACCTTCGCGACTGCGCGCCCCGCTTTGCCCAGATGCTCAATCTCTTTCCGGCTGAGTCCGGCCTTCAGGCGGCCGCCAATGATGGCGATGGTGGCGGGAACCGCTCCGTTCTCCCGCAGCACCCGCTCCACGTTCAGCGCGGTTTCCACATTCTGGGGATAGGGCATGCCGTGGGAAATAATCGTGGATTCCAGCGCCACTACGGGCTGGTCGGCTTTGACGGCGGCTTCCACTTCCGGGGATACATCCAGATAGGCATTGAGGTTCATTTTTCCTTGATCTCCTTTTCTTTTTCGATCATCATGCGCCTTTGGGCTTCTTTATAGCTCAGATCCGGGCTGTTGGTCAGGGGCGTTTCCAGGGTGATGCTGGCGGCTGCCATGCCGAGCAAAACGGAGTCCTCCAGGGAGAACCCTTTGCAGAATCCGGCGGCAAGTCCGGAAATCAGGGCGTCCCCGGCCCCGTTTCCGTTGACCATACGGGCAGGGAAGGCGGGGAGAATGCGCGCCCTGTGCCCGTCGGTGAAAAAGCACCCCTTCGCGCCCAGGGTGATCACAACCTGCTGCACGCCTTCGCGCAAAAGCACGCACGCCGCGGCGGAGAGGCTGGCTGGATCCTCCGGGTCAATGCTTCGGTCCGTCAGCGCTTCCGCCTCCAGCAGGTTGGGGGTCAGCGTGTGAATGAAAGGAAGCACGTTCCTGAAGCGGAGCGCTTTGACACCGGACACGGGTTCCGCGAAAACCGGCGCTTTGCTTCCTTTGCAAACGGCCTCTACCGTTTGCTGCGGAAGGTTCGCGTCCACGATGATCAGCCCGCTGCCTTCCAGCAGATCCGTCTTCTCCGCGATAAATTCCGGCGTCATTTTCCGGTAAATCCGCATATCATTGACTGCCAGCTCCGGATTTCCGTCCTCCCGGGTAATATAAAGGTAGGTGGAGGTGCGCTCTCCTTCGGCGAAAAGGCTTTCGCGGGTGTCAATGCCCAGCGCACGGCAGCTTTCAGCCAGATGCTGCCCGTAAGCATCATCGCCGAAGGCGCTGACCAGCTTCACCTCGTTTCCCAGCAGGCGCAGGTTGTGGGCGATATTCCGCCCCACACCCCCCGGGCTGATCCGCACCGTTCCGGGATTGGAATCGCCGCGCACCAGCGGCGCATCCGGCGTGCCGCCGATATCCATATTGACGGCGCCGAAGACGGTGATGGTTTCCGAGATCCGGTGACCGTTTTCCGCATCCTGTTTTGCCGTGGGTGCCGCCCCCATTCTCTGTGATCTGGCTTTGCCGGTGCAAAAGCCTGCGCATACGAAAACATAACAAATACAGGCACCCCTGTCAAGTCTTTTCCGGGCGTAAAAATGCCCGATCTCCCGATTGAAAAGCGGCCTGCTTTACTTTAAAATACACACTGGCATTTAAAGAAGAAAAAGGATTTGCAGCCTCGGAATAAAGGATCATAAAACCACACAGAAAGGTTGGACTGGAGGATGAAGCAAACATTCGAAAGATCGGCGAAGAAAGCGCTGGTTTCCACATCTCAGGGCATGA
The DNA here is from genome assembly GCA_902797445.1 of uncultured Eubacteriales bacterium. Classification (GTDB taxonomy): domain Bacteria; phylum Bacillota; class Clostridia; order Christensenellales; family Aristaeellaceae; genus Aristaeella. The sequence continues at coordinate 1,468 of CADBTC010000056.1, read as the reverse complement.
TTCGGGGATACGAGCATAATGGACTGTCGATTTTCAAAGGGATTCCCTACGCGGAGGCGGTCCGGTTTCACGCGCCTCGGGAGGTGCCCCCCTGGGATGGGGTGCTGGATGCTTCCAGCTATGGATATGTCTGTCCGCTGATGACCAACGATCAGCCCCGGGGGGAACTCTATGTACCCCATCGGTACTGGCCCATGGACGAGAACTGCCAGAACCTGAATATCTGGACCCCGGGGCTGGACGGGGAGAAGCGGCCCGTGCTGGTTTGGCTTCACGGGGGAGGATACTTCGCCGGTTCCGCCATAGAGCATATTGCCTATGACGGGGCGAACATGAGCCGGGCGGGAAACGCAGTGGTGGTTTCCATCAATCACCGGCTGAATATCCTGGGATACCTGGATTTGTCGGATTTCGGGGATGAATACGAAAATTCCGGGAACGCGGGGGGAGACGATATCATCGCCGCCCTGGCGTGGATCCGGGAGAACATTGCGGCCTTCGGGGGCGACCCGGATAATGTGACGGTATTCGGACAGTCCGGCGGGGGCGGGAAGGTCACGACGCTGCTCCAGAGCCCCGCGGCGGACGGACTGTTTGCTAAAGGAATCATCATGAGCGGGGTGCTGTCGACGGCCCTGGCGGACGCAGAGGGCAGCGGAAAAGAGCTGGCTAAGGCCATGCTGGCGGAGCTGCGTCTGAAGCGGGTCCAGGAGATGGAGACCGCGGATTATGCCGCCCTGGTGCGGGCGTATCAGGCCGTCAGTCCCCGGCTGCGGGCGGAGGGGAAGAATGTGGGATGCTGCCCGCATCCCAACGCGCATTACCGGGGGGATCCTCTACATTACGGATTCCGGCCGGAAACCGCAAAGGTGCCGCTGATGGTGGGAAGCGTCTTCGGGGAATTTACCTCCTTTGCGCCGCTGCCCTGGGATCGGGACGGCATGAGCGAGGAAGCGCAGGCCGGCGTGATCCGGGACCGCTGGGGCGAATCGGCGGCGGATGCGCTGATTCCGCTTTTCCGGGAGGCGTATCCGGAGCGGCATCTGATCGATCTGCTGCGGCTGGACTATGTTTTCCGGATGCCGGAGATCCGGTATATCGCGGAGAGAAGCAAGCTGAACGGAAGCACCTGGTCCTACCTGTTCAATATGGATCAGCCCATTGACGGGGGCAATACGCCCTGGCATTGCAGCGACATTCCCTACGTGTTCCGGAATATCAGCCTGGTGGAATATCCCCACGGCCCCGGGGCGGAGGAGGGGCTGGCGGAGCGCGTCCAGGAGGAAGCCTTCGGGGCGGTCATCGCCTTCGCGAGAAACGGAAACCCGAACCACGGCGCAATCCCGGCCTGGGCGCCGTGCACCCCCGAGCGGGAAAACACGCTGCTGCTGGACGCGGACACCCGGGTGCGGGAAAACCACGACCACCGGCTGATGAAGGAGCTGGAACGGCACCTGGAGGTTATCCG
>CADBTC010000055.1 GCA_902797445.1 uncultured Eubacteriales bacterium | reverse complement strand
GTTGCGGGCGATGCCGAAGTTGCCTTCCTTGCGCTCGTTCAGGAACACGGCCCAGTCGATGGACTTGATGGTCATGTTGATGCCGATCTGCGCGAAGTCCTGCTGCAGGCACTCGGCGATCGCGATGTGCCCGGAGGTGTTGTTGGTCAGGTATTCGAAGGCGATCGGGGTCGCCGCGCTCAGCATGCCGTTCGCGTCGAACTCAAAGCCCGCGCTCTTCAGCAGCTCGACGGCCTGCTCCACGTCCGGCTCCTCCGCGAAGTAGCCGTCCGCGCCGTTCGGATACGCCCAGGCGGCCGCATCCTTGAAGATGCCGCCGTTGCCGTCCAGCATGCCCGCCGGGATGAAGCTCGTCGCGATCTTCTGGCCGGTCTGGCCGACGGTGTCGATGATGTACTGGCGGTCGATCAGCAGGGACAGGGCGCGGCGCATCGCGGCGGCCTGCTCCACGGTCTTGCCGTCGAACATGGGAGCCTTCACGTTGAAGATCACGTAGTAGGTGCCCAGCTCGTCGACGATGTGGAACTCGGGGTTGTCCAGCAGGGAAGCAATCTGATCGGTGGGCACGGAGTCGATGAAGTCCAGGTCGCCGTTCTGATAGGCGGCATAGATGGCGGTGTCGTCATCGGACAGCATGAACTCAAGCCGTTCGATCTTCACGTTCGCGGCATCCCAGTAGTTGGGGTTCTTCACGTACACCATGGACACATTGTGCTCCCAGCTCTCCAGGGTGTAAGCACCGCTGGAAACAAAGCCGGCTTCCAGCGCCCACGCACCGGGGTTGTCCGCGGTGGCGGAAGCTTCCACGCAGGCCTGCTGCACAGGGAAGAAGGTGGGGAAAGCGGCCAGGTCCAGCATGTAGGCGCAGGGAGCCTTCAGCACTACGGTGAAGGTCTTGCCATCCTCGGAAGCGGTGGCCTGCAGATCATCCGGATAGCCGGCGATGCCGTCGAACATATAGCTGTAGTCCGCGGCGGTCTCGGGAGCGGCAGCCCGCTTCCAGCTGTATTCGAAATCCTTGGCGGTCAGTTCGGTACCGTCGCTCCACTTCAGGCCATCACGGATGGTGAAGGTGTAGGTCAGGCCGTCTTCGCTGACGGTGTAGCCGGTGGCGAAGTTCGGAGTCAGTTCGCCGTTGGCGTCATAGGTGTACAGGCCGCCGAAGCTGTTGGCCGCCAGGCAGGCACCATCCACGGAGCTGTTCAGAGCGGGGTCCAGCTTGTCCGGCTCGGACGCCAGCTGCAGCCGCAGGGTGGTCTTGTCGCCGAAGTCAGAATACATGAAGAACTTGGTGGCATAAGCGTTGGAATAATAGCCGGTCAGGCCTTCCCGCGCCATGTACACGTCGTTGTAGTAGTAGATCGGAACGATGGCGCCGGTGTCCATCAGTTCGTCCTCTGCTTCATGCATCAGCTTTTCACGGGCGGCAAAATCCGTGGTGGACTTGATTTCCGCGATGCGGGCATCATAGCCGGTCCAGTCGGGTTCGCTGCCAGCGTCGGCCAGCGCCGCGGCGCTGCCCAGCACCATGATCGCAGCCATCAGAAGAGCTAACAGTTTCTTCATGGGATAGGGTCCTCCTTAAAAATATTTATATCCTCCATTCGCTGAGCGGATGGGATATAGCAAAAGCCATTACCTGTTGTGGCAGGCTACAAAACGTCCCGGCTCCACTTCCCTGAGCTCCGGGCAGCTTTCCTCACAGGCCTTGGTGGCGTAACGGCACCGGGTCCGGAAGGGGCATCCCTTCGGCATCCGCAAGGGAGAGGGAACATCCCCCTCCAGGATGATCCGATGTTTATGCCTGGCTGCCTCCGGATCCGGCATGGGAATGGCAGAGATAAGGCTCTCCGTATACGGGTGAATCGGCTTCCCGATAATGTCCGCAGAAGGCCCGATTTCCACGATCTTTCCTAAATACATGACAGCAATCCGCCGGCTCATGTGCTGAACCACCAGCAGATCGTGGGCGATGAACAGATACGCGATGCCCAGTTTCTCCTGCAGTTCCTCGAAGGTGTTGATGATCTGCGCCTGGATGGAGACATCCAGGGCGGAAACGGGTTCATCGCAAACGATGAACCGGGGTTTCACAGCCAATGCCCGGGCAATGCCGATGCGCTGCCGCTGGCCGCCGGAAAACTCATGGGCATACCGGTTAGCGTGCTCGCTGTTGAGCCCTACAATGTTCAGCAGTTCCGCGATCCTGTCCGCCCGTTCCTTCTTGTTGGCATACAGATGATGGATATCCAGAGGTTCCCCGATAATGTCGGAAACCGTCATCCGGGGATTCAGGCTGGAATAGGGATCCTGAAACACGATCTGCATGTCTTTCCGGAAAGAACCGATGTTCTTATCCGTTACCTGTTTTCCGTCAAACCAGACCTCGCCCCCCGTAGGCTTGTACAGATGCAGGATGGTCCGGCCCACGGTGGTTTTTCCGCATCCGCTCTCCCCCACCAGTCCCAGGGTCTCCCCCTCGTCGATGGTAAAGGACACGCCGTCAACGGCCTTCAGCTGCAGCTTTTCCAGCACGCCGGATTTAACCGTAAAGTACTGTTTGAGGTTCCGAACGTCTACCAGATGCTTCTGCTCACTCATGCGTTCGTACCTCCCTGTTCTTCCTCATACATCTGCAGCACGTTAGCCCAGCAGGCGGCGATATGATTCTCATTCACCCGGATCTCCTCCGGATGCTCCCTCAGGCAGATCTTCATCGCCCGGTCGCATCTGGATGCGAAGGCGCATCCCTTGGGCAGATTCAGCAGGTCCACCGGAGTTCCCGCAATGGGTACCAGCTTCTCATGCTTCTCGGAAAGCCGGGGAATGGAGCGAATCAGCCCCTTGGTGTACTCGTGCCGCGGATTATAGAAGATCTCGTCAGCAGTTCCACGCTCACAAACCTTCCCCGCGTACATAACGATGATCTCATCGCACATATCCGCGATGACTCCCAGGTCATGGGTAATCATGATGATGGCCATACCCATCTTTTTCTGCAGATCCTGCATCAGCTCCAGAATCTGGGCCTGAATGGTCACGTCCAGGGCTGTTGTGGGTTCATCAGCAATCAGAATATCCGGCTCGCAGGCCAGCGCCATGGCGATCATAACCCGCTGCCGCATGCCGCCCGAAAGCTCATGGGGATACTGCTTCAGCCTCTTTTCCGGCTCGTTCACGCCCACCAGCTGCAGCATTTCCAGTGCCCTGGCCTGAATCTCCTCTTTATTTCTGTCCGTATGAATACGGATCGCTTCCCGGAGCTGATTGCCAATGGTAAACACCGGATTCAGGCTGGTCATGGGATCCTGAAAGATGATGGAAATCTTGCTTCCCCGGAAGGCAGCCATCTGCTTGTCGTCATATTTAAGGATGTTATCGCCGTTAAAGAGGATCTCTCCCTCTGTGACCCGGCCCGTATCCGTCAGAATCTGCATCACCGAGTAGGCGGATACGCTCTTGCCGCTGCCGCTTTCTCCAACAATGCCCAGCACTTTTCCCCGATCCAGGTTGTAGGAAATCCCATTAACCGCCCGGACTTCTCCGGCGTCGGTGAAAAAGGAGGTATGCAGGTTTTTTACCTGCAGAATCGGCATTTCACTCATGGGTTTCTCACTTCCTTAATTTGGGGTCGAAGGCGTCGCGGAGGCCGTCGCCTAACAGGTTAAAGCTCAGAACGATCAGGCAGATCCCCACTGCCGGAAAAACCATCTTGTAGGGATAAGCCTGCAGCGCGGCCCGCGCCGCGTTGGCCAGGGAACCCAGGGACGGCATCGGCGCCTGAACGCCCAGACCGATAAAGCTTAGAAAGCTCTCGGTAAAAATGGCGGACGGGATCTGCAGCGCGGTGGAAATGATGATGACGCTCATGCAGTTGGGCAGAATATGCTTGCGGATAATCCGTCTGGGTTTGGCACCCATGGCCCGGGCCGCCAGCACGTATTCGTTATTCTTGATGGTCAGGATCTGTCCCCGCACCAGCCGGGCCATGCCCACCCAGTAAAGCAGTCCGAACACGGTGAACATGGACAGCATATTGGTGCCGATGCTGGCCAGGATGGTTCCCTGCAGTCTCTGTCCCAGAATCTGATCCAGCACCACCGACAGCAGGATAACCATCAGCGTATCCGGCAAGGAATAGATGATGTCCACAATCCGCATCATGATCAGGTCTGTCCGCCCGCCGGCATATCCGGCAATGGACCCGTACAGAAGCCCAATGATCAGCACGATCAGGCTGGCGAAGAAGCCCACCGAAAGGCTGACTCTGGCGCCGTAAACCACCCGGATGAAGTAGTCCCGGCAGAGCTCATCCGTCCCGAAAATATGAGGAAAAATGTTTTCTCCTGTGTCAATCGCCTGTTGTTCCATCTTGGAATACTGGAAGGGGGCCAGGTTCTTTGCACTCTTGTCCCGTTTTCCATTAACCGTCACCATGTCGCTGTACCCGTAGGGAACAATCATCGGAGCCACGATGATTGTCACCAGCAGCAGCAGCAGCACAACGATGGATCCCATGGCCAGAGGATTCCTCCGCAGCTTCCGCATACCATCCTTAAAGAAGGTGGTGCTTTCCCGCATGGTTTCCTGCTGGGCCTTTTCCTCCTCCGTCGCCGGCTCGAATTGAGCTAAATCCAGCTGGAGGCTGAAGGGCCGCTTTTGGGGATTCACGTTTGGATCAAAATCCGCCATTGTCCTTTGCCTCCTTCTTAATTAAAGTCGATCCGCGGATCCACGGCCTTGTAAACCAGGTCGCTGATCAGCGTCATGGTCACCATCAGGGTGGCCAGGAAAATGGTTGTACCCATAATCATGGGATAGTCCCGGTTGGAAATTCCCTGAACGAATTTGGTCCCCAGGCCGCCAGTCGTAAAGACGCTCTCCACCACCATGGATCCTGTCAGGATATAAGCCGTCATGGGGCCTACATAAGTGATAACCGGAATCAGGGCATTTTTCAGCGCGTGTTTAAAGATGACTTTCCACTGCTTGACTCCCTTAGCCCGGGCGGTCCTGATGTAATCCTGCCCCAATACGTCCAGCATGGAAGTCTTCGTCAGGCGGGTGATGTAGCTCATGGGGCTAAGCATAAGCGCGATCACCGGCAGCACATAGCTGGGGTTGTCGGTAGAGAAAATCGGGAACCAGTTCAGCTGCAGGCAGAATACCAGCAGCAGCAGCGTCGCCATGATGAAGCTGGGCACCGCTACAAACAGCGTCGTAAAGAAGATGATGATCCGGTCAGCCAGCTTTCCTCTGTTCAGAGCCGCAATAGAGCCCAGGATCAGTCCCAGAATCACCGCGCACAGAGCCGCGTACCCGCCCAGCTTGGCGGAAATCGCAAAGGAGCTGAAGATGGTCGTGGCAATTTCCCGTCCCGTCTTTGTAGACACGCCGAAGTTTCCCTGCATCAGACCTTCCAGATATAGCCGGAATTGGGTTCCAATAGGCTCATTCAGGTGGAAACGTTCTTCCAGCACGGCCTGGACCGCTGCGGAAGGGGCTTTCTCCTTGCTGAAGGGGCCGCCAGGGATGGCGTTCATGGCGAAGAAAGTAATGGCCGCGATGATCAGAATCGTCAGCAGCGCCAGCAGGATCCGCTTGCACACATACCGTCCCGTATCATTGGAGAAAAACACCGCCCCGCAGCTCAAAGCCAGTACCACTGTGCAGAGAATCTTCTCGCTCTTTATCGGTAGAAAAATCCATCCCATCACCGCCAGCACCAGCGCCAGCAGCATCAGGACGATCATTTTTCTTTTCTTTGCGTCGCTTTCCGTCATTCCCGAAACTACTCCTTTGCGCGGAAGGGCACGGATGTATCCATCCTTCCGGTGTGCCCTTCGATGTAAATATAGCGTATTTTATCACGTCATCACCGTTAAAAACAACTTATTAAATCATCTCCTGCGACGTATTCTCATCTAAATTCTTCCCAAAAAGTACATTCCGCACAAATGAGTACAAAGAAAATACAAAACCGGCTTTCAGCCGTCCTTTTTCGGGAGCGGACTGAAAGCCGGTTTCATTGATCACATCTCTGCAGCCAAGCTGTTTACTTTAACTGATCCAGCGCCTGGAGTACCATAGCCAGATCGCCCCGGGTCGCTTCCGCAGCTTCCTGCTCCGGGAAGACGATGGCCGGGACTTCCTTCTCCGAGCCGCAGACCGCCCGGCACAGCGCCGTCAGCCGCTCCCGGGTCAGGATCGTTGTTCCATCCTCGGCAGGTACTTCCGCAGC
>CADBTC010000054.1 GCA_902797445.1 uncultured Eubacteriales bacterium | reverse complement strand
GCGTACCGCATCGAGCATGACTCCATGGGGGAGATGCGGGTGCCGGCGGATAAATACTGGGGGGCGCAGACCCAGCGGAGCCGGGAGAACTTTCCCATCGGGGTGGGGAAGGAAACGATGCCGGAGGAGATCATTCATGCCTTCGGGATCCTGAAGAAAGCGGCGGCCCGGGCGAATCACACCCTGAAGCCGGAAAAGATGACAGCGGAAAAGCGGAACTGCATCTGCCGGGCTGCGGACGAGGTGATCTCCGGCGCGCTGGCGGCGCATTTTCCCCTGGTGGTGTGGCAGACGGGCAGCGGGACCCAGAGCAATATGAACGCCAACGAGGTCATTGCCGGGCGGGGAAACGTCCTGGCGGGCAAAAAGCTGCTGCATCCCAATGACGATGTGAATATGAGCCAGAGCTCCAACGATACCTTTCCCACGGCGCTGCACATCGCGGCGGTGTCTGCCCTGGAGGATACACTGCTGCCGGCCGTGGAGCGGCTGGAGAAGACGCTGAAGCGGCTGGAGGAGGAGAACCGGGACGCGGTCAAGAGCGGGCGGACACACCTGCAGGACGCGGTTCCCATTTCCTTCGGCCAGGAGATCAGCGGCTGGCGGGCGTCCCTGGCGCGGGACGCGGAGATGATCCGACTTGCGCTGGGGCCGCTGTACGAGCTGGCCCTGGGGGGCACGGCGGTGGGCACGGGGCTCAACGCCCCTAAGGGCTTCGCGGAGGCGGCCGCGGAGGAAATTGCAAAGCTTACGGGCAAGCCCTTCCGGACGGCGGAAAACAAGTTCCACGCCCTGACCTCCCGGGATGAGCTCGTGTTCGCTCATGGGGCGGTGAAGGCCCTGGCGGGGGACATGATGAAGATGGCCAACGACGTGCGCTGGCTGGCCTCCGGGCCCCGATGCGGGCTGGGGGAAATATCCATCCCGGAGAATGAGCCGGGAAGCTCCATCATGCCGGGGAAGGTGAACCCCACTCAGTGCGAGCAGGTGACGATGGTGGCGGTCCAGGTCATGGGCAACGACGCGGCGATTGGGTTTGCGGCGTCCCAGGGCAATTTCGAGCTGAACGTGTTCATGCCCGTGATCGCGTATAACTTCCTGCAGTCCTGCCGGCTGACGGCGGAGAGCATCGACGCCTTCAATGACCGGTGCGCTGCGGGCATCCGGGCCAACCGGGAGAAGATGGCGGAGAACCTGAACCGGTCCCTGATGCTGGTTACCGCGCTGAATCCATACATCGGATACGAGAACGCGGCGAAAACCGCCAAGTATGCCTATCAGCACGATGTCTCCCTGAAGGAAGCCTGCGTCAGCCTGGGATTCCTGACCCCGGAAAGGTTTGACGAGGTGTTTCATCCGGAGGAAATGATCTGACCCGGCGGACTTACGCCAAGCCGTCCCGGAAGCGTTTCATCATTTCGTTGGTCAGGCTGTAATCGGAGGGCTGCAGGACGATTTCCTTCCGCGGCACCCATTCGGCATATCCCAGTTCCCCGTCATCCCGGTGAATGGCATCCGATCCGTCCACATCACAGTAAAACCCCATCAGCAGGTCGGAGGCGATGCCCCAGGGCTGGGAGGCGAAATAGCGGATGTTTTTGACCCGGAGGCCTACCTCTTCCATGACCTCCCGCATGACGGTCTCCTCGGCGGTTTCCCCGATTTCGCAGAATCCGGCTACCAGCGCGTTGTGCGCAAAGCCCTGGGCGTAGCGGGTGATTAAGAGCCTGTCCCCGTTGGTGACCCCGATGATGACCGCCGGGTTGATGCGGGGATAAATCCGGTTTCCGCATTCGGGGCAGACCTTGGCCCGCTCCTTTTCGTCGAAAACCGTCCGGGCGCCGCAGGCCCCGCAGAAGATGCTGGTCCGATACCACTGCCGCAGGTGGAAGGCCGTATAGGCAGCGAAGATATCCCGGTTTCCGCAAAGCTTCAGGCCCCGCAGCTCCTGCAGGGAATAACGGGACCAATCCGCGCCCGTCCCGTCCGGTGCGGGGAAGCGGGAGGGAGAATCCCCTTCGGAGCTCTGGCTGCCGGTCGAGGGTGTCTTCGGATCGCCGCCGGGGCCCGGCGCGCGAGTGGGCCCTTCCGGATCCGGAACCAGGAAATAGGATTCACTGTCGATGGAGAAAAGGTAAATGAACGCCTGCTGATCGGCATAGTGCTTTTTTTGCGGAAAGACCAGCGTTCCGCCTTCTTCGTCATACCGGACCAGGAGCCTGTTTCCGTCAAACTGGACGATCCGGGAGTCTGCCTCCGCTTCCGCCCGCCGGAACGCGTTGTCCAGATGAGCGGGCTCAATGTTCTGTATCATGCCGATTCCTCCGTTCTTTTCGGTGCCGATTGTACACCAAAGCCCGGGTGTTTTCAACATTGGTTTCCGTATCGCTGGGCGTTGAAAGGCGGGGCCATCTGTGGTAGACTGTTCAGCGGATTTGTGTGTGCCCCCGAAGGGAAACGACAGGGACGGGACGTCCCGTAAAGCGAAGAGAAAATGGCAAAAAAGAACGAGAGGGACAAGGGAATCAGAACCTACGGATCCCGGGAGCTGATCCGGCGGTTTTATCCCTATCT
>CADBTC010000053.1 GCA_902797445.1 uncultured Eubacteriales bacterium | reverse complement strand
GGCGCCAGGCGGAAGTCATGAAAAACCTCCGGAGAAACCATGTGATCCACGGACCAGACCGCGAGGCCGGAGGGGATAAAAGACTCGTGGCCGTGAACGGCGGCGCCGTCCGCAATATTGCAGAGGGACCATTCGAAAGGCCGGGAAGGCGTGATCTGGTCCTGCTTAAAACGAATCAAAGCGGCTTTTTTGGAATAGGCTTTGACGCGAAGGGAATGATCTTCGCCGATATAGTTGACAAACCCGCTGCTGTCCGGCAGATCCCCTATTGGAATCCCATCGACACAGGGAAGCTTCAGCAGATAGTCCGGGCCGATCGCCATACCGTCTATGCTGATAAAATTGTGGCAGTATTCGCGGATCTGGACGGGCTTGCTTCCGGTGTTTTTCAGCGAATAGTCCACGCGCAGCAGGTTATCGATGACCGTGATCTGCTTTTTCATTTCGGCGGCATACCCGTGGCAGGGGATTGCCCTCGTATAAAAAACGACGCTGTTTTCATGGCTTTCCCAGTCGACCGGAAAAAGCTCCGCATCGTATTTCTGAAAAAAGCAATAGGGCTTATCATCGGTTTTCAGCAGATTGCCCACACCGAATTTGGGAAATCGTTCCCCGACAGGAATCTCCCCGCTGGGATCAAAAATGATTTCGCTGCAGAAGCCGCGGCCGCCGGAGGAGGGATGGACCAGACAGTGAGGCTCCGAGGCACAGAAATAGCGGGAGCCGTCCAGGATCACTTCCGAGATAAAACCGGCCCGGTCAAAACGAAAAGTCCGGTTGGGCATTTCACCGGGTTCGCAGATATGCAGGGTCAGGCGGCTGGATTTCAGCGTTATCATGGCGTGCACCTCCTTGCAGCGGGAAACTTTTTGAGAAACAGAGTACCCCTATTCGTGCGTTTGTCCGCGATTAGGTTCCCCTGTACTGGAGGGCCAGCGCGGCAGCTCCCTCCGCGGGTGTCCCCAGGGGATCGCCGACACGCAGGGCGGGCAGATCCTTCTTCAATGTCTGGATGACGCCTTCCCGTATGAGCGGATAGTGCTGAAGGATGCTGCCTGTCAGGGCCAGTTCGCCATCCTGCATATGTGCGTTTTTCCACGCGGCGGTGACAAGCTCCGTCAGCGCGGCCGCGGCCTTCTCCGCGATCCGGAGGGCTGCGGCATCATCGCGGGCCAGCGCGTCCAGAAGCAGGGGAGACAGCGCGGCGATCTCCTTTTTGCCGGTGGCGGGAGCGTATACCCAGGACACGATGCCCTCCGGGGTATCCGTTTTCAGATAACCGTATACAAGGTCCAGCAGGCAGGTTTGAGGCAGACGGCCATCCGCCGCGCGGACCGCGGCGGCCAGAATATCCCGCCCGATGGCATAACCGCTGCCCTCATCGTCGATCAGATAGCCCCGGCCGCCCGTCCTGAAAGTGGCGCCGGCTGGATCCCGGCCAAAGCAGACGGAACCGGTCCCGGCGATCAAAACGGCGCCATAGGTTCGAATCGCCCCGTGCAGGGCGATTTCCTGATCCCCGAGGATGCGCAGAGGTCCGGAATACCCGGCGGCCCGGACATCCGCCTCCAGCGCGGCGCGGACCTTCAGGTTGCTGACGCCCGCGGCGCCGATGACTAGCCCGCCGCAGAGGCTGGATCCGCCGGATTGCTGGGCAGTCCACGCGACGGCGTCCGCCACGTGCCGGCGTACGGCCTCCGGGGACGTTCCGTTCAGGTTCAGGGGGCCGAAGCTGTTTTCCGCGATCAGGCTGCCCGACGCGTCCACCAGCCGAACCGCGGTTTTGGTTGCGCCGCCGTCCCATCCGGCAAAAAACACGGATGCTTTTTCCATTATGATTTTCCGCCTTCCCGAGCCTGCCGCACCGCCTGGGCGATCCGTCCGTCCGCGGAAGCCAGAATCGCTTCCGCTTCCCCTGCGCCGACCCCAAGCAGGAGCATCAGAATCGCGGTTTTGCAGGAGTAGCCGCACTGCTCCAGCGCCTGCCGGGCGGCTGCTTCCTCCACGTCGGCCGCCTGCCGGACGATGGATATGGCACGGTGGACCAGCTTTTCATTGGTGGCTTTCAGATCCACCATCAGGTTTCCGTAAACCTTGCCCAGCTTAATCATGACGCAGGTGGAAAGCATGTTCAGAACCAGCTTCTGACATGTGCCGCTCTTCATGCGGGAAGACCCGGTAATGACTTCCGGGCCGGGGAGGGGCGCCATGGTCACATCCGCGTGGCGGGACATCACGCTGTCGCGGCAGCAGACCAGGGCCATCACCGGCGCGCCGAGGGAACGGGCATAGTCCATGGCGCCAATGACGTAGGGTGTGCGCCCGCTGGCGGCAATGCCGACCAGCGCGTCCTTTTTAGAAAACTGGTGGGCGATCAGATCCTGCGCGCCCAGTTCCACGTTGTCTTCCGCATGTTCCACGGCTTTCAGCAGCGCGCCCGGGCCTCCCGCGATCAGGGCTACGACCAATCCCGGATCCACGCCATAGGTGGGCGGGCATTCCGCCGCGTCCAGGACCCCCAGGCGGCCGGAGGTGCCGGCCCCGCAGTAAAACAGCCGTCCGCCGGACCGGATCTGTTCGTAAATCAGATCGATGCTGCGGGCGATTTCGGGCAGGACCTTCTGTACGGCCTCCGCACAGTGATGATCCTCCGAATTGATCAGCGAGGCCATCTCCAGGGTGCTCAGGGTATCGATTCTGACGGTCAAAGGATTCCGCTGCTCTGTATCAATGCGGCTCAGTTCTGTATTCATGATGATTCCTCCCCTGCGAAACTGACAGAATTATAGCATCGATTCAGCCTTTCTGACAAGCCGCATTCGACTTGCGCGGCCGGGGAGAATCGCTTATAATAACGGCGGTAGAGACTTGATTCAGGACAGACAAATAGGACCCTTCCTGGAAAATGCCCGATCAGCCGGGAGAGGAGGAGATCTGACCATGATGATCCGAACGTGGAAACCGGATGATTTACCGCAGATGATCTCGATCTGGAATCAGAGCGTGGATGCCGGTGAAGTGCTGAATGCGCCGATGACGGCGGATTCCTTTCATGCGAAATTCGTAATGGACCCGAATTACAATCCCGAGCTTTGCCTGGTGGCGGAGGAGAAGGACGGGATCGCGGGCTTTATCTGCGGGACGGCCAAAAAGATTTTTCTGGATCACGAAAACAACGAAAATACGCCGGGATATCTGACCTGCCTATTTGTACGAAAGGACAAAAGAGGCCGGGGCACAGGCCGCCTGCTGACGGACGCGCTCTGCGGCCGCTTCCGCGCCCTGGGCAAATCCATGGCCGCGGTCCGGGACGCCAACCCCGTCCAGATGGACTGGCGGATTCCCGGAACCCCGGGGCATGATCACAACAATATGCCGGGCGTGGATACCGAGGCCCCGGGATACGGATTTCTGCAGGCGGTCGGCTTCCGGGAAATCGATCGGGAAGTGGCTTTGTACCTGAACCTCCGGGATTATATCCCCTGGGAGGGGCTGAAACAGAAACAGGAGGCGCTGCTGGCGCAGGGCATTTATACCGGGCCCTATGACGCGGCGCTGGATTACGACTTCGACCGGGCGTGCGACCGGGTGGGAAGCGATTACTGGCGGGAATCGATTCGCTCCGAGGTCACCTGCTGGAAAGAAAACCGGCCCAATACGGATGTCCGTTTCATTCCGAACGGTACGCAGATTCCCGCGGGCCCCCGGATGATGCTGGTGGCCACGCATGACCGGCATATTGTCGCGTTCACCGGCCCGGTTGATAAACAGCGCAGCGGCAGGGGATGGTTTACCGGCATCTTTACGGATCCGGAATTCGAGCATCGCGGCATCGCACCGGTGCTGTTCCATCTGCTGATGCAGGCTTTTATCGCGGAGGGGGCAGCGTTTTCCACCATCTTTACCGGCGTGACGAACCGCGCGCAGCGAATCTATCTGCGAACCGGATTCCGCCCGGTTCGGACCTTTGCGGTCATGGAAAAGCCCCTGGCGTAAAGGCGGAGGAAAGCCGGCATCAAATTTCCCGGAGGATTTCATCCATTTTTTCATCCCGGGGCGGGATGCAGGCGTGTTATAATCCGAAGGAAAAGATCAACAACCGGCGGAGAAAGGAAGTTATCGGGCATGAACATCTTTGTGTGCATCAAGCAGGTGCCTGCGACCAACAAGGTGAAGGTGGATGAGAAAACCGGCGTGCTCCAGCGCAGCGGGATCGCGTCCAAGATGAACCCGTATGATCTGTATGCGCTGGAAACGGCCCTTCGCCTGAAGGAGCAGCACGGCGGGACTGTGACGGTGGGGACGATGGGGCCGCCGCAGGCGCAGGCTGTCATCCGGGAGGCCTTTATGATGGGCGCGGATGAGGGATATGTGTTTTCAGACCGGCGGCTGGGCGGAGCGGATGTGCTGGCGACCAGCTACACGCTGAGCCAGGCGATCCAGAGCGTGGGCGATTTTGATCTGATCCTTTGCGGAAAGCAGACGACGGACGGGGATACTGCGCAGGTCGGCCCCGCGATCGCGGAGCATATGGGGATCCCGCACGCGGCCTGGGTGACGGAGCTGAGCGTCACCGGGGACGGCGTGGATGCCCGTCAGCAGCTGCAGCAGGTGATTGAGACCGTGCATATGCCCTTTCCCTGCCTGGTGACCGTGGAGCAGGATATTTACATGCCCCGGCTTCCCTCCCTGAAAAGAGGCCGGAAAGTGCAGGACAAGGAAATACACATCCAGGGGCTGGACTCCTTTCTGGATACGGATGAAAACCACTATGGACTCAGCGGGAGTCCCACGCAGGTGGAACGCATCTTTCCGCCGGAGCATGACGACGTGCATGAACGCTGGGAAGGCGCGGACAGCGCGGACAGGCTGTTTGCACAGCTGAAGAAATGGAAATTTATCTGAAAGGGGGCAGCGGAAAATGGCAAAGATAGCGGTTCTGGAACGGAAATGCGTCGGCTGCGGGATCTGTGTCCGCAGCTGTCCCTTCGGCGCTATGGAGATGAAGGACGGCAGGCCGGAGATGAACGCGGCATGTAAGGTCTGCGGCATCTGCGTCAAAAGCTGTCCGGAGAAGGCGATTCTTCGGCTGGAGACCAGGGTGGATACCGTGGATAAAACCAAATGGAACGATATTCTGGTTTTCGCGGAGGTCAGCGGCGGTCAGCTGCATCCCGTTTCCCTGG
The DNA here is from genome assembly GCA_902797445.1 of uncultured Eubacteriales bacterium. GTDB lineage: Bacteria > Bacillota > Clostridia > Christensenellales > Aristaeellaceae > Aristaeella. The sequence continues at coordinate 1,308 of CADBTC010000053.1, read as the reverse complement.
AGCTGATCGGGAAAGCCCGGGAGCTGGCGGAAAATGTTCATTTCAAGGTAAAGACGGTGCTGGTCGGACACGGCGTCAGTGCCTTCGCGGAGGAGCTGCTTCACTACGGGGTTTCCGAGGTGGCTGTGTATGATGATCCTGCGCTGGGCTATTTCCGTGCGGATGCCTGGGCATCCTGCGTGGAGGACTATATTCTGTATGCGCATCCCTCCGTTGTGCTGGTCGGCGCAACCTCTCTCGGACGGTCTCTGGCCCCGCGGCTTTCGACCCGGTTCCACACCGGCCTGACAGCGGACTGCACCAGGCTGGAGCTGCGTCCGAATACGGATCTGGTGCAGATTCGCCCCGCTTTCGGCGGGAACATTATGGCGCAGATTATCACGACCAATACGCGGCCGCAGTTCGCCACGGTCCGCTACAAGGTGATGGACGCGCCGGCCCGTATGCCGGCTCCGGCCGGAGAGATTCTGCGCCGGGCCATTCCGAAGGGCGTTTCGGCCAGCCGGGCCAGCTGCGTCAGCGTCACGCCGGTTCCGCCGAAAGCGAGCATTTCCGACGCGGAGATCCTTGTGGTGGGCGGCCGGGGGCTGCGGAAGGAAAGCGACCTGGACATGATCCGGGAGCTGGCGGCCCTGCTGGGCGGCGACTGGGCGACCACCCGGCCCCTGGTGGAAAAAGGCTGGAGCACGAATGACCGCCAGATCGGTCTGTCCGGCCGGACGGTGCGTCCCCGCCTGATCATTACCTGCGGCGTCAGCGGCGCGATCCAGTTTACGGCCTGCATGAATGGCAGTGATCACATCATCGCGATCAACACGGATCCGGCCGCGCCGATCTTCGAGGTGGCCCATATCGGGATCACCGGCGATCTGTATGAAATCATTCCGGAGATGATCCGTCGCGTGAAGGAGGAGAGGGGAGCATGAAGCCGTTTCATCGGATAACGGAAGCGGACCTGGCCTGGTTTCGGGAGGTGCTGCCCGGCCGGGTGTTCGCGGGGGAAGAGATATCCAGCGACTACACGCATGACGAGATGACGGAGTACGGGCACTTTCTGCCGGACGCGGTGCTGCAGGCGCTGAGCACGGAGGACGTGAGCCGGGTGCTGAAATACTGCAACGATCACAACATCGCGGTGACGCCCCGGGGAGCGGGCACGGGCCTGTGCGGCGGCTGCGTGGCCATCGAAGGCGGCGTGGTGCTGAGCACGGAAAAAATGAAACGGGTGCTGGAGGTGGACGTGAAAAACATGACCGCCACGGTGGAGCCCGGCGTGCTGCTGATGGAATTCCCCAAGGCCCTGGAGGG
>CADBTC010000052.1 GCA_902797445.1 uncultured Eubacteriales bacterium | reverse complement strand
CTGTTTTCCAGCATGTCGCAATCCCATACCTTCGCGCAGGGAATATTCAGCGAAAGCGTGCAGACGGTATCCGCCCGTTTCGCTTCATACAGGCGGAGAATCAGATCACCGCTGCCGTCCTCGGCGGGCTTTACCGTGTCGATGAACACATTGGGTGCGTCCAGGGTAAAGGCACTGAAGGGTTTGCAGGCGCCTTCCGCCACCCGAACAGGCACGTTCAGATCATAGGCCTCCCGTACCACAGGGCTGTCCATGAAGCTGCCTTCCCAGGCCGTGAAGGCGTAGGTGAAGTCATGCTCTCCGTTGTCGGCGCGCATCTCCGGGCAGGAGGCGGCCCGCAGCAGCGTCAGCTGCAGGGCGTTTCCGATCATACTGATGCCGTATTTGCAGTCGTTGAGCACCGCCGCGCCGTGACTTTGGTCGCACAGGGCGCTGTAGCGCTGGTTGCAGACCTCGAAGCGGTCGGAATCATAGAGGCGGGACCGGTGGGTCGGCCGGGTCATGTATCCGAACTGAATTTCGTTGATGCCTTCCGACGTCTGCACATCCACGGGGAATTCCACCTTCATCAGCCGGTGCAGCTCCCGCCAGTCCACATGGGTCACGAAATCCACCCGGCGGCTGCAGGCGTCCAGCACGATGTCCTGATCGAAGACAGAATTCAGCACCTTCCGGGACAGATGGATCACGGCCCTCAGGCCCTCCGCTTCCTTCACGGTCAGGGTGACCGCCTCGTCAATCGCCACGGGCTGCAGGATGTAATTGGAGTCAATGTCCCAGGCGTCAAAGAGCCGGGGCACGTCCTTGTACATCAGCAGTCGGTTCATGGGCCCGGCGGCAAACTCTCTTCCGGTATCCTTCCTGACGAAGGAGACCACCTCGCCGCGGCGGTTGAGCACCACCCGCACGAGGCCGTTTTCCAGCAGGGCTCCCTCTTCTGTCAGGCAGGCCCGGGCTGTATCCGCCGGAGCGGAGACCGGCGCGGGCGTCAGGGTCACGGCGCCGCAGGAGGGCACCGATACCAGGGCGCGTACTTCGTCTCCGACCTTCTGGACGGGAACGGCGTGCCCCTCCTGATCCTTCGCGCCTTCGGCGAAGGCGGCGGGAAGCGTCACCACCGCGGTCCGCGGGAAGGACAGGGAATTGAAGACAGAGGCGCCAGATCCGGCTGTCAGGCAGGAGAGGGCTTCCTCCCGCACCGCGTCCGCCTCGGCAATCACCGCCTTGTGATCCCGGCGGGCATCGGCATAGATGGCAGCGATGCCGGATCCCGGAAGGATATCGTGGAACTGGTTCAGCAGCAGCTTTTTCCAGGCCGCGTCCATCCGGGCCAGCGGGTACTCCCACCCCTTCAGCAGGGCGATGCTGCCCCACATTTCCGCCTCCCGCAGGGCCAGCTCCGCTTTACGGTTTCCCTTTTTGATGGCCGCCTGGGAGGTAAAGACGCCCCGGTGAGCGGAGAAATACAGCTCGCCCACGTAGGTATGATTCGGCCCGCCCTGGTCCTCCATTTCCTTGAAGAACCGCACGGGGTTTTCCATGCGGACCCGGGGCATGCCCTCCAGATCCTTCTCCCGCAGCAGGTATTCCACGTGATCCCGGGTGGGGCCGCCGCCCCCGTCCCCGTATCCGAAGGGCAGCAGGAAGGCGTCGAGCCCCCGCTTTTCCACCCGCTTGTTCCATGTTTCGCAGATTTCCGTGGGATGGGTGTCATAGGTATAGCTGGTGGGCAGGAAGCTGTCGATGCGGCTTCCGTCCGCCCCCTGCCAGGTGAAATAGTGATAGGGGAACTGATCTCCCTCGTTGTAGCTCCAGAAAATCTTCTGGGTGACCAGGTATTTCACGCCCGTTTCCTTCAGAATCTGGGGCAGGGCGGCGGAATAGCCGAAGGTATCCGGCAGCCAGAGGACCACCGAATCGATCCCGAACACGTCCTTAAACCAGCGTTTGCCGTGCAGCACCTGGCGCACCAGGGATTCACCGCTGGTCATGTTCGTATCCGGCTCCACCCACATGGCGCCTTCCGGGATCCACTGCCCGCCTTTGGCTGCCTCCAGGATCCGTTCATACAGCTCCGGATAGTGTTCCCGACACATCTCATAGGCGGCGGGCTGACTCTGCAGATATTTGTATTCCGGATAGGTCTCCAGCAGGCGAAGCTGCTGGGCAAAGGTGCGGGCGGTCTTTCGGCGGGTTTCCGCCATGGGCCACAGCCAGGCCAGATCCAGGTGAGCATTGCCGATGGCATAGAATACCGGCGCGGTGGAGCCGTTGACCGCCTCCAGGGCGGGACGGAGGGCTTCCCGCGCGGCGCGGTAGCTGTCGATTCGGCCCTCCAGGGGCTGCTCGAAATCGGCCAGGAGGGTGGCGCGCTCCAGGGCTCCGGCAATCCTGTCCGCCCGCAGGCTTTCCGGATCCACCTGATCGCCCAGGCGGCGCAGGGTATCCAGATCCATGTAGAGCTGATACGCGTCCTCGTTCCATACGCCGAAGGTGATCTTTCCCAGGCGGGCCCGCAGCTTCCCTTCCAGGGGATCCGTATAGTCCCCGGGGATTACGGGCCCGGTGGCGCATCCGCCCAGGGGACTCTGGGGGAAGAAATGCCCTGCGTACGCTTCCACCAGCAGGTCGAAGCGCTCTCCGGACTGGCCGCAGGAGGTCACGAAGTTGTCCACGATATAGTGATGCGGAACATGCACCCATTCAGCACGGCGGGTGCCGAAGGCTTTTCCGTTTACAAAGACGGTGGATTCGCCCCCCGTCTGCAGATCCAGGGCAATCCGCTTTCCTGCGGCTTCCGCCGGCAGGGCAAAGCTGCCGCGCATCCAGCAGTATTCATAGGCATGCCCCCATTCGGTCCCCTCCGGCATGGGCTGAAAATCCTGCCGGGACGCTTCCTCCGGCGTCAGGTAATCCGCCGTCAGAAAGGCGTCTATCGGAATTTCATGCAGGGGAAGATACAGATCCTTCTTCAGGGTTTCCAGCCAGTGACGGACGCGGGACGCCCATTCAGAGTGCTGATGCTTCATTCCATAAACCCTCCCTGGTTTATCAAAACGGCGCCGTCCGCGCCGCGCGGGGAATCGCGCTGGCAGCAAGCGGCGCCTTCGCTGTATGCAGTTGAAAGACATGCCGCTGCATGCCTTTTCAGGGCTAAAGTTTACCGTATTACCCTTTGTTTGTCAATGAGATTTATGGCGCAGGAGAAAGAAAAGACAGGCGGAATGTTTCCGCCTGTCCGCTTTGCCGATTATTTGATGGATCCGTCCACCATACCCTGTACAATATACTTCTGAGCGAAAAGATACAGAATGATAATGGGGAGCATCGCCAGCAGGGTAGAGGACATGATCAGGTGCCACTGCTTCACATACGCGCCGTTGAAGCCCTGAACCGCCAGCGGAATCGTCCGGATGTCGCCGGAGGACCCCAGGACCAGCAGCGGAAGCAGATAGTCGTTCCAGATCCACAGGCCGTTAAGCACCAGCACCGTCACGAACACCGGCTGAAGCAGCGGAAGGACGATCCGGAAGAAGGTCCCTGCCCGGCTGCAGCCATCAATATCCGCCGCTTCTTCCAGTTCCAGCGGCACGCCCTTGATAAAGCCGTGGAAAATGAAAATGGACATGGCCTCACCGAATCCCAGATATGCGAAGATCATGCCCTGATAGCTCCGCAGCATGGGGATATGGATAAAGTCTCCCACAGCCTTAAACCAGGTCAGCAGCGGGAACATAACCACCTGGAAGGGAATGACCATCGCGGCAACGTAAGCCATGAAGAGAAAATTGGACCAGCGGGTCTTATTCCGCACCAGCACCCAGGCCGCCATACTGGAGAAAATGGAGATGATGGCCAGGGACAGCACCGTAATGATGACACTGTCCCGAAGGGCTGTCAGGAAGTTGAAGGTGGGATTGTTCCAGATGTCCTTGATGTTGGTCCAGAACTGCCCGAGGTTGGTGGGCAAGCCGACTGGCTGGTTAATGATGTCCTGGTTCGTCCGCATACTGTTAAACACAACGATGATGAACGGCATCATGAATAGCACAAAGAGAAGGAACGTGACAATTTCCAGAGCAAGCTGGCGTCCCTTATGCGGCTTGGACCCTGCCATCCGCTCGACATGCTCAGACATTACGCTTCCACCTCCTTGCTCTTATTCCAGCTGACCTGGATGATGGAGAAAATCGTCAGCACGATAAAGAAGATGACGGCCTTGGCCTGGCCCTGAGCCATGTTGTTATACTTGAAGGCTGTCTGATAAATATTCAGCGCCAGCAGCTCACTGGCCTGAACGGGCTTCATCATAAACATGGTCACGGGGCCGCCGTTGGTCAGCGCCACGTTCACGTCATACATCTTGAAGCTGTTGGTCAGCGTCAGGAACAGCGAGATCGTGAAAGCGTTGGCCATCAGCGGAATCTGGATCCGGGTGATCCGCGTCCAGTATTTGGCGCCGTCCACTTCCGCGGCCTCCAGAACCGACTTGGAAATGCCCTGAATCGAGGCCACATAAATCAGCATGATATAGCCGGCATACTGCCAGGTATTCACGATGACCATGGTGATCATCACGGTGTCCTTGTTGGAAATCAGGGACTTGCTCAGCCCGGCAATCCCCAGGGACTGGCCGATGGAAGGCAGAATATTCGAAAAAATGAACTGCCATACCAGGCCCAGCACGATACCGCCGATCAGGTTCGGAATAAAGAATCCCGCCCGGTAAAGGTTCCGGCCCCGGATCTCGCTGGTTACCAGCAGGCTGATGATGAAGGCGACCACATTGACCGTGATGATGTTCAGCACGGTAAACAGAAGCGTAACCAGGAAGCTGTGCAGGAAGCCGGGCTCCTGGAAAATAGCCTTATAATTATCCAGGCCCACCATTTTGGAAACCGCGCCCGTCCCCTGCCAATCGGTGAAGGAATAGTAAATACCCAGAATAAACGGGATGATAATCACCATGACAAACGCGAACAGCGTTGGAAACAGAAACAGAAATTCTGTCAGTTTTCTTCTCGTCATGCTTTTCAAGGGAAATCCCTCCCTGTTCTCTTGATAAAATAGGGGATGGCGCCAGAGCCATTCCTCCGAGAGCCATCCCCCTCATGTACCAAATTCCGATAGATTACTTCGCGATTCCCTTGATCGCATCGATCATCATGGCTTCGAACTGATCCACGTCGATGGCGCCGCTGGCAAACAGCTCATAGATGGCGCCCAGGGTGCCCATGCCGAATCCGTCGGGGAGCTTGTACTGCTGCCAGTCATAGGTCTTGCCGGCGGCGTTCCACTCCATGACGCTCTTGCTCAGGGGCGTCGCGGGGGTCAGGGTCACATTCGTGAAGGCGGGAACCATGGCAGCCTTGTTCACCATGTAATCCGCACCGTCTTCGCTGGTGGCCAGATAGTTCAGATAAGCCAGGGCTTCTTCCTTGTTGCCGTTCTCGTTGACCACATACCAGGAAGGCGGATTGACCAGGATGCCGTCGGTGTCCGTATCCAGGAAGGCGTGAGGCGCATAGGCGATTTCGAAATCAGGATTCAGCGCGACCAGGCTGGGATCCATCCAGTTGCCCTGATGATAGAAGGCAGCCTTGCCGTTGGCGAACGCGGCCAGCTGGCTGTCCTGCGTGCCGTTGAGCAGCATGTCAGGATCGCTGTACTTGAAGATCAGGTCAACATACTGGCAATACTGATGGAACCGATCGGGAACCACTTCGCCGGCCAGCACCTTGTCGATGATGGTGGTATCATTCCGCTCGTTGCCGACGGTCAGATACACGTTGAAGTTATGCAGCCCGGTTACCCAGGTCATGCCGGTAGTGGTACCGGCCACCATGGCCACGACCATGTCCAGACCCAGCTCTTCCTTCATGCTGTCCAGCTTGGCGAAGGCTTCGGCATAGGCATTCCGGTTGGTCAGGGTGGCGGGATCAATGCCGGCCTTGTCCAGGATGTTCTTGTTGTAGGCCAGGCCATAGCCTTCCACGGATACGGGGAAGCCAACAACCTTGTCGCCGTCCATATAAGCGGCCGCGGTGTACTTGGTCCACTCGGCGCCGGTCTGATCGGCGATCTTGTCCTTCCAGAGCTCATAGCCGCTGGGGCCTTCGATGACCCAGATGTCAGGCTCGCGGCCGGACGCCATCTCGCTCTTCAGCACCGTGTTGTAATCGGAGGACCCGCCGCCGGTGATCACTTTCACCGGAACGCCGGTCTTCTCGGTATACAGCTTGGCATACTCTTCCATCTGCTGCGTGATTTCCACTTTGTTCTGGCAGATCACCAGATCAGCCAGCGCGGAAACGCTCATGAGCGCCATCACCAGGGTCAGAACCATTGCTACCAGTTTCTTCATGACAAGGAGTCTCCTTTCTGTTTTGGAACGGTAATCTGCCGGCCGGCGAGGCGCCCATCCGTCTGCATGAAGCATCGTATGGACAGAAAAACACAAGAGGCAGTCTCCTCTGCCGCCAGTTTCATTCCGTATCATAGATCTAATCTTACCATATTTTTCATCTCTTGTCTATGGCTTTCAGAAAACTTTTATCTTTGCTGTTTTGATCAGGGAAGGAAGAAACAGGATCCGCCGGATAAAAACCTGGCGCCGCTGTAAAAACACGATTGCATAAGGAACGGGCGGTGTGATAAGATTTTTCTCAACAGGCAAACCATGCGTAAAGGGGGAAACGCTGTATGTTAGGGGCAATCATCGGGGATATCTGCGGATCGCGGTATGAATGGGCAAACATCAGATCCAAGCAGTTCCAGCTGTTTAAATGGCAATGTCGGGTTACGGACGACAGCGTGATGACACTCGCCATAGCGAAAGCGTTATTAGCCTATGATCAACTGCCTGTTGAAGACAGGCGGATTGAGAAGCTGGGGGAAATAGCGACAGCGTCTATGCAGGAAATGGGGAAAAAGTATCCTCGTGCAGGGTATGGCGGTCGTTTTTATGACTGGATCTTTTCTGACGATCCTCAGCCTTACAACAGCTGGGGAAATGGTGCCAGTATGCGCGTTTCTCCTTGTGCATATGCGGGAGAAACATTGGAAGAGGCACTGGCGCTTTCTGATGCGGTTACAGAGGTTACACATAATCATCCGGAGGGAATCAAAGGCGCCAGGGCGATTACTGCAGCGACGTGGCTGGCGAGACATGGCAAAAGCCAGGATGAGATTCGGGAGCATATACAGGAGAATTACTATTCTCTGGATTTCAAACTGGATCAGATTCGAAAAACGTATAAATTTGATGTGTCCTGTCAGGGATCAGTCCCGCAGGCGATAGAAGCATTCCTGGAGGGGGACAGCTTTGAGGATTGCATCCGGAACGCCATCTCCATCGGCGGTGACAGTGATACAATTGCTTGTATGGCGGGAGCGATTGCAGAGCCTTTCTGGGGGATTCCAAAGAACATCCGTGAAGCAGCAATGCGTTTTATGAATGAGGAACAGATTACCATTCTGAATCATTTTGAAAAAAGATATCAATCAGATTCCAGCTGCCGGTGATGGCGTGAATCCGGATTCCCTTATATTTTCGCCCGTACCGCGGCCACATAGTCCCCATCCGTCATTTCGAACCGATCCTCCGGCGGATACAGGGCGCCTCCGTAGTAGATGCTGCGGTTATTTGCCACGGAGGTGTCCGGGTACGCCCGATGCCTGGCCAGATGCACCTGGCTGCATCCTGTTTCTGCAACCACCCGCTCCACGTTCCGCAGGGTAATCCCCGCCCCGGGGAGGATCTCGATGGCGTTCCCGGCAAAGCGGATCATTTCCGCGATGGTATCCAGCGCGAAGAAAACGTCGCTCTCCTGCCCGCTGGTCAGCACCCGGGTTACGCCCAGACGGATCAGACTGTCCAGCGCTCGCTTCCAGTCCGGCACCACATCGATTGCCCGGTGAAACACGCAGGGTTTCCCATCCGCCAGCTCCACCATCTCCCGGGTGCGCCTCTCGTCCACCGTGCCATCCTCGTGCAGGAAGCCGAACACCAGCCCATCCGCGCCTGCGGACAGCAACGCCTTTGCATCCGCGCGGGCTGTCTCCATCTCTGTCTCCGTATAGCAGAATCCGCCGGCCCTGGGACGCACCATGGTCATCACGGGAATCGCCGTGTGGCTTTTCACCACCTGCAGCGTCCCGATGGACGGTGTCAGCCCGCCCTGAAACAGATTGTTGTTCAGCTCCACCCGGTCCGCCCCGTTCCGGGCGGCGACGAGTGCGTCCTCTGCGGACCCGCAGCAGATCTCCAGTAACACCTTCGACATATACCCACACTCCTCTGGCCTGATGAGATGATTCTATTCCCCCGTTAAGCGGATGTCAACCGTGATGCGTGCCGGGACGGAGCCCATTGACACGCGCCTTTTTATGGGTTACACTCGCGAAGGCCTGATCCGGAGATATCCGAGAGATAATCCGTCAGGTACAAATCTTTATGGAGGATTTTTTGGATGAAGCTTGTCAAGGTTTTTGCCATCATTTGGGGGGTGCTGATGGTCATCAGCGGCTTTTTCTGCCTGGTGAACCCCACCCTGACCTACGCGGGCACGGGCTACGTGATCGGCGCCGCCATGCTGTTTGACGCCTTCGCGCACATTTATGCCTGGTTCCAGCTCCGGAAAACCAAAGAGGGGGACGGCTGGCTGCTGGCCATTGGTATCCTCTCCCTTATCAGCGGCCTGATCCTGATTACGGATGTAGCGGCGCAGCTGTTCATGGAGATCTATGTGGCCTACATGGCGGGCATCTGGCTCCTGATTCACGCGGGGATCGTCATCGCGAACGCGTTCCTGATCCGTAAGGCCGGCCAGAGCAAGGAAACCCGTGCGATCGGCCGGAACTGGTGGGTCCTCCTGATCCTCGGCATCCTGATGTGCATCTTCGCCGTCCTGGGTCTGATGAATCCCACCATCATCATGGCCGCCATCGGGACCTTCATCGGTCTGGGCACCATCATGGCCGGCTGCGAGACCATCACCATTGCCATGCTTCCCGCGATCGAGTAAATTCAACGGCAGACAAAAAGCGCCGGGGACCGCTGCAAAACGCAGGGCCCCCGGCTTTTTTCATATCGCATATCGTGCATGCCGTTTCATGTGCATCTATGCACATTTTCCGGCTTTAGGACGAGAACCGAAGATCAGATTTCCAGCACCACGGCGCCGTATCCCGGCAGGGTGTATTCGCCTTGCAGGGTTTCCCCCGTCAGCAGATCCTTCATGGGATGCTGAACGGTGATCTGCGCCGGGGTTTTCAGATAGTTCAGCACGAAGGCGTACTGCTTTTCCTGATCGCCGCGGACGGCCAGCTCGCAGGTCTCCGGAAGCACCAGCGCGTCCCCGCAGGGATTGGCCGCGCCGAGTTTCCGAAGGAAGAGGCGGGCGGAATCCTCATTGAAGGCGGAGCCGTAATAGTACACGGTACCCTTTCCGACCTTCCGGGAAACCAGGGCGCCGCTGCCCGCGTAATAATCTGAGGTGTAGACGGCCTCGCGGACGCT
>CADBTC010000051.1 GCA_902797445.1 uncultured Eubacteriales bacterium | reverse complement strand
TCCGTCAGGTAATATCCGTTCTCCTCCCGGATGACCGCCACCTGGTTCCCGCTGACGTAGTCCCGGTCCCCGTACGGCGCGTGCATGCTGCTGGGCCCGAACCGGGGGGAGACCCGCCCGGTCACCATCCCGTATCCGAGGAAGGTGGCGCCCGTATCCTCCGGCAGCCTCGCCAGCGCGGAGGAGCTGATGCTGATCCGCTTCACCCCCGTCCAGGCCCGCCGGTATCCGCCGTTGTACATGAATTCAACTTCCACCCACTGCACGCCGCCGTTGTCAAACGCCCGGCTCAGCACGGTCACCGTCTGCCCCTTCATCCGGTAGCTCCCGCACCCGGTATACGTCGTGGAGGGGCCGCTCCTCGTCGCCAGATCCTCAATCAGCCTGGCGGTTGTGGTATACCCGCCGTATCCCGACGAACTGTTTCCGGAGGAACCGTTGTTGCTGGGAACGGTCCACGTCCCAGCCGCGGCCGTCGCCGCGCAAAGGCAGATCATCAGCGTCAGCGCCAGCATCACGCGAAACCTGTTTTTCATTTTTCTTCCCCTCCCCTTGTAAAAAACCATTTTCGTAATTCGGGCGTTCCGCCCTCCTCGCAATATTCACTGTATTCACTTTCCGGGTTATCTCCATCATACCATATTCTCAAACAAAAACAAGTCCGGCGCGCTTTCCTTTGCCGCTGATTCCGGTTTTTCTTCCGTAATCCGGCCGTATAAACGCAGGGCAGAAAAAAACATGGCTCCCTTTTCCCTTCGCAATATGATATAATGCCCTCCGGGATCGGAGCGACGCGAGTCAGCCCTTCCCGAAAGGAGCGGACAAAAAATGAGCGCAGTCACCTACGTCTGCGGCCACCGGAATCCGGATACGGATTCCATCGTCGCCGCCATGTCCTACGCAGCCCTCTGCAATATGGTGGGGGAAAAGAATTATATACCGGTCCGCCTGGGTCCGGTCAACGATGAAACCAGCGCCCTGCTGAAAAAATTCGGCTTTCAGGCTCCCATGCACCTGAGCACCGTCCGCACCCAGGTGCGGGATATCGAATACGACGAGCCGCCCGTTCTGGGAGAAAACGTTTCCGTCAGCCATGCCTGGAAGCTGCTGCAGGACAATCCGGGGCTCAACTCCCTGCCCGTGACCCGGGAGGACGGGACGCTCTTCGGCCTGATTACCGCCGGGAGCATCGCCGAAAGCGACATGGCCTCCATCCAGAACCCCTTTCTGAAGGACGCGCCTATCTTCAACGTGCTTTCCGCGCTGGAGGGGCATATTATCAACCAGGAAGAGGATCTGTTTGAAAGCATTTCCGGTCCGGTGCGCATCGCGCTGCCCACGGCGGGGGATACCCTGCAGGGCATCGCGCCCGGCTCCATCATTCTCTGCGGGCAGCAGGAACAGATCGTGGAGCGGGCGCTGAAGCTGGACGCCTGCTGTCTCATCCTCTGCCAGAGCAGTCTGGGCGAAAAGTATCGGGGCCTGTCCTCGAAAACCTGCGTCATCTCCTCCCCCCTGGACGTCTGGCAGGCGGCCCGCATGCTGTATCAGGCGGTCCCCGTCAGCCGGATCGCCAAATCCGACGACATCACCTGCTTCCACGTGGATGATTTTCTGGACGACGTGCGGGAGGCGGTGCTCCAGAGCCGGTACCGCAGCTACCCCGTCCTGGACGCGGACGGCAAAGTCGTGGGCACCCTGAGCCGCTATCATCTGATCCAGCCCCGGCGCAAGCGCATCGTCCTGGTGGACCATAACGAGATCAGCCAGTCCGTCCCCGGGCTCGATCAGGCGGAGCTGGTGGGCATCATCGACCATCACCGCCTGGCGGATGTGCAGACCGGATACCCCGTGTTCATGCGCAATGAGCCGGTCGGCTCCACCAATACCATCATCGCCACCCTTTTCCAGGAGCAGGGGCTGATGCCCGGCGAAAAGCTGGCCGGCCTCATGGCCGCTGCCATCGTCAGCGATACGGTCATGTTCAAATCCCCCACCACCACGCCCCGGGACCGGCGCATGGCGGAGCGGCTGGCCCGGATCGCCGGGCTGGATCTGGACGCCCTGGGGCAGGAGGTCTTCTCCGCTTCCATTGGCGAAAAATCCGCCGAAGCCCTCCTGAAAACGGACTTCAAGGAATTCCACCTGGGCGAGCACCGGGTGGGCATCGCCCAGATTACCACCATGGATTCCGCGTCCATCATGAAGCGGCGGACCGAGCTGCTTTCCGAAATGGATAAGCTGCAGGCGGAGAAAAAATACGATTTGGTGCTGCTGATGGTGACGGACGTGCTTCGGGAGGGCACGGAGCTGCTCTTCCGCGGCGATAAGGACGTCATCCGCCTGGCCTTCAACCTTTCCCGCATCCGGGAGGACCGGGTATTCCTCAAAGGCATCATGTCCAGGAAGAAGCAGGTGGTTCCCGCCCTGACCCTGCTGTGGGGCTAAAAATGAAAAAAGAAATACGGGTTTTTCTCTTCGCCGCCCTGTTGTGCCTGCTGGGCTGCGCCTGCGCGAAGGCGGACATCATCATCAGCGAGGTCATGGCCAGCAACGGCTACTTCGAGGACGGCCACGCCTGGGACTGGGTGGAGCTGTATAACGACGGAAAATCCGCCGTGGACCTGTCCGGGTGGTCCCTTTCCGACAGCAAAAGCAACCCGCTGAAGTGGGCCTTCCCGGAAGGCGCGAAGCTGAAGAGCGGAAAGTATCTGACGGTTTTCTGCGCCGGGGAGACGGGCCTGGATCCCGGAAAGGGCAGCGTTTTTTACGCGCCCTTCGCCATCTCCTCTGGCGGGGAAACCCTGATCCTGTCCGACGCGGCGGGAAACGAGGTGCAGCGCCTGACGCTGCCGCCTCAGTACGGCTGCGTCAGCTACGGCCTGCCCTGGAAGGGATCGGAATACGGCTTTCTGGAATCCCCCACCCGGGGCAGCCGAAACGGCGGCGCCGCTTATGCCGCCCGGACGGAAACGCCCGTCCTCCTGACGGCCGGCGGTTTCTATACCGGCAGCGTCACCGTGCAGGCGGAAGCGCCGGAGGGAGTAACCCTGCGTTATACCCTGGACGGAGAAACCCCCACGGCCAAAAGCAAGGTTTTTCCCGTGAAGGGGCTGACCCTGAAAAAAACGTCCCCGCTGCGGGTGCGGGCCTTCCGGGAGGACGCCGTTCCCTCGGAGACGGTCAGCGCCACGTATTTTATCGATGACGATCCCCTGACCCCGGTGGTCTCCCTGATCTCCGACGACGAGTATCTTTTCTCCTCCAAGACCGGAATCCTGGTCAAGGGCACCGGCTCCATCCCCAATTTTTCCAGGGGCTGGGAGTATCCGGTGAATATCGAGTACTTTACCCGGGAGGGGGAAAGTCAGATCAATCAGATGGGGACCTTTACCTGCTCCGGCCACAGCGCCCGGGTGAACGCCCAGAAAAGCATCGCGCTCTATGCCCGCAAAGCCTGGGGCGCGGACCGTTTTGCCTTCAACCCCTTCCCCACCCGCTCCTACGATTCCTACAAAAGCCTGCTGCTGCGGGCCGCGAATTCCGATACCTACGCCACCCGCCTGCGGGACGTGGTCGCCAGCTCCCTGGCCGAAGGGCAGGATATCCTGTATCAGGATCACGTGGTGATCCAGGTCTATATCAACGGCCGGTACTGGGGGCATTATAACCTGCGGGAGAAGATCAACAAATATTTTATCGCCCAGTATGAGGGCGTCACGGATCCGGAGGATATCGACCGGATCGACATCCTGGCCCGCACCGGCACGGACCAGTTCCTGCAGAACGGGGACAACACGGACTGGCTGGCCCTGTGCGACTTTTGCAAAACGAAGGATCTGAACGACCCGGAGAACCTGGCCTGGGTGGAAGAGCGGCTGGATATCGATTCCCTCTTCACCCACGCGGCGTTCGAAATCATCCTCGGCAATGTGGACTTCACGAATGTCCGGGTCTACCGGGTGCCCGGCGGAAAGTGGCGCATGCTGCTTTTCGACGTGGAGGCCTGCTGGCGGGGGCTGGATAAAACCCCCATCGAATACTACATCAAGCCCCTGAACGCCAAAATCCAGGGGTTCCGCCACGAGCCCCTGAACGCCCTGCTGAAGGTGCCGGACTACCGGGCCCGTTTCCTGACCCGCACGGCGGAGCTGCTGGAAACGGTGTTCCGCTGGGACAATGTGGAAGCCCATTTCGACGCGGTCATCACCGATCTGGAGCCCATCCTGCCCCGGCATATTGCCCGGTGGAAGAATATGAAGCTGTCCAACTGGAAAAAGAACATCCGGGCCACCAAATACTATGCCCGGGTCCGCCCGAAGAAAATTCCCGGCCTGCTCAAAACCGCCATGAAGCTGACGCAGGAAGAAATCGATACCTATTTTGGCCATGCCCTGTCCGTGCTGGAAACGACCAATGCCGCGAACTGACCTCGTTTTTCGCTCGCCATTGTATCTTTTTATTGCATCCGGGCTGTTTTTGGTGTAAACTGTACATGTTTTCCTGCGGGAAATTTGTTTTTGTGCACCTTTCGGGATGCCAGAGGCCGTTTGATTCCTTCCGCTTTCGGAAGCGGCGTTTCTTTCCGGCCCCGTCCCGCCTGACCCCCGACGCAGCAAGAAAGGAGCAACCTCCATGCCCTATGAGCACAGCCCTTTCCATCCGGCGGAACTGCTTTTGCCCCGCGCGGATATTCCGAATGAGACCTGGGCCTGCGTAGCCTGCGACCAATATACCTCCCAGCCGGAATACTGGCGGGAAGTGGAAAAGCTGGTGGGGGATAAGCCCTCCACCCTGCGGCTCATGCTGCCGGAATGCGACCTGAAGGACAGCGCGGAGCGGATTCCCCGGATCCATGCCGCCATGGCGGATTATCTGGATCAGGGCCTGCTGGTTCCAGCGGTGCAAAACGGGTTTGTCCTCTGCGAACGGACCACCGTCTCCGGAACCCGGCTGGGTCTGGTGGGCGCGGTGGATCTGGAAGCCTATGAGTACAGCGCCGGATCCATGCCGCTGGTCCGCCCGACGGAGCAGACCATCGCCGAGCGGCTCCCGGCCCGGCTGGCCATCCGGCGGGGCGCGCCGGTGGAGGTGAGCCATATCCTGATCCTCATCGACGATCCCGACCATACGGTGCTGGAGCCCCTGCAGGCGGAAAAGGACACCCTGCGCCAGCTGTACGATTTTGACCTCATGCAGGGCGGCGGCCACCTGACCGGATACGCTGTGGAGGGGGAAGAGAAGCTTGCCCGGGTGGAAAACGCCCTGATGCAGCTGAAGGAGAAGCTGGGAGAGCATCCCCTGCTGCTGGCCGTGGGAGACGGGAACCATTCCCTGGCGACCGCCAAAGCTGCCTGGAACGAAATCCGGGAAAGCCTGACCCCGGAGGAGCGTGAGCATCATCCCGCCCGCTTCGCCCTGTGCGAAATCGAAAACCTGCATGACGCCGCGCTGCGCTTCGAGCCCATTCACCGGCTGATCACCGGCACATGGCCAGAGGATCTGTACGACGAATGGGAAAAATACTGCGAAGCCCGGGGCATGGTGCTCAGCGAGGAGGGCACCGGGCATACCTTCACCATGGTGATCCGCAAGGACGAATATCCCGTGGTGGTGCAAAAGCCGGAGGGCTTCATCCCCTGCGAAACCATCCAGCTCTTCCTGGATGAGTTCCTTCAGGCCCATCCGGAAGCCTCCATCGACTACATTCACGGCGCCGCCGCCCTGCGCCAGCTGGCCCAGAATAAGCGCTCCGTCGGGTTCATCCTTCCGGATATCAACAAAAAAACCTTCTTCCAGGACGTGCAGGATCTGGGGGTCCTCCCCCGGAAAACCTTCTCCATGGGCGAAGCGGACGAAAAGCGCTTCTATATGGAGGCAAAGCGCATCTGAAATCCAAGGGCCGCGGCGGCATGATCTGGCCGCGGCCCCTTTTTAAGAAGCTGGCCTGCCCGTGCTTTTTCCGCACCGCAGTCCGACGTTCTGCTTTTTCCGGAAAGCGCAGAGACTGAACATCGAGGAAGGATGGAGAACCCAACATGAAAACAGGCATCATTCAGGGAATTGACCGGCCGGTTTCCCGGATTTTCTTCGGCACGGCGACCCCGCCGGTCATGACGGACGAGGAAGGGGCGGAAGCGCTGCTGGACCGCGTCCTGGCCGCCGGCGTCAACGCCTTTGACTGCGCGCGCAGCTACGGGCAGGCGGAAAAGGTGCTCGGAAAATGGATGGAAGCGCGGGGCTGCCGGGAGCGGGTCACCGTGCTGACCAAGGCCGGGGACATCCGGCTCGGCATCGTCCGGGTGAACCGGCGGGTGATTCAGGACCAGATGGCCGCCAGCCTGGAAGCCCTGCGGACGGAGCAGATCGACATCTTCCTGCTGCACCGGGATGACCCGAACACCCCGGTCGGAGAGTTCATCGATACGCTGAACGAAGCAAAGGAAGCCGGCAAAATCCGCGTGTTCGGTGTTTCCAACTGGACCCATCAGCGGATCCGGGAGGCAAACGAATATGCCGAAAGCCACGGGCTGACGGGATTCTCCGTCTCCAGCCCGAACTTCGGGCTGGCCCGGCAGATGCGGGATCTGTGGGGCGGCGGATGCGTGACCATCTCCGGGCCGGAAAACCGGGAGGCGCGGGACTGGTATACCGGAAACCAGATGCCCGTCATCGCGTATTCCAGCCTGGGAAGAGGCTTCTTCAGCGGAAAGTTCCGGTCCGACGACCCGGAAGGCGCCCGGCGGGTGCTGGACCGGTACGC
>CADBTC010000050.1 GCA_902797445.1 uncultured Eubacteriales bacterium | reverse complement strand
TCAAAGCTCTGGGCCAGGAGCGTGCCCACGGGAATGGCTGTGGCAAACTGATACCTGGATTCCGCGCCTTCATGGGTGGCCATCTTTCCGAAAAAGCGGTTTTCCAGCGTTTCAAAGCGGTTCATCCGATAGATTTCCCCGTCCTCGGGATTGATCTCATACCGCTGCTGCAGCCGCAGGCCGGCCGGTCCGTCCGCCAGCACCATACCGGGCACCCCGTGCTCCGGGAAGGCCGCGGTCTCTCCGGCCGCGCCGGGAACGCTGAAGCCCGCCGCGCCGATGACCTCCCGGCTGTGGCTGTTCCGTACGCCCACCACCAGCTGGGCTTTTTCCTCCGCGGTCATGGCCTCCGCGATTTTCCGTCCCGCCTCCAGGAGCGGCTCCGGCCGCTTTTCCGGCCGGGAACAGAGCCGGGCCGCCTCGGCTGCCCCCGCGTCCATAGATATCGCCGGGCAGGCCTTCGCCTCCGCTTCCAGGGCCAGCCGCGCTGATCCGTCCGGCTCGATTTCCTTCAGGCTGTCCAGCAGCTCGCAAATCGGCGCCAGGGGGGTCAGGGATACGGTCTGCGCCAGCGTCAGCCGGAACGCGGGCGCGCAGTCAGCGCTGCTGAAGCCGGGCAGCAGGATATAGTCTCCCTTTTCCAGCATCCAGCTCTGGCGCCGGAAGGAGGACAGGCGCTCCAGCGGGAAGGAAAGCCGCAGTTCCTGGCTTTCGCCGGGCTGAAGCTCCCGGGTCTTTCCGAAGGCCGCCAGCCGCTTCAGCTCCTTCCGCTGCTCCGCGGCGGGGCAGGAAACGTACAGCTGCACAACCTGCCGTCCGGGAAGGCTACCCGTATTCTGTACCCGAAGCGTCACCGCGGCCTCCGCTCCCAGGATTTCCGCGGTGATGCAGGTCAGGGCGAAGGCGGTATAGCTCAGCCCGTATCCGAAGGGATACCGGGGCCGCACCCCAAAGGTATCAAAATACCGGTATCCGACATAGATGCCGTCTGTGTAGTATTCGTCCCGGAAGTTTCCGCGCCTGGGCCCGAAGCCCGCGCTGGAGGGATAATCCAGATATTGCCGGGCCCAGGTGTCGGTCAGGTGCCCGGAGGGATTCACGGCGCCGCTGAGCACATCCGCCAGCGCGCTTCCGCCTTCCACCCCGGCCTGGCCCATCAGCACCAGCGCCGCGATCGGCAGCTCGTCCATAAAGCCCAGATCCATGATCCCGCCGGTGTTCAGCACGACGATCATCTTCCGGCAGACCCGGCAGGCTTTCTCCAGCTCGCTTCTTTCCCGGGGGCTTAAATAATAGTCCCCTTCCCGGTCCCGACGGTCCGCGTTTTCCCCGGCGGTTCTGGACAGCACATAGATGCCCGCGTCCGCCCGGCGGCACGCCTCCTCGTCGATGGGCATTTCCGCTCCGACCTGGGGCTGGGTTTTCGCGTGGGCGGTATACAGCTTTCCGGGGTTCTTTTCCGGACCCGCCGCCGCGTAGATGGCTTCCTCCCAGGCCTTGTACGCTTCCGCGTAGGCCGCGTCCAGGGCGTCGAGGTCCCTGCCGTTGACCATTTCGAACCCGGCGGCGATCAGCCCCTGCTCCACGGTGACCCAGTCCCTGCTGTTCACATCCCCGCTGCCGGTTCCGCCCTTGATGGTTCTTCTGGCTCCCTCGCCGAACAGGGCCAGCTTCGCGCCGGACTTCAGCGGCAGCACGCCGTCATTTTCCAGCAGCACCATGCCCTCGGCCGCGGCGCGCCTGGCCAGGAGCCGGTTCTTCCCCTCCCGGTCTGTCACCCGGTCGGTCCGCTGGCCGGGATACCGTTTTTCTTTTATGCCCATTTCCAATCTGTCTCCTTTCCCAGTCTGTTCATACACCTTTCCGCCAGGCGGAATCTTTTCAAAAAACGGGGCAGCGGACCATTCCGCTGCCCCGTTTCGTTGGGTTCATGTTCCGAGGAGCTTTCGCGGATTCCCGCGGAACCGCCCGGGCGTTTCCTTATGCTTTTTCCAGCAGATCCACCGTGCTCAGGTCCCAGGGTTCGTGGATCTTCGGTACGTCGGAAATCAGCCGCTTGGTATACGGCGCTTCCGGCGTCAGCATGACCTTGTCCGGCTTGCCGCTCTCCACGAATTTGCCGTGCTCCATGATGTACACGGAGTCGGAGATATAGTAGGCCAGCCCGATGTCGTGAGTAATGAAGATAACGGTCATCCCCGTTTCGTCCCGCAGCTTCAGCAGCATATCCAGGATGGTCGCCCGGGAACAGGCGTCAATCATGGAGGTCGGCTCATCCGCCAGCAGGATATCCGGCTTCAGCAGGAAGATGCGGGCAATCATGAGTCGCTGCATCTGGC
>CADBTC010000049.1 GCA_902797445.1 uncultured Eubacteriales bacterium | reverse complement strand
GCCCCAAAGCGGCCAGGGGCAGTCTGCCGGGTCTGAAAAGCATTTTAACCGAAGCCCCTCTTTTTTTCAACGGTTTTGCCCAAGCCTACGCCGCGGAGATCGTCCGACCCGGCCGGAAAAATAGTTCCGGTTATTTTTCTGCTTCCGTCCTTTTTTTTGGGGTATTCTTTATGATATGATACATTCACGGTCAGGGAAATGGCCAGAGCTGCATCCGGAGCCGGCCTGGCGGTCATTGGACGCGCCGGCCTATCCTGTATGACCTGTATGAATGGATACGTAGGAAAAAATACGGCAGATGCCGAGGAGGGATACAAATGTCGAAGTTTATGTCTATCGCGGCCGGTGTGGCCATCGGTTACTTCATCTATCAGTACTTTTCCGGCAATGCGAAAAAGACCATCCAGGGGCACATTCATAAGAGCAGCAGCGATAAAAAAATCGCCGGCGTATGCGGCGGTATCGCGGAGTGGCTGGGCGTAGATGTGACGCTGCTGCGCGTTGCCTGGGCGCTGCTCTGCTGCGGATGGGGCACGGGGGTTTTGCTGTATCTGATCCTTGCCTTTGTGCTGCCGGAAGAATAAAAGACCTTTGTAATGATGCACAAAACCGCGGGCCATCCGGTCCGCGGTTTTGTGTTCTGAAATTCGTTTGCCATTAAGGATCAGCCGGCTCCGTTCCAAAGATTCGGATCGAATCCTGCCGTCCTGGCCGGCGAGAGGCTTCCCGCCAGGGTACGTCTGAACCGCGTCAGGCGGTCCGTTCCTTTCCCTTTCTGTTGACGATCACGATGCCGGCGCTCACCAGCAGCAGGGCGATCAGCCCCGTCAGCGAAAAAGCTTCCTTTCCTTCCCCCAGGAACAGGGCGGACAGCAGCACGCCCATCACCGGATTCATGAAGCCGAGGATTGAAACCCGGCTGACCGGATTGTATTTCAGCAAAACGCCCCACAGCGTATATGCGCCCGCGCTGATGAAGCCCAGATACAGCAGGTTCCACAGGCAGCCCTGGGAGTAAAAATGCAGCTGCCCGCCCATGGCCGCGCCCACAGCGCAGAGCACCACGCCGCCCAGCGCGAACTGATACCCGCTGAGGACCACTGGATTTTCCTTCTTCGAAAAAATCTTGATCAGGCAGCCGGAGGCCCCATAGAAAAGATCCGCCGCCAGCATGGCGCCCTCCCCCGCCAGGGTGACCGCTCCGCCCGAGGCCAGCGCGCTGGGGCCGCCCAGAATCGTGACGATTCCAATAAAGCCGACGATGCAGCCCACCAGCTTCCGGACCGTCATTTTTTCAAAGCGGAAGACGTAGACCGCGAAAAGGATGGCAATGAAGTTGCCCGAGGCGTTAATAATGGATCCCCGAACCCCGGATGTGTTCGCCAGAGCCATGAAGAAAAAATAGTACTGTCCCACGGTCTGGACCAGAGCCAGAATCCCGATGTTTCCCCAGGACTCCTTCCGGGGGATGAGCAGCTTTCGGGAAATCAGGCTGCCGAAGACAATCGTCATCACGCCAGCCAGCACGAACCGGGCGCCGGCCAGCAGGATCCGCGACGCCGTATCCGTCGCGGGAATCTGAAACAGCTGATACGCGATCTTGATCGCCGGAGAGGCGCTCCCCCATAATACGCAGCAGAAAAGCGCCGTCAGAAAAACAACGGAATAGCGCGTCCAGACGGTCTGCTTCTCCGCCTGCGCCATTACTCCTGTTTGTCCCTGATCCGTTCCGTTCATACCAAACCCCTCCTTGCGTGGTCCGGCTATTCTATCACACAAACCGGCGCGAAACAAGCCGAAAAAAGGAGGCTTTTCAGCCTCCTTCCATTCATGCTTTGGCGTTTTCGCCCTTCGCCCGTTTCACGGGCTGGCCGTACTTGGCCTTCATTTCCTGCTTCCGGTTTTTCCGGCAGTTCTGGCAGTAATTCGGATAATGCTCCAGGGTGCTGGGGAATGTAAAGACCTTGCCGCAGCTTCTGCAGGTGCGCCTGATTTTCCGGGGGGCGCCGGCGCGCTGCTTCTCTTCCTTCTCCCGGGCGAAGCGCTGCTTGCATTCCTTGCAATAGTTGGGGATATGCTCCCAGGAGGGATCCACGGAGAAGGTTTTTCCGCAGCTCTTGCACTGCTTTTTGATTCGCTCCGTCTTCTCCGGATTCTCCGTCGTGCCGGCGTTCTTTTTTTCCGACGCTTCCAACTGTTTCCGCGCAGTCGATAAGGGCGGCTCGTCCCAATTCCACTCCACACCCCGTCTAAAAAGCGCATTAATGATATTTCTGATCAGGCCCATCTGACCCTTCCTTCCTTTTTCATTCTGTCGCCCCGGCCGGGCTCCCGCATCCGGGTATCCCTGTACCGGTCCGTTCTGCTCAGTAAATTGTTTCAATTTCTCCGGTAATACCGTATTGCTTCCGGAAGGCTTCCATGTCCGCTTCGTCCCGGATCAGCATGACATCCCGGAACTTCCCGGTTTCTTTCTCCCGAAAGCCCGCCGTTTTCTCCCCGGTGCAGATGCTGCTGCGGATCACAGGCGTCAGGTTATCCGCATCATAGCTGCCCCGTGCTTCCTTTTTTCGGAAAAAGCCCATCGTCCCGCGCTCCTCTCCTGTATGATCAGAACCGATGGCTGCCGCCGCCTCCGGAGAAGCCTCCTCCGCCGGAATGGCCTCCCCCGCCCCCGCCGGAGCGGCCCCCGCCGCCGGAGGAGCTGGAGCTGATATTGATCTTTTTCTGCTTTGTCATTTTGGCGGATACATTGCTGGTCTGCACCGCGAAGGCCGCGGCCGTCGCGGCCGTAACCGGGAGCAGCGCTTTCTTTCCGTTTCCCGCAGCCCGGTTTTCATACCGGAACCGCAGGTACAGATATATCGCCAGCAGCGCCAGGGCTGCCGCCAGCATGATATTGCTGACCAGCTTCATGGGGCGGGCAATCTTTTCCCCCTCCAGCAGCTTCAATGCCTGCGAAAAGACACTGCTGGCGCAGGCGTAATATTCTCCCCGGCCCGCCATCCTGTAGACATTGTCCGTGATGGTATCCGCTTCGCTCCTTGTCACTGTACGGTAGATCTCGCCGGCCGAAACGATCGTCAGAAACCGTTCCTTCATGTTGATGACGAACAGGATGCCGCTCTGTCCGTTTCCCAGATGCCGCTGATAGAACCCTTCGGCCAGGGTACGCTCGTTCCCTGGCTCATTCGAAGTCCAGAACATGGGGGTTCCGTATGCGCAGAGGGGCTCCATATCCTGATACAGCCGGCTTTCTTCCTCCGCCGTCAGCAGCTCCGCGTCATCCTGGATCAGGGGCGTCTGATCCGCGGCCGCGATGCCCAGAAAGAGCATCCATATCGCTGCGAAAAAGCAGGCCGCTGTTTTCCTGATGCTCACGTCTTTTCCTCCTCTCCGCCGAAGAACGGAACCGGCCGGGACGCGTATTCGTTATGAGACCGGTTCAGAATGACCAGCTCGATGATCGCCGCAGCCAGCATCGCCAGCGCGCATCCGTAATAAACCAGATCCTCGGACTGCTTCGTTGCCAGCGCAAAAAGTCCGGCCGCACAGGCAGCGCAGCTGATAATACGCGGCCAGCTTCTTCCGCTCTCCTTATTGCGAAGTCTGCGCACCGTATGGACCAGCATCGCGATCAACGCAGCGCCTACGATCAGCGCAGCCAGTCCGGATCCGTCGCTCCCCATAAAGTCCTGCAGGACCTCTCTGGTAAAGGCGGGATCGTCGGACAGCATGCCGATCACCACAACAATGGCCAGAATCGCCGGTCCAAACAGTTTTTTGAGCGTGCTTCCAGACTGTTCTTTTTTCAGGGAGATCGCTCCGTCCTTCCCCTGCAGCCTGGACTGGGCCGGACCCGCGAACTGCCCCGCCTGCCCGGTGAAATCCGGCTCAAACGCGCGGTTCATCCGGTTGTACAGCCGTTTCTGCCCTCCGGAAAACTGGAACAGGGTCACCAGCGCGAACACGGCGCACAGGGCCATCAGCAGCTCCGGCTTCAGGGTCAGAAAGAGCTGCAGCAGCGCAAAGAAGCCGACAGCCAGCCCCGCGGCCACCGCCGCAGCCTTCCCGTTGCTGACCGGGATGTCGCATACCACCGTTCCGTCCGTCCCGTTGACGGCGGTATAGATGACCCGCTCGCCCTGGCGGCTGGCGAGAAGCCACACCGGCATCATCACCAGCTGATCCCGGAAGCGGGCCTGGGGCAGGCCGAAGTTCTCCTGGATTTCCCCCTTCATCTCCACCCGATCCATCTTATTTGCTTCCCGCACTTTTTCCATGAAAAGCCTGGCCGCGGCAGCGGCCGCTTCGCTGTGGTAGGTGTCCGCGGGAACATCGGCGCCCTGGGCGTAAAACCCGCTCAGGTAGGCGGAATGAAAGGGCACAGCGCTTTGAGCGGTATTCCGGAGCATCGCGGCCGTCTCATCCTCAAAGGCTTTGCTGGCATCATACAGGATCCCTTTTTGCCGGATCTCCGCGTCCATGCTCAGATCGTAGGTTTCGTCGTATCGGTAGCTCCCTTTGGTGTAGGATTTGTACCCCTCCAGCCGGGCGGGCCCCTCCGCCTCCACCTCGTAGCTCCAGAAGGGAATATAGACGGGCCGGAAATGGCTGAGGGTCTCCGCCGTCTTCAGGCTGCCCGGCGCCAGGTGGTATTTCGACAGGTGCTTCCGATACGCCGCCTCGCACTGCTCCCGGGTCACGGAAAAGGGCACGATGGAGGCCGGGCGCCGGGCGCTGCCCATTTTCCCCGTCAGCACCACGTCGCTGCCGCAGAAGCTGCAGAAGCTGGTCACCTCCGTATCCGTGGAATACACCTCCGCGCCGCACTGGGGGCAGTGGAATTCCGTCACCTCCAGATCCGCCGCTTCATCCTCCGGGGGCAGCTCCTTCAGGTCGGTCAGCTGGCCGCAGCGGTCGCATTTCATCCGGGCCGATTCGATATCATAAAAAAGACCTCCGCCGCATCCGGGACACCCGAATCTTCTGGTCGCCTGTCCGTCCGCCATGCCGGTCTCTCCTCCTTGCTTCACCGATTTCGCTTTGTTGATCGCCGACTATTGTATCAGAATCTCCCGGTCTCCGCAAGGGATACGGATAGGGTTGT
>CADBTC010000048.1 GCA_902797445.1 uncultured Eubacteriales bacterium | reverse complement strand
GGCGAAAAGAAGCGCATCATCGTCTTCTGCAGCGGGCCGATGCAGATGGTGATGGTCAACCCGGAGATCATCGCCCATTCGGGGGAATACGAGACGGAGGAGGGCTGCCTCTCCCTGGCGGGCGTCCGGAAGACGAAGCGCTGGCAGCGCATTACGGTGAAGTATCAGGATCAGGCGTTCCGCTGGCGTACGGGCGTCTTCGAGGGCTTCACCGCGCAGATCATCCAGCACGAGATCGACCACTGCAGCGGAATCCTGATCTGATTTTTTCCTCTTCAAGGTTATTTCAATCTTCCTGCTTATGATATCCTCTGTCAGCGGGGTGCAGGCCCTGCGGGGCCCCGCTGTTCACCTGGAAAGGAGACATGGGGAGACGGATTCTGCCCACGGATGCTGAAGCAGGCGCGGCTGCAAAATCGTCAACCGTGTCCCAAAGCCGGAAACGAAATGCGGTTTTGTGAGGAGGAAGATGAACATGAAACGCTTACTCGCGATGCTTTTATCCGTTACGATGCTGATGACGGCGTTCAGCGCCTTTGCGGAGCAGACGGCTCAGCAGTCTGAAAGGAGCGGCGCATCGATGGGAACCCCGCCAGAAGGTATGGGAACCCCACCAGAAGGTATGGGAACACCGCCTGACGGCATGGGAGCGCCTCCGGAAAAACCCGGTGGCGCCCCGGCGGGAGGACCTGGAGGAAACGGCGGGCCGGGCAGCCCGGGAGGAGACGCGCCGGGCAGCAGGCAGAGCCAGGCGGAAGGGCAGCTGGGGTCCTGGTCCATGGGCGGTACAAATGCCGGCAGCATCGATGGGGACGACTATGCTTATGATGCTGCGCTTTACATTACGGCGGAAGGGGTGTCCGAAGATCAGTCCGCAGCCGACCGGATCTCCGAAGGCACCTTTGATGCATCGGAGGCCAGCGGGATCGTGCTGAATGATGCGGAATCGGGTCATAACGGCATCCTGGTCTGGAACGCGGATTATGCTGTGACGGACGCCGAGATTAACCTGCTGACGGACGCGGACGGCACGGATACCTGCGATTTCTCGGGTAAGGGAAGTGCGATCGCAGCCTTCGGCGCCGATGCGCATGTCATCGTTTCCGACAGCACCATCCATACTGCCGGCGTGGCCACAATGCCGGTCTTTGCGGATGACGGCGCGACGGTGACGATCAAAAATTCGACGCTCCAGTCTGACGGCGGCACGCTGTACAGCGAATACATGAATACCCCGTCCCAGACCCTGATGGTGGCTCCGCCCTGGATCCTGGGGATTATGGGCAATGCGCGCTGCACCAATATGATGGGCAGCAATACGACCACCAACGTGATCGACTCGGAGACCTCCGCGGGAGCCTGGGCGGTTCTGTCCACGGACGCGGGCAGCAATATGACGCTGAATGTCTACAACAGTAGCCTGACCCTGAACAACGCGGATGAAAGCCAGTACCTGCTGCAGGCGGAGGGCGGCGAAATCTCGGAGACCCTCGACAATCCCTATACCGTCCGTTACGGCTCCGGCTACGGCACCTATGCCATCGGCAACGCGGCCGAGACCTTTGCGGGCGCTGAAATCAACGTGGGCACCTACGCCACGATCTTCACCGGCGGCAGCGCGGTGTATACGGCGCTGGAGGCCGGGCAGACCTATGCGCTCAAAAACAGCGCGGGGGAGACGACGGCCAGCTATACAGCGGACGAAGACAAAGCGACCGAAATCCATTCGGACACCTTCGGCTTCATGGCGCATCAGGGCAGTAATACCATCACGATCGAAAAAGGAACCGTGGTGGACAGCGGCTTCGCGACCTTCCTGGTCAAGACCGGCGCTTCGAATCAGACCCTGACGGCCAGCGTGGATGGTGCGGTCATCACCAATGGCGGGGTGCTGATTCAGGTCATGGACAACGACGACGCAACCAACGGAGGCATGATGGGTGCGGACGACCCGCTGAATACGAACGGCGGCAGCCAGAACTTTATTCCCTATCATACGGAGGAGGCCGGCTTCAGCACGGAGAGCGCCGCGGCCGGCAGCGAAACGCAGCGCTTCACCTTTACCAACGGACAGTACACCGGCAGCATCTACAACGCCTCCGGCTCCGACGGGCTCAGCGGAAACACGCTTTCCGTGACCTTCGGCAGCGGCGCGGACTATACCGGCGCGATTGCTTCCACCTCGGCCATCCATACCACCTATGAAGGTTCTCTGGCTGTCAGGGAAAACGGCGGTTACGCCTTCGACAGCGCGGAGGACGCCGCAGCCTTCGCGGCCGAGTATCAGAACACGTATTTTACGATCAATGAATACTGGAACATTGGCCAGGTCGCGAACCTGGTCCATGACAACGGCGCGAACGCCATCGATATCACCCTGACGGATGACGCGGTATGGCGGGTCACCGGCACCTCGCTGATCAGCTCCCTGACCATTCAGGACAATGCGTCGGTGGTGATCCCGGAAGGCATCACGCTGACGATCAACGGCGTTTCCTATACGGATTGCACGCTGACAGCCAAATAAAGAAAAGGCGACCGGGGTCGACTCCTCCTGTTGCCTTGAAAAGAAGGCAGAGAACCGGCCCTGTCTCCCATTGACTATTCCGATATTCGGGGTTAATATTATGTATATAAGTTGGAAGCAGCGCGCGAACCCTTCAGAAAGTTGGAGAAAGGAGGCAGACGGATTGAGAATTTACCTTGATATGTGTTGCTATAACCGACCATACGATCCACAGGAACAACTTAAAGTTGCAATGGAAACACAATCCAAGCTTAGGATCCAGCGTCTTGTAGAAGAGGGCAAGTTCGATTTAGTTGCTTCCTATACGTTGGATTATGAGTGCAGCCATATTCCATCTCCAATAAGGAAACGACAAATCATGGAATTTGTTCGTCAAAATGCAAAGGTTTATGTTAGTCATAAAGGAGATGCAGAAATATCTGAAAAGGCAGAAGAGATCATGAAAACCAACGTTAAAGAATACGATGCTTATCATGTTGCATCTGCCATCTATGCAGGTTGTGAGTATTTCATCTCAGTAGACTATAGATTGTTAAGGTATAAATCAGATGAAATAAAGATGGTTTCTCCGATTGAATTTATCACGGAAATGGAGGAGTGAAATATGGCATATCCTAATGAATCTATAGAACAGAACACATTTGAACTGGCCGATGCCGGAATGGTATGCTTGACTGAAAAGTTTGGAGTTGTAGGCGCTGAAGCATTTATCGCACTCATTCTCAGGGAAA
Source organism: uncultured Eubacteriales bacterium (assembly GCA_902797445.1). GTDB lineage: Bacteria > Bacillota > Clostridia > Christensenellales > Aristaeellaceae > Aristaeella. Next base: position 935 of record CADBTC010000048.1, on the reverse strand, counting down.
AACTTGATTACACAAAATGGCGACAGACTTATTATGAAGAAATGCAGCCGGGTGAATTCCATGAAAAGGCTTTGAAATATGCAAAAGACCATCCATATTCTGGAAACGCCGAAGTAATTTGATCGAAAAGGGAGACAGGGAACGGTTCGAGACCACTGATATGCCGGTGCCTGAAACGCTTCTGCAATACAGCGCGCCCCAGGACCATTCGGAAAGAGAACCGAGAAAAAGAAGAGCCGCAGGCCTGAATGCCTGCGGCTCAACCTTTTTCGGCCGGTGTTATGACAGCTTCATTCGCCGGCTGCGGAAGAAATGCTGATCCAGCTCCAGGCAGAAGTCGGCGATCTGGTGGCGATGCGCATCGTCTCCCGTAAAGACGGGATCCAGCTCATAAAGGGAAGCCAGACGGTTCAGCACCTTGACGCTGATGATCGCTGCCTCGTGGCAGCTGTGACGGGTTTGATCATACTCGGAAATAATGTTTCGGTAAGCTTCTCCCTCGGCGCCATGCCCGTGAAGCTGTATCCGTATTTCCCCGCGAATCACGGCGTCCGTATAGGCATGAAAAGAAGAGAAAGCGTCGCCCAGCGCTTCCAGATCATCCTTGCATTCAGGATCAATACCGGTCGTAATCCTGCGAATCAGTTCCTGCAGCGCAGGCGCGTTCAGATAGCTGGCCATCCGTCATCCTCCTTTACCCGTTCCGGTCATCTTCCTGTTAACTTTCATTATAGTCGACGAAACGCCCTGTGTCACGAAAAACATCACAGATGCCCTGCCTGTTTCAGGCATTCCTTCCAGCCTTCTCCCGCTCCAGCTTTTTAAACTTGTCTGCTATCTGATTGCAAAAAGCACCGTAATCGCTGTATCCGCAGATCAGCATTTTGTTGGGCAGTTCCTTCATGGTTGCCTCGAACGCAGTCGCGTCCTTCTTC
>CADBTC010000047.1 GCA_902797445.1 uncultured Eubacteriales bacterium | reverse complement strand
TTGACGAAATGCTTCTGAACGAAGGGATAGATCACCAGACGGCTCACCGGGCTCTCTTCTGCGGTCAGACAGACCGCCAGCTTTTCCCCGCGTATCCGGACTGCCACTGTCACGTCCCTGTTCGTAAAGAGACCGTCATTTATAAGATTATTGTCTGCGACAGCTCCGTCGATGTCTACGTAGTCCGGTGTCCGGATGATTGCCTCGAACATTTTTCCGCCCTCGTTTCCGCTGTTCGTTGTCATGATTATGGCTGATTCTTGCCAGAAAAGAAATATTTTTATGAATCCGATTTATGGGAAAATGAATATGGTAAAATCGCTGTAGATATGTTATAATCGTACAGACAGAAACGGAGAACCTCGATAAACCCCATTTTGCTGGCGGATCAACAGAGAAGGTTGGGGGATGGTTTGAACGCTTCCCCCAGTGGTGCCATGAAAAATGCCACTTACTTTTCCAGCAATTCCTGTCAGGTCCTGGAAGGTCTTGCTGAACCCACGCTTGAGCTGATGACGGTTCATGCCGGCATCGAGGAATGCAAGCCCTATCATATTGTCTCTGAGCCCCGCAGCGAGTATATCCTTCATTTCGTTCTCTCCGGCGCCGGGTTTTATTCCGTTGGCGGAAACACATGGCCTCTGGGTGCCGGACAGATGTTCCTGATTTACCCTCAGACAGAACTGGTCTACGGATCGGAGGCCAACGATCCATGGACCTATTGCTGGATCGGCTTCCGGGGCACTCGGACGGAGAGTGTGCTCAAAAGGTGCGGCTTTTCCCGAAGCAGCCTGGTGCGTCCCCTTTCCGAGCCGCAGGAAGCCCTCTCCTGTATTCAGGAGATTCTTTCCCATCGCTCTCTGGCCGCTTCTGATATGCTGGCCCGGGAAGCCAGCATGATTCGTCTCTTTTCTCTTCTGGCCCGGGAATATGAAGCGTCAACCGGCAACCGCGGCCTGGAAAGCGATTCACCGGATACGCTCTATGCCCGCCTGGGCCGGGAATACATTCAGGAAATCTATATGCATCATTCCGTCTCCGTGGAGGACATCGCTGCGCATATCGGGGTCACCCGTGCACGGCTGAACCGTGCCTTTCAGAAGGAGCTGAGGACCTCCGTCCAGCAGTATCTTATCGAATGCCGCCTTCGCCATGCTGCATCCCTCCTGAAGGAGACCCCTCTTTCTGTCAAGGAAATTACCTGGCAGTCCGGTTACAGTGATCAGCTGGTTTTTTCCGCCGCCTTCAAGAAACGATTTGGCCTCAGTCCCACCGCGTATCGGACGGGGGAATCCGGCTGAATCAACAAAACAATGGCGGGGCAGGGAAGTACAGCGAAAAAGACATGAACGGAGGCAGACCATGGACGATCCCAGAAAAATTTATGGTGTCCCAGGGATCTTCGGGGGGACGGACTACTATGATGAAAAAGGTTCTCTTGTGGGCTACAGTGTACCGGGGATCTTTGGAGGAGAGGAGTTCCATCGTGCGGACGGCTCCGAAGCAGGGTACAGCGTGGACGGTCTCTTTGGCGGGCAGGATTTTTACAATGCCAAAGGGGAGAATATCGGCTACAGCACACCCGGCCTTTTCGGAGGCGAAAACGTTCATGGCCGTGACGGGAGCAGCGGCTATACGGTTCCCGGTCTCTTTGGAGGCAGCGTTTATCACGGGGATGACCCCGGCCTGTTTGGAGAGGATGACGATTCCGGCAGCGACGGCTTCGACTGGTAAAACAGAAAAAAGAAGACTCAGAAATTTGCAAGGAAGCGATTCTTCGGGAAATGGAAACAGTCCGGAATGAAGCGGTCTGAGGGGAGGTGAAATCAAACGAACAGAGAGCAGATTGTGGCGGAGCTGTTCCGCCTGCAGGATCAGGATTATGCCATGCTGCAGAGAAAAATCATTCCAAACGTGTCATCCGACCGTCTGATTGGCGTAAGAACGCCTGCGCTGCGCGCATTCGCCAAAACGCTGTACACGGATCCGGATAGAGACGCATTCCTTTCTCTCGTTCCGCATCAATATTTTGAAGAGAACCAGCTGCATGCCTTTGTGATATCGCTGGAGAAGGATTTTGACAAGTGCATCGGGGAGGTCGAGGCTTTTCTGCCCTTCGTTGATAATTGGGCCACCTGCGATCAGCTTTTGCCGACGGCGTTTAAGAAGGCGCCGGAGAGACTGCTGCCTTCTGTATAT
>CADBTC010000046.1 GCA_902797445.1 uncultured Eubacteriales bacterium | reverse complement strand
GATCAAACGGCCCATCCAGACCATCATCTATTTTCCCCATTTCCTGTCCTGGATCATTTTCGGCGGGATTCTGATCGACCTGCTGTCGCCCAGCTCGGGGATCGTGAACCAAATGATCTCTGCCCTGGGCGGAAAGGCGGTCTATTTTCTGGGGGACAACCGCTACTTCCGCCAAACCGTAATCCTGACGGACGTATGGAAGAATTTCGGCTACGGCACCATCGTGTACCTGGCGGCCATCACCGGCATCGATGTGACCCTGTATGAGGCAGCGCAGATCGACGGAGCCAACCGCTGGCAGCAGACCTGGCACGTGACCCTGCCCGGCATCCGCATGACCGTGGTGCTGATGATGGTGCTGGCCCTGGGGCGCGTGCTGAACGCCGGATTTGACCAGCTGTACAATCTGTGCAAGCCCATTGTGTACGAAAGCGGCGATATCCTGGATACCTTCGTATACCGACTGGGCCTGGAAAACGGTTCCTTCGGTCCGGCGACCGCCGTGGGCCTGTTCCGGTCGGTTGTGTCGCTGGTCTTCATTTCCACCGCATACGGCATTGCTTACAAATGGTTTGATTACCGCCTGTTCTGAAGGGGGTGAAACAGTGACCGGGAATATAGCGAAAAAAAAGCGGCCCGTCAATCCTGGGCGTATTGCCTTTCAGAGCGTGAACATCACCGTGCTTTTGCTGCTGGCGGCCATCTGCCTGCTGCCCTTCATTCATGTGATTGCGGTTTCCTTATCGGGCAACGCTTATATCGACGCGGGGATGGTCACCTTCTGGCCCATCGGCACCAATGTGCAGAGCTATTCCTATCTGCTGGATAAGGCCGCCTTCTGGAACGCATTCCGGATGTCTGTTTTCCGGTTGCTGCTGGGTACGTCCATCAATCTGATCCTGCTGTGCCTGACGGCCTACCCGCTTTCCAAGCCAAACAGCAAATTTCACGGCCGTACCTTTTACGCCTGGTTTTTCTTCATCACCATGCTGGTCAACGGCGGCCTGATTCCCAACTACATGGTCGTTTCCACCCTCAAGCTGCGCAACACCATCTGGGCGCTGGTGCTCCCTTCCGCGGTGCAGGTGTATGATCTGATCCTGATGCTCAATTTTTTCCGTCAGGTGCCCACTGAGCTGGAGGATGCCGCGCTGATCGACGGCGCCAGCCATTTCCGCACCATGCTGAATATCTATGTACCCGTCTCCATGCCGGCCATTGCCACCATGACGCTGTTCTGCATGGTATACCACTGGAATCAGTGGTTCGACGGCATGCTGTATATGGACAATGTGAATCTGCGTCCCCTGCAGACCTTCCTGCGCCAGACGCTGATCGGCCAGGACTATACCTTCGCGGACGGCGACGAGATCGCCGCCTTTGCTGAAATCAACGACCGGTCGCTCCGCTGCGCGCAGATCATTATCGCCACCATTCCCATTCTGTGCAGCTATCCCTTTTTACAGCGTTACTTTGTCAAAGGCATCATTGTGGGCAGCATAAAGGGATGAGTGTCCCCTGCGTTTGCTTGTTTTCCAGCCTGTCAGCAGCCTGCGGACAGGCTTTTTATATGGGCATCAATCCCTGTTTTATGCCCGAACGGGGTCATGTGCCGCAATGATAGCGGTTGTCCCCTCCGCCACGCCGCCTTACGGCGGAGCGGAATAACGGATGGCCGTTTCGTTTTCTGACTTGCCCGTCTGTGACGGAGGTGTTAGAATAGGCCCTAGGCCGTACGAAATCGCATGAAATTTGCGGCAAAAGAACGCGTCTGTCGTTCTGAAGCGATTTTGGGAAACGAAGAGAGTATAAGGAAGGATGATTGTTTCAAGTGGCTGCGATTCTTGACGGAAAGAGAATGGTTCTCGGTACCTGCTATTACCCGGAGCACTGGCCGGAGCTCATGTGGAAGGACGATCTTCGGCGCATGCTGGATACGGGCATCGAAGTGATCCGCATCGCGGAATTCGCCTGGAACCTGACCGAGCCTGAGGAAGGCGTCTTTACCTATGATTTCTTCGACCGGTTCCTGGACCTGTGCGACGAAACCGGCATGAAGGTCATTTTCGGCACCCCCACGGCCACGCCTCCCGCCTGGCTGACGGAGAAGTATCCGGAAGTGCTGAACGTGGACATCGACGGAAAGACCTATCGACACGGCGCCCGGCGGCATTACAACTACAACGCCCCCGTCTATCGGGCGCTGACGGAACGGATCGTCACGAAGCTGGCGGCGCATTACGCCTCCCGCAAGTGCATCATCGGCTGGCAGATCGACAATGAGCTGAACTGCGAAACCGCCGAATTCCATTCCGAAGCGGATTCCGCGGCCTTCCGGCTCTTCCTCCGGGATAAGTATCATACCCTTGACGCGCTGAACAAGGCCTGGGGCACGGTGTTCTGGAATCAGACCTACACCTCCTGGGAGCAGCTGCATGTGCCGCGCAAGACCGTCAGCTATTCCACCAATCCCCATGAAGTGCTGGATTACATCCGCTTCGTCAGCTTCAGCGCCCGCTCCTTCTGCAAGCTGCAGTGCGACATCATCCGCAAATATCTGAAGCCCGGCGATTTTATCACCACCAACGGCATGTTCGGCCATCTGGACAATCACCAGATGACGAAGGAAAGCCTGGATTTCTATACCTATGACTCCTATCCGAATTTTGCCTACTGCCTGGATATGTATAAGGATGCGGACGCCCTGAAGGACCGCCGCTGGAGCCGCAACCTGATGGAAGTCCGGTCCATCTGCCCCATCTTCGGGATCATGGAGCAGCAGTCCGGCGCCAACGGCTGGAACACCCGCATGGAAGCGCCCACGCCCCGGCCGGGTCAGCTGACCCTCTGGACCCTCCAGTCCGTCGCCCACGGCGCGGATTTCATCAGCTATTTCCGCTGGCGCACCGCCACCATGGGCACGGAAATCTACTGGCACGGCATTCTGGATTACTCCGGCCGGGAGAACCGCCGCATCGCGGAGGTGCGGGATGTACATGAAAAGATGAAGAAGCTGGCCCCCGTCGCCGGAAAGAAATATCAGGCGAAGGTGGCCCTGCTGAAGGATTACGACAACGAATGGGACGCGGAGCTGGACCGCTGGCATAACCGGGTGTCCTGGCAGAGCGAGAGCTCCCTTTTCGCCGCCGCGCAGCATTCCCACACGCCCCTGGACGTGGTGTATCTTGATCACGCCACCGCGGAGCAGCTGTCCGCCTATTCCCTGCTCTTCGCGCCGCACCTGTCCCTCATGACGCCGGAGCGGGCCGCCCAGCTGACCGCCTATGTGGAAAACGGGGGCACGCTGGTTCTCGGCTGCCGCACCGCCTACAAGGACGTGACCGGCCAGTGCGTCATGGACAAGCTGCCGGGGCTGCTGCAGGATCTGACCGGCGCCGATGTGCCGGAATATTCCTTCATCGCGCCGGACGCCGGCAGGGTCACCGTGCAGTGGGGCGAGGATGCCTTCGAAGCCTCCGTCTTTACGGATCTGGTGGAGCCGCTGGAGGGCAGCGTCCGCGAGGCCGTCTACACCTCAGATTATTACGCGGGCAGCGGCGCCCTGGTTTCCCGGAAGGTCGGAAAGGGCACGGTGTATTATTACGGCTCCGCCTTCAACGAGGACTCCGCCCGCCTCTTCCTGCGGAAGCTCGGCACGGCCAATCCCTGCGGGGACGCGCTGGTGCTTCCGGAAACCTGCGAACTGGCCGTCCGCGGCGATCAGGAAAAGCGGTACGCCTTCGTGCTGAACTATCTGAAAACCCCGGCGCAGATCACGGTACGGCGTCCCATGAAGGATCTGCTGTCCGGCGAAACGCTGTCCGGCGAATGCACCCTGCCGGGATACGGCGCTGTGGTACTGGAAATCTGATCTCCTCTTCGCGGCAGAAGGCCGGAAAATGCGCATAGATGCACATGATACGGCATGCACGATATGCGATATGAAAAAAGCCGGGGGCCCTGCGTTTTGCAGCGGTCCCCGGCGCTTTTTGTCTGCCGTTGAATT
>CADBTC010000045.1 GCA_902797445.1 uncultured Eubacteriales bacterium | reverse complement strand
CAGTTGGCGCGGCGGCTGTTTCTGCGAGCCTTGGAAATTTTACCCTTCGGTACAGCCATGTTTACACCTCCTCCATTTGATCAAGCAGTTGCCTCAGCCCCGCGAAGGGGTACTGTTTACCGGTCTCCACGGGGGCCGCATCCGGGTCCTTATACGATAAGCCCGGACAATCCTCCCTGCAAAGGAAACGGATCGGCAGAGCCATTACGGCGTAAGACATCACCAGCTTGCTCATGGAAACGAGGTGCCCTTCGTAGGCAAAAATCTCGTCGTCCTCCGGATCCCCGTTTCGGATAAAATCTTCCTGAAACTCGTTTTCGACTTGCGCCGAAGCATCCTTCAGGCAGTTCGCACAGGGTGCGTGAGCCGTGGTCCGGAGCCTTCCTTCCACCCGAATATTCCCCTGATCATCCGCCAGATACGTCCCCTCTACCGCGCAATCGTCGATCCGGACGACGGTGCCGTAAATCTCCTGATCCGCAATGGCCTGCGTACCGGAGAAGCCGAAGACCTGGCCGGGATGGGATAAAGCAGTGGATACGTCAAGCTCCATGTCCTCACCTCAAAAGTGACCGTTTAGCATTATAGCGACTGGGAAATGGTTTGTCAACCGTCTTTTACAGGGAATCATCCGTCTTTTGCAGGGAAAAATCAGTTATCCCGCACCTTTCCGGTGGTGACCAGGTCCAGGGTATCCCGTGCGATCATGATTTCCTCGTTGGTGGGGATGACGCAGACGGTCACCTTGCTGCCGTCCTTGCTGATGATCTTTTCGCCCCGGCCCTTATTCTTCTCGGGATCCAGCTCCGCGCCCATGAACTCCAGGCCCTCGATAACCTTCGCCCGCAGCACGTCATTGTTCTCGCCGATGCCGGCGGTGAAGCAGATGATGTCCACGCCGCCCATGGCCGCGGCATAGGAGCCGATGTATTTCTTGATGCCGTAGATCAGCATCTCCTGGGCCAGCTTCGCGTTCTCGTCGCCCGCGTCAGCCAGATCGTCGATATCCCGGCAGTCGCTGCTCTTCCCGCTGATGCCCAGCAGGCCGCTCTTCTTATTCATAATGTTCAGCACTTCGTCCACGCTGATGGGATGGCCCAGGGGGGTGCCGTCCTCCTTCAGGGGATTATTGGCCATGAACTGAACCACGGCCGGATCGCAGCTGCCGCACCGGGTTCCCATCAGCAGGCCCTCCAGAGGCGTCAGGCCCATGCTGGTATCCTGGCACTTCCCGTCCATGACGGCGCTCAGGCTGGAGCCGTTGCCCAGATGGCAGATGATGATCTTCTTGCCGATGGGGCTGATGCCCAGGAATTCGCACACCCGGCGGCTCACATAGCGGTGGCTGGTGCCGTGGAAGCCGTAGCGGCGGACATGCAGCTTTTCTTCATACATTTTGGGCACACCGTACATATAGGCCTTCGGGGGCATGGTCTGGTGGAAGGCAGTGTCGAAAACCGCCACCTGGGGCGTCCCCTTCATAACCTTTTCGCAGGCTTCGATGCCCATCAGGTTGGCCGGATTATGCAGCGGGCCCAGGGGGAAGCATTCGCGGATGGCCGCCTTCACGTCACTGTTGACCAGCATGGAAGCGGTGAATTTATTTCCTCCGTGCAGCACCCGGTGCCCCACGGCGCCGATTTCGTCCGTGCTCTTGATGACACCGTATTCAGGATCCTGCAGGATCTTCAGCATCAGCTGCGCCGCGGCCTCATGGTCCGGAATCGCTTCCTCCACCACGGTGCTCTTCTCGCCCGCGGAATGCTTCAGCCGGCTGCCCTCGATGCCGATGCGCTCCACCAGCCCCTTGGCCAGCTCCTTCTCGCCGTCCATGTCAATCAGCTGATACTTCAGGGAAGAGGACCCCGCGTTTACGACCAGAATCTTCATCTTCAACCCGTCTCCTTCGTTCATTTTCGGGAAACACCCGAATTATTATACACGCATTTGATGGAAAAGAAAAGAAAAGAAAAAGAGACAAGATCGCTTTTCTTCTTTTATGTTTTTGTAATGATTTCTTTACAAAATGAAATATTTGTGTTATGCTTTTCCCGGTATGGCGTGGGGAGAAAGAGACGCCGACGTGCTTCGCGGCACGAACCGTCCGGTTCCCCAAGGCGTCATTCTCTCGTTTGCAAGGAGGTGTTTGATTCCCATGAAAAATACCGGTCGCCTCGGCGCATTGGCCCTGGCCGCATTGCTTGCGCTGCATCCGGGGACGCCTGCGTCCGCGTATAAAGCGGATACCCTTCGGTCCGGAATGCGGGGGGAAGCGGTCAGACAGATGCAGCAAGCCCTGATCTCCCTGGGCTACCTTGGCGGGACCGCGGATGGGATCTTCGGCACCCATACGGAAAACGCGGTCAAAAAATTCCAGCGCGCCTCCAGTCTGAAGGCGGACGGGCTGGCCGGATCCCAGACGCTGACGCTTCTGTATAAGAAGGCGGGAACGTCTTCCGGTTCCTCTTCGTCTTCTTCCTCCTCTTCCTCGGCTTCTTCCGGCAGCCAGAGCGCTTCCGCTTCCAGCGGATCCTCGTCCGGCAGCAGTTCCTCCGGTTCATCTTCTTCCCTCTTCGGCGGCAATTATACCACCCTGCGTCTGGGAAGCACCGGATCCCGGGTCACGGTCCTGCAGCGGCAGCTGATCTCCCTGGGGCATCTTTCCGGGTCCGCGGACGGAAAGTTCGGCAAGCTGACCGCCCAGGCGGTCAAATCGTTCCAGAAGTCCGCGGGGCTGACCGCGGACGGCCTGGCCGGCAAAAAGACGCTGCAGGCGCTGGAAAAGAAGATTAATTCTTCCGGTTCCTCTTCATCCTCCGGTTCCAGCAGTTCTTCCTCCGGTTCTTCCGGGTCTTCCTCATCGTCCGGTTCCTCCGAATCCAGCGGTTCGACGGCTTCCCAGAGCACATCCTCCGGCACAGCCTCCTCATCGGCTACTGCGTCCGGACCTTCCGGCGCGACGGTCCGTCTGCTGCACTGGTACAACGATGTGAAGCCCGGTCTGCGGAACGGTCAAACGCTTCTGATCTATGAACCCTCCTCCGGCCAGAGCTGGAATCTGCGGATCTTTTCCTCCGGCCGTCACTGTGACGCAGAACCCAGAACCGCCGAGGATACCGCCGCCCTGCTCAAGGCCTTTGGCGGGGAAAATACCTGGAGCCAGAAGGCTGTCTACGTGAAGCTGCCTTCCGGCGCGTGGACCATCGGGGCCACCCACAGCATGCCCCACGAGTCCCAATCCATCAGAGACAACAATTTCAACGGGCATCTTTGCGTGCATTTCCTGCGCGACATGAAAGAAGCGGAGGAAATGGATCCCAAATACGGCGTCGCCAACCAGCAGACCATCCGTGCCTTCTGGAAGCGCCTGACCGGGGAAACGATTTCCAATTAATACGCGGTCCTCTCGCCCGGGGGAATCCTTCGGAAAACCGAGCAGCCGCAAAAACCGTGGACGAAATTTCGAACTGTCAGGGGTTAGCCCTTGACAGTTTTTCTGTTTTGTGTATAATGGGTGCTCGTCAGGGTTTTCCCCCTGACAAAGGAGGCATGCCGTTTGGCCGGTGAGATTCTGGATCAGAAGGTGGATCTTTCCTTCCTGGCCGCGTTCTACGGCAATCTGCTGACGGCGCATCAGCGCAGGATCCTTTCCCTGTATTGCGAGGAGGATCTGTCCCTGAGCGAAATTGCCGCGGAGGCGGGGATCTCCCGTCAGGCGGCTCACGAGACGCTGACCCGGGCTGCCGCCCGGCTGGAGGAAATGGAAGCAGCCCTCGGCATGGCCGGGCGTTTCCGGGAAATGGAACGGGGACTGGACGATGCCCTTTCCGCCCTGGACGGCGGGGAGTACAAACGGGTTCGGAGCATTCTGAAGGGGCTCCGCGCCCTGGATCAGGAGGATACCGATGGCCTTTGAGGGCTTGAGCGAAAAGCTGCAGGGCGCCCTGAAAAAGATGACGGGCAAGGGCAAGCTCAACGAGCAGACCGTAAAGGAAGGCATGCGGGAAGTGCGCATGGCCCTGCTGGAGGCGGACGTGAATTACGCCGTCGCCAAGGATTTTATCAAAAAGGTAACGGAGCGCTGCGTGGGGCAGGAAGTGCTCTCTTCCCTCTCCCCTTCTCAGCAGGTCATCAAGATCGTCCACGAAGAGATGACCGAGCTCATGGGCTCTACCAATGCCCGGCTGAACTGGTCCTCCTCCGTGCCGACGATTTTTATGCTCTGCGGGCTGCAGGGCGCCGGTAAGACCACCATGTGCGCCAAGCTGGCCGGTTATCTGACCAAGCAGGGCAAAAAGCCCATGCTGGCCGCCTGCGATATCTACCGCCCCGCCGCCATCAAGCAGCTGCAGGTGGTCGGAAAGCAGGTGGGCGTCCCGGTTTTCGAAAAAGGGACGCAGGATCCGGTGAAGACGGCGAAGGAAGCCGTTGAAAACGCCCGGTACTACGGCCGGGACGTGCTGATCATCGATACGGCCGGCCGCCTGCATATCGATGAGGCCCTGATGGACGAGCTGGCCCGGATCAAGGCCGCCGTCGGGCCCACCGAAATTCTGCTGACCGTGGACGCCATGACCGGACAGGACGCGGTCAACGTGGCCAAGACCTTCGATGAGAAGCTGGATGTAACGGGCGTCATCCTGACGAAGCTGGACGGCGATACCCGCGGCGGCGCCGCCCTGAGCATCAAGCAGGTGACCGGGAAACCCATCAAGTTCTCCGGCATCGGCGAAAAGCTGTCGGATATCGAACCCTTCCATCCGGACCGGATGGCCTCCCGCATCCTGGGCATGGGCGATGTGATGACCCTTATCGAGCAGGCCTCCGTCGCCTTCGACGATCATGACGCCGAGAAGTTCGCCCGCAAGGGGATGTCCAATAAGCTGACGCTGGAGGACTTCCTGGAGCAGATGCAGAGCATGAAGAAGATGGGCGGCCTGAAGAAGATGATCGGCATGCTGCCCGGCATGAGCGGCAAGGACATCGATGTGGACGAGAAGGCCATGAACAAGCCCGAAGCCATCATCCGCTCCATGACGCCGGCCGAGCGCCGGGATCCCTCCATCCTCAACGCCTCCCGCCGGAAGCGGATCGCGGCCGGTTCCGGAACCACCGTGCAGGATGTGAACCAGCTGATCCGCCAGTTTGAACAGGCGCAGCAAATGATGAAGCAGATGATGAACAACAAGGGGATGCGGGCCCGTCTGGGTAAGATGCGCTTCCCCGGCACCTAACGCTCCCCCAGGGGAACACCGATGGTTCTCATATACCCTGTATATGATCTCCATATATACACTTTATTTTTCAGGAGGAAATCGCAATGTCTGTCAAAATTCGTCTCAAGAGAATGGGTATGAAGAAAAAGCCTTTCTATCGCGTTGTGGTTGCTGACATCCGCAGCCCCCGCGACGGCCGCTTCATCGAAGAGATCGGCTATTACAATCCCATGACCAAGCCCGCTGAAATCAAGGTGGATAACGATCGCGCCAAGTACTGGCTCGGCGTTGGTGCGCAGCCCACGGATACCGTCCGGATCCTCCTGAAGAAGACCGGCGCCATCGAAGAGAAGTAAGAGCGCGGTCCGCGGCCCCGGTTTCACTGCCAGAAGCCGCGATGCAGAAAGGATGTCTCCATGCAAGAGTTGCTTACTTTTATGGCGCAATCCCTTGTCGAGCACCCGGACCAGGTGACTGTCACCGAGACGGAAGGTCCCGAAGCCATCATCCTTGAGCTCCATGTGGCGGAAGAGGATATGGGTAAAGTGATCGGCAAGCAGGGCCGAATCGCCAAAGCGATCCGATCCGTGATTAAAGCGGCCACGGTGAAAAACGCCAAACCCGTTTTTGTCGAAATTCAGTAAAGCGCACAAAAGCGGAATCCCGCATCTGTCCGGGTTCCGCCTTTTTTCTATTTGTAAGGAGAAACGATGACAGCATATCTGATGGTCGGGGAAGTGCTGAAGCCCCAGGGGCTCCACGGGGAATGCAAAATCAAGCCCTGCGCGGCGGATCTGTCCCTTTTTGAAACCTGGGACACCCTGTATCTTTCCCGCGGGGGCGAATATGCTCCCCTCCCCTGCCGGGTTTCCCGCATCCATGAGGGCTTCGTCTATGCCACCCTGGGGGATTGCAAAACCCCGGAGGACGTGGAACGTCTCCGGGGCGCCCGCCTGTATGTGGACCGGGCACATGCCGCTCCCCTCTCCCCCGGCGGAAACTATATCGCTGATCTGATCGGCTGCACAGCCATAGATGAGGAGGGGAACGAGCTGGGAACCCTGACCGACGTCCTGCAGAACGGCCCGGTGGATACCTGGGTTTTCTCCGGGAAGCGGCCTTTCATGGCGCCGGCCCTGCTGCGGGTCTTTCCGGAAGTGGATACCGATGCCCGGCGCATTCTCGTCGTAAAGGGCGCGCTGGAAGAGGTGGCTGTCTTTGAAGATTAAAATCCTGACGATTTTTCCGGAAATGTTTGAAAGCGTTTTCGCTTCCAGTATTCTGGGCCGGGCCCGGGAGCAGGGGCTGCTGGAAATCAGTCTGATTGATATTCGTGCCTTTTCCGACCGGAAGCACAAAAATACGGACGATTATCCCTTCGGCGGCGGCGCCGGCATGGTCATGCTGGCCCAGCCCATCCGGGACGCCATGCGTTTCGCCATGGGGGAATCCTTCCGCGGCCGTCGGATTTATATGGGGCCCCGGGGGGAGAAGTTCTCCACCGCTAAAGCACGCGCGCTGGCCGGGGAAAAGGAGCTGATCCTGCTCTGCGGGCATTACGAGGGTGTGGATCAGCGGGCCCTGGATACCTGTGTGGATGAGGAGATCAGCATCGGGGATTATATTCTGACCGGGGGTGAGCTGGCCGCCATGGTGCTCACGGACTGCGTCGCCCGCTTTATTCCGGGGGTGCTGGGCAGCGCGGAGAGCCCGGAGGAGGAATCCTTTTCCGATGGGCTGCTGGAGTATCCGCAGTATACCCGTCCCCGGGAATGGGAGGGACTGACGGTACCGGAGGTCCTTTTGAACGGGGATCACGCAAAAATCCGTGCCTGGCGCCGGCGGGAAAGCCTCCGCGCCACCCTGCGCTTCCGGCCGGATCTGCTCGCCTCCGCCCCGCTCTCCCCCGGGGACCGGGCGATGCTTGATGAACTCAAGGAGGAGGATGCCGGATGTTTCTGCGAAAGCTCGTTGTAATCGTCCTGCCCCTGGGCCTGCTGCTGCTGCTGGCCCTGCTCCTCCCCCTCCTTTCATCGCTGAGCGTCTTCTTCGGCAGCCTGCTGTTGGGCGCGGCGCTGGGGGTCGCGCTGGGGCTTCTGCTGCCCCTGGCGGGGGCCACCCGCCTGCGTGAACCCTTCGCCCATCTGCTGTGGATTCCCGCAGCCCTGGTGCTGCTGGTGCTGCTGTATCAGTATCTGGCCTCTCTGGGCGTCTCCTGGCCGCTGCTGCGGCTGCTGGCCACCCTCGATTCCCGGCTCATTACCGTAGAAAGCGCATTTGCGGCTTATATGATCACATTCTCCGTCCGCACCGGGCGGGGAATCTGATCCCCTTCCAGCGATCGGAGCAGCTGAAAGGCTGCCCGGAAACAACCTGTTCCAAGGAGGAAAACCATGCAAACCGTTTGTCTGTTCGGTTCTGACTATGCTTCCACCGCACAGGTCCATGAAGCCCTGAAGCGGCTCCTGGATCTTCCCGCCTATTACGGCATGAACGCCGACGCCCTGGCAGACTGCCTGTCCGATCTGGTTCACTGCCCCGGCCTCTGGGTGCGTCCGGACGGGCCGGAGGATGTGCAGCGCTGCCTGCACCTCATCTCCCGGGTCTTTGCGGATCAGGGCGCCGATGTAAAGGAGCTGTGAGCCATGCGCCTGCACTGTTTGGGAGTCAACGGACCTTTTCCTGCCTCTGACGGCGCCACCTCCGGATACCTGGTGGAAGCGGGTGACGCGCTCTTCCAGCTGGACTTCGGATCGGGGATCCTGGGGCGGCTGACCGCCCTGTGCCCGCCGGAGGATCTTTCGGCAGTGATCCTTTCCCACTGGCATTTTGACCATGCCGCCGATCTGCTGCCCCTGATTTACCGGCTGCAGGCCCTGGGGAAAACCCTGCCCCTGTACGCCCCGGCGGATCCTTCCTCCGCCCTGCGAAAAATCGCGGCGGAATCAGGCTGCTTCGATCTGACAGACGTGAAGCCCGGCGATGTGTACGCCCTGGGCGATACCGTCCTCCGGGTGGGCGAAGCCCGGCATCCGGTGCCCGGCGTGGGGTACATCCTGTCCAGCGGGGGGAAATCCCTGGGCTATACCGGGGATACCAACACCCTTCCTTCCCTGCCTGCCTTCTTCCGGGGGGTGGATCTGCTGCTGGCGGACGGCTTGTTTCCGGAAAGCGGCTGGGCGGAAGTCAAGCCCCATCTTTCCGCGGCCCTGGCAGCCGCCCTGGCCCGGGATGCGGGCGTCAAAGCCCTGGTGCTGACGCATCTGAATCCTTTTATTCCGCCTGAAACGCTTCTGCGGGAAGCCCGCGGGATCTATCCCGCCGCACGCCTGGCGGAAAGCAGGGCGGTGTTCTCCCTGTGACCGCCCGCCTTCGGGGCTGGCTGCTGCCCCCCGCGGCCCTGTGCTTCGCCTTCGGGGTGCTCCTGGGCCGGATCGCTTCCTCGCCCTGGTATGGGATGGTCGCCCTTCTGCCTGCAGCCGGGGCGGTTTTCCTGCTGCAGGGAAAAAAACGTTTCTGCGCCGTGCTGACCGTCTTTCTGGCCCTGGGCTGTCTGCGGGGATATCAGGCTTATCATCCTTCCCTGCCGGAGCCCGGGTCCTTTCTCGTCTCAGGCATTGTATCGGAGGAAATCCAGTCCCGGACCAGCGGCCAGTTCCGGGCAGCGCTTTCGAATGTGACCCTGGACGGTACTCCGCTCCCCGGCGGAAACGCGTACTGGTCCTTCTATGCCGACGAACTGCCCCAAGGGCTGGCTCCCGGCATGCAAGCCGTCTTCCAGGGCCGGATCTATCATCCCTCCGGTCCCTCCAATCCGGATGGCTACGATTTCCGCGAGGAACTGCTCCGGAAGGGCATCCGCGCAGGAATCTACGGCATGACGGATCTGACGGTTTCCGTCCCGGACCGATTCTCCTTTGCCGGCTGGACCGCCGCCCTGCGGCATGCGCTGCGCGTCCGGCTGATCGCGGCCCTGGGGGAAGAGACCGGAGAATACGCTTCTGCCATGCTGCTGGGAACCCGGTCCTTTCTCCCCCGGGAGGACCGTACGGCCTTCTCCCGTCTGGGGGTGGCCCATCTTCTCTCCGTCAGCGGCTTTCATACCGGGGTGCTGGTGGCCCTGCTTTCCCTGCTGTTCCGGCTGCTGTGCCTTCCCCGAAAGGTGCGCCTCTGGCTGTACGCGGCTGCGCTGCTGCTGTATTCCGCCCTCTGCGGCTGGAGTCAGCCGGTGCTGCGGGCTTCCCTGCTCGTTCTCCTGGCGGAGGAAGGGCGCCTGCTGAACCGGCCCCGCCTGCTGACCCATCTGCTCTGCGCCGCTTTTCTGGTGCTTCTCTTTCTGTCCCCGGTTCAGCTGACGGGCCTGTCCTTTCTGCTCTCCTTCAGCGCGGTGGCGGGGCTGGCTTTAATCACACCCTTTCTTTCCGCGCTTCTCTCCCCCGCCCGGCCCTCTTTTCGCCGGCTCTGGCAGGGGCTGTCCGCGGGTCTGGGCGCCCAGGCCGGCATTCTGCTGCCGGAGCTCTATGCGTTCCAGGAGCTTCCTCTGCTGGGTCTTCTGGTTAACATCCCCATGATTGCGCTGGGTTCGGGGCTGATCGGACTGTACTGGACGGTTCTGCTGACCCTGCCCTTTCCCCGGCTCTCCTCCCTGCTCTGTGCCGCTGCCCGCCTGGCTACCTCCGGACTTCTTTCCGCCGTCCGGTTTCTGGGCAGCCTCCCGGGGATTACCCTCTGGACCCGGGCTTCCAATTGGCTGACTGCGGCGGGCGTCCTGGGGCTGACAGCCGGGCTCTGCGCTCTTTTTCAGTGGAAAAGGCGGTCCCGGATGCTGCTTTCCTGCAGCGGAGTACTGCTGATCGTTCTGTCCCTGCTTCCCCGGCCCCATCTGTCCTCTGAATACATCCAGCTGTCCGCCGGCAGCGCGGATGCCGCTCTCCTGTGGGATCAGGATCGCGTCATCGTCATCGATACCGGCTATGATGACGGCGTCCTCAGCAATTATCTGCACCGGCGCCGTCTGACCCCGGACGCGGTCATCCTGACCCACCTGCATTCCGATCATGTATACGGTCTGAAGGCCCTGATGGAGGATCGGATCCCCATCCCCCTGGTGTATCTCCCCGATGGCGGAACCGAAGCGGCCGTCCATCCGGATGTGCTGGCCCTGCTGGAGAAGCTTCGCGCCGCCGGCACGGTGATTCGCACGCTCTCGGCCGGGGATCGGCTGGCCCTTCCCTCCGGAGACATCCGGGTCCTGTGGCCGGAAAAGGGGAAAACCCGCCCCGGACAGGACGCCAATGAATCCAGCCTGGTGCTGCGCGTCAGCGTCAAAGGGGCCGCGCTCCTGCAGACCGGGGATCTGGACGGCCGCTATGAAATGTATGCTGCTGTTCCCGCGGATATACTGAAGGCGGCCCACCACGGATCCGTTTCCTCGTCCTCCCCGGCATTTCTTTCCACGGTGCAGCCCGTCACGGTGCTGCTGACCTGTGACAGTGCGGACCGGCACCTCCAGTTTCAGGACCGGCTGGGGGACGTGCCCCTTTTTTCCACGGCAGTCCACGGCATGCTGACCGTCCGCTTTTCCGATCGCGGGTATACCGTCGAAACCTTTTTGACTCCCACGGAGGTGAGCCTTCCTGAACCGCGCTGATTTCAACCGTCTCCTGACGGAAAAACGTTTGCCCTCGGTCCTCCTCTTTACCGGGGAGGAAGAGCACCTGAAGCAGCAGGCCCTGATGGACCTGCGTAAAGCACTGCTTCCTGCCGGGCTGGAGGACCTGAATGAGACCATTCTGGAAAACCCGGAATCCGACGCCCTCATCGCCGCCGCGGAAACCATGCCCTTTATGGCAGACCGCCGGCTGGTACTGGTGCGGGATCTGGCTGCGCTGGAGGGCCGGTCCGAGCCGGATGAACGGCTTTTGAATTATCTGCCGCAGGCTCCCGATTACGCGGTGCTGCTCTTTTTCTGCGCGAAAAAGGCGGATGAGCGGAAAAAGCTCTTCAAGGCAGTGCAGAAGCTCAACGGAATCGTCTCCTTCGATCCGCTGAAAGGCTCGGAGCTGACCTCCTTTGTGACCGATGCCTTCCGAAAGCTGGGCCGGGAATGTGATCAGCACACGGCGGATTATCTGATCTTTCTGTCCGGATCCGACACCAATCGGCTGCTGACGGAAGTGGCCAAAATCTCCGCTTACCATCCGGACGCGCCGGCCGTCGACCCGGAGGACGTCAAAGCGCTGGCTGTTCCTTCCGCTGAAGCCAACGTCTTCCAGATGGTGGATGCGGTGGTGGCCGGGCAGGAAACCCGCGCCTTCCGCCTTCTGCGGGATACCCTCCGCGGGGGCGAGGATCCGATCCGCATCCTGGCCCTGCTGCTCCGCCAGTTCCGCCTCATGCAGCATGTAAAGATCATGCAGTATGAAAAGCGCAATGCCTCCGATATTCCCGGCGCCCTGGGTGTGTCTCCTTATGCTGCCCGTCAGTATATCCGCCAGACACAGCTTTGGTCCCCTTCCCAGGTACGGGACGCTGTACGGCTCTGCCTGGATACCGATCTGGCCGTAAAGAGCGGCGAGCTCCCCGCCCGGGCTGAAACCCTGGAGGATGTGATGCTTCGCCTGCTCCTCACCCGTACGCCGAAAAATGAAGGCAAAATACCGCAGAAATACGGGTCCTTTTCATAAAAAAATGTTAAATCAACGTTGTGTTTATTACATTTTTGTGATATTATTGTGAATGATTCTGAATGTATGGGGAGGTTTTCTTTGCATGAAACGCCTGTTATCGATCCTGATGATTCTGTGCATCCTTCTGGGCGTACTCGGTGTGGCTTTCGCTGCGAAGCCCAGCATTACCAAGCAGCCGGAGAACCAGACCGTAAAAAAGGGCGGCACGATCACGATTTCCCTGGAGGCGAAGAATGCCGACGGGGGGATTACCTGGCATTTTAAGAGTCCAGCCGGTAAGGAATATACCGGAAGAAAGCTGAGCGACGCGGTCTCCGGCCTGAAGGTAAGCAATCCCAACAGCCTGAACATTACCCTGAAGAAGGTGCCGGAAAGCATGCACGGCTGGACGGCATACTGCCATATCGGCCCGAAGAACGGCGGAGTGGATTCCGATACCGTCATGATCCTGATTGAGGGGATGGTACCCCCGGCCACGCCGACGCCCACCGCCAAGGCGGACAGTTCCTCTGAGGACAGCAAATCCGGCACGTCTTCCGATTCCGACAGCAAGACTTCTTCCAAGTCCGACAGTTCTGACTCGGAGAGCGAAGTGAAGGCGACACCTGCCGTACCCACCGCGACTCCGAAGCCCGAAAAGATCGTCATGACCGGCAATACCCGGATCGAGCTGTACAAGGTGGACAGCAAGGGGGAACCCCTTGGAAAGGCCCAGCAGGAGCTGACCTTTACGGATGGTGAAGCTGATTTCTATGTAAAGCTGCCAGATGCCACCGAGGGCTCCATCGAGTATGTATCCGTAGACGGCATCCGCTTTACCCCGGACGGCGAAGTCCGCGGCATGGGCATCAAGGGCTGGCCGTATTCCGCTTCTGTGAAGGTCAAGGTGAACAAGCCCGGTCCTGACACTACCGCCACGGAAACCCTGGTTCTCCCCGATGAAACGGTCGCCCCAGCGGATCCTTCCACGCTCGTGACCGTTACCTGCGAAAACTGCCGCTTTACCGGATATAAGAGCTCCTACGCCAAATCCGGCGAAGTACCGGTGGGAACCACCATTACGGTGATCGCCAGCGGCGGCATGGTGGGCAAAGGCTATTTCATCAACGGAGCCAAGAAGGCGGCGCATAAGAACGAAGCCTCCTTCCAGTACGTTGTGGAAGGCGACACCACCATCACCATGGAAAAACAAAAGTAAAGCCTATTCTTCTCTGAATGAAACACCCCCGCGGGGGTGTTTTTTCGATGACATCAAAGCTGTCTCCGCATCCTTTCCTCCTTCTGCGGTCCGCGGTGATAACGAGGTTGGAGGAATGAATCTTCTTTTCCCTTAAAGTATTGATTGATGGACAGGCTTTATGGTAAAATATACAGGTTTAAAGCATAATCCGATTCGGAATCTTGAATTTGGAAGAAGGAATTGTGATGGCCGGACTTGGAGAACAGATCAAAAACGCCCGGAAAGCAAAGGGGATGACCCAGACCGAGCTGGCGGATAAACTCTTTATATCAAGGTCTGCGGTGGCCAGCTGGGAACAGGATCGCCGCATCCCGGATATT